>JANQQS010000120.1 GCA_028284955.1 Myxococcota bacterium | reverse complement strand
GAGCGCCCCCACAGCGAACGACTGAGGAAGGCTCCGAGCCTTTCGCAGGGAGAGAGCGAGGAGGTAAGCCGCAATCAGGCCAAAAGATCAGTGCTCTAGCTCCGATTGCGTTTGAGATGGCTACGCACTCTTTCTAGCGCCTTCGCGTGCAATCGGCTCGCCCAAGACTTCGAAATGCCGAGCTCTCGGGCCAGGTCGTCGAAATGCTTTCCATCGAAATAGTGCCCACGCACAAGTACCCGCTCGCGTTCGGGCAGCTTGTCGACCGCTTCGTGCAGCGCGCGTTCGGCTTCGTGCTCGAGCACCCGCGCCTCCGGAGACTCGGGAGCTTTCTCTTCTCCCTGTCCCATCGCCGACAGCACGTAGCTGGTCGATACCTTGGCCAACACCGCCTCGAGCGCAGACTGCGCTTTCTGGCGATCTTCGGGTGACGTCGGCCCCGTTCTGGCCGGTTGAGCTCCCGTTCGTTGAGTCCCGGCTTGTTGGGCCCGCGCAACTCCGTATTCCTCGATCGCCAAATCCGCGCCCTCGGCAAAGAGCAGCGCTTGGTGGATCCGGCGAGGCAGGTACGCCATCTGCCGCACGCCGTCCAGAATCGCACCGCGGATGCGGTAGTAGGCAAACGTATTGAATTTGACACCTCGAGTGGCATCGAACCGTTGTCTCGCCTCGAGAAGCCCTTGAAATCCGAGAGATACGATTTCGTCGGTCTCGACCCGCAGGCCGTATTCTTCGCGAACCTTCTTCGCCACGCTCAACACGAGCGGGCGATACTCCTCAACCAGATCGTCAGCGTCCAAACTCACGCGCCCATCGTTGCACGAAACGCGTCCGAAATCCCTTATTCTTGGTGGTTGTGGACGACCAAATTCGTGAATCCGGATGACTCGATCATGCACGCCGAGTATAAGAGTGACCCGGAGTGTATGCGTCAACGGATAGGCCCGGGCTTGTGCGAACGGCGGCACGCCGACCGAGTTCACGTGTGGGGTTTCAATCCATGCTGCTGGGCGCAGCTCGCGACCCCCGACACGCGGAAACACTGGCCGCGGCCTACGCGATGCATCGCACCGTCGAACGGGATCGGTTGCTTTCGTGCATCGTGGACGACGCTTCGCACCTCAATACGAACCCCGTGGAAATCTTGCGGGCGTTGCGTTCCGTGGAGCATGACGCGGCCCTCGCGGCGCGCATCAGCGACGCGCTTCGTGACTGCGGCGGTGGCTCTCAGGAGCGATCTTCGTTGGGGGTTCGCGAATCGCTCAACACCCGTCTGCGCGGCGATGCTCGAAACGGCACGGCCATTTTGAGCTGGGGTCTCCGTGAACCTGCTCCGCTCTTGTCGAGCATCAAGAAACGCCCCCCGCAAGGAATCAAGATGCACTGGCGCAACGGTGTTCTCCGGAAAATTATTCCCGCGACACCGTCCGACGAGCTGCATCGAGCGGCTCCGACGCACGCGAACTTGGTGCTCGCGCTATTGTTTCGCTACTTGCGTCAGGGCGGCGAGCCTCCTCCCGGTTGGCCCGAGCTCGCTCGAGCGCTATAGCCGGACGATGGCGCTGCTGACGCCGCTCACCGACGAGGATGCACAACGGCTCGCCACCGCGTACGGGCTTGGCCGATGCGAGACGGTGACACCCCTTGAAGCCGGGAGCGTCAACTCAAACTTCATCTTGAAGACGAGCCGCGGCTCTTACTTCGCGCGCATCTATGAAGAACAGGGTGAATCGGGAGTAGCGTTTGAATGGGCCGTCCTTCACCATCTTCGCGCCGCCAAATTCCCTGTCCCGATGCGCGTGGTTGGACCCCGCCGCGTTGAACCGGCGGTCGAAGAAGAACCCGGCCACCACGAAGTTGGCCCGGGTGAAATCCGCGTCGCGGATCGTCCCACTGCCCTGTTTGAGCTCGTCGGCGGTACCGAGACCTGTTTGGCCAACGTAAACGAGGCCCGAGCACGCGCTGTGGGTCAAGCGCTGGGACGGCTGCATACCATCGGCGCAGACTTCGGATGGCGAAGGGGAGGGCGCTTTACGCTCGAGGAAGTGCTGCGGCGCCTCGATCGTGCGCAAACCGATTCGGGGGACGACGCCGCGCTGCGCGATCCCATCGCGCGCATTCGAACAACCACCGAACAGCTGATTTGCATCTTCCCTCAAGACCTTCCCACCACCCTCATTCACGGAGACCTCTTTCGCGACAACGTCCGCTGGGAGGGCGACGAAATTCTCGCGATTCTCGACTGGGAGAGCGCAAGCACAGGCACCGCGCCGTTCGACATTGCGGTCGCCGTGCTCGCATGGTGCTACCGCGACGACCTCGACTGGCCGCTCGCCCGCGCCATGCTCGCCGGCTACGTTGCCGAGCGCCCGCTCACAGCCCACGAATGGTTCGCCATTCATCCCGCCGCGAGAGCCGCCTGCGTACGCTTCGCGACCACCCGAATCACCGATTTCTACCTGCGGAACAACCCCGCCCGCGACTTCCGCCGCTTCCTCGCTCGCCTCGACACCATCGAAGCGCACACTCCTCAAACCCTCGCCACAGAGCTCGGCGCCCCGCGATGAGCGCGGCCCCAGTACGAGTCTAGGTCACGGGGCGGGTCTAATTGCTCACGTCGTAGGAACACGTTCCTGTGCCACAGCGGCTCATGCCCACCGCGCTCGACCCCGGGCCGCAAAGCTCGACACAATCGCGCGTCGCGGTCTCACAGTTCTTTGCGGCATCGTCTACGTTGGCGCCGAAGTTGGTAAGCGTTTGATCGCGAAGCACATAGTTGTTCGCGCATCGGGTTATTTTGATGCTGCAGGTCGACAGCGGGAAGCCTTCGCTTGCGGGAATGCCTCGACACCAGGTGACTCGGTTGGTCGCCTCGCATGTCTCGTGCGTGAAGGTTCCCGTCCACGCCGAAAACGTTCCGTTCTGACACGTTCGAGTCTGGGTTTCCGACATGCATGTCGAGCCTTGGGCGACAGCCTCCGACTGATAGCGAACGCGCTCTTCGTTCGTCCCGTGAGCCACCGACCCGCAGGGCTGAGACCCAGAAGAAGAGCCGGTGGAGGGTCGTCTGGTTCCGGTCGACGCGTCCGTGGACGCGACTGCGCCGCTGTCGGCCACCTGCGCGTCACTTCCCCCCGCATCGAAACTCGTGGCAAAGACCGGGTTGCCCGTATCCGTCGGCTCGCCCGAAGCCCCTCCATCAAAACGCCCGGCGCTCAACGCACCCGACGACGAGCACCCAAGCAGCCCACAGAGCCCCACGCCCAGCGTCCACCGAATCCACAAAGCACCACCGGTTCGCGTGAAATCAACCATCATCGTCTCCGTAAAAAGTCTCCAAACAGGCAGAGCTCATCGAAAGGATCGCTCGAGCAACGCTCAGCTACTGCTCGACCGGTGCGAGCGGCGTGCCAGAAATCTCGACGCGCCAGCAATCGCATCAAAGTTAACGATTACAAACATTTATCCACGAACGAATGCCCGCGGTTCATCGCCACCGGGGCACGACGGTCCCAAGAACTGGCTTCTGCGCTGGGTCAGTTGACCTCCCGCAGCCTCCGGCACCTTTCTTGCTTCGAGCTGCGTGATGAAAGGACTCCACCATGAGAAACGCCGTCACCATGCTCTACGTGTGCTCCCTCGTGCTTCATGGGTGCGTCGCGGAGACAAACGAAACGAGCCAGAGTCAGGAAAAGCAATACTTCGTGGGAGACGCGACGTACACGTGCGATGGGGAGATTTCCACTTCGGACGCCCTCGCGATCTCCGTAAAAAACTTCAAAATCAACTATCAGCCCGGAGCCGATCGCCCGGGCGACGGCTCCGAAGGTTTCTATCTGACCGCGCAGAACGTGGATATGCCCAAGCAGATCAGCATTCTCGTCAACAGACGAACCCTCACCCTCGGGGCACCTCGCCACGCGGGCGAATATGCAACCGGTCCGAATGGGGAATACGGGCTTGTTCCGGAATACTACGCGAAGCTCTCGGTTCCGAACTCCCAAACGTATTACCACGTATCAGCGAACCACAGTTTCAGTGGCGCGGAAGGAATCGGATTCTACATTGGCGTGGAACGAAGCGACGGAACAACCAAGACCATCCGAGGCAAGAACTACATCTCGTGCGTTCGTCAACGCAGCACGCCAACACCGGACAATAAGAATCCCCCGGTGCACCAGCAGATTGGTGATCACTTTAGTTGATCCAATCAGAACCGGACCCGGCGCGCCAGACCCTCGTAGACTAGAGCAGTGCCTAGTATGGCTGATCGAAATCTCTCAGCAGGAAGATATTCCGCGACCTCCCCGGCAACCATGTCACGAGCCTCCTGGCGGGGGAGTTTGGGTGAATCCGGCGGGGTCGTACCCCGACGAGAGGGTCTGGGTGCCAGCAGGCGCCGCGGACACTCGACCGCGTCCAAGGAAGCCTCTAACCCAAGGTCGCGCGGCACGGAAACGTGATGCACAC
>JANQQS010000119.1 GCA_028284955.1 Myxococcota bacterium | reverse complement strand
CTTCAGGTCACCGCAAACAGCACAGAGAAAGCAGTTCACCCCAACACCGCACGACGAGAGCAAGGGGGCGTAGGGGCCCCCGCGCAGCGCGAAGCGGCGGCGGAAGGGGGGCCCCGCGGAATCGTATTCCGTGGGGGGAGGGTCTGCGGCCAGACCCTCCGAAAAAACAGCGGCCCCGCGGAATCGTATTCCGTGGGGGGAGGGTCTGCGGCCAGACCCTCCGAAATCTAAAGCAGACCGCTTCGTTTGAGTAGAGCCTCAGGATCTGGGTCGCGTCCCATGAAGTCGCGGAAGAGCTGGGCGGGGTCGTCGGAGTCGCCGCGGGCGAGGATGGTGCTTCGAAAGGCTTCGCCGACTTCGCGATTGAGAACGCCCTCTCGGTCAAATCGGCTGAACGCGTCGGCATCGAGTACTTCTGCCCATTTGTAGGAGTAGTAGCCCGTGGCGTAGCCCACCGGGCTCGCGAAGAGGTGTCCGAAGCTGCAGATCATGGCGAAGTCTTCGGGAAGCGGCGCGGGCGCGAACGGGCTCATCGCCTCTCGAGCGAATGCGACTGGGTCGGCGCGAGCTGGGTCGTCGCTTTCGAGATCGTAGTCTTCGTGCAACGTGAGATCGGCATGCGCAAAGCCAAGTTGTCGCATCATCGCGCTCGCTTCGCGGAAGGTACGCGCGCGGTTGAGCTTCTGCACGAGCTCATCGGGAATAGGGTCGCCGGTTGTGTGGTGCTTCGCGAAGAGATTCAATGCCTCGGGATGAAAGGTCCAGTTTTCCATAATCTGCGATGGCAACTCGACGAAATCCCAGGCGACCGATGTGCCCGCCAGACTGCGGACGTCGACGGTGCTGAGGCAGTGGTGCATGAGGTGGCCAAACTCGTGAAAGAGCGTCTGCACTTCGCGGTGGGTGAGCAGCGCGGGGGCGCCGTCGACGGGCGGGCTGACGTTGGCGCAGAAGAGCCCGAGGTGGGGGGCAAATCCATGTTGGTTCGATGCGTCGGCCGCTTGCCGAGGGCCGCCGGTGATGAACGAGTTCATCCAGGCACCGCCCTTTTTGTTTTCGCGGGGATAAAGGTCGACGTAGAAAGAGCCGATCCAGATGCCGGATGCATCGACGATGCGATAGGTCCGAACCGCGGGATCCCAAGTCGGAGCGCCAGGCCAAGGTTCGATGCGAACGCCGTAGAGGCTCGACACGACTGAGAAGAGCCCCTCCATCACCTGGTCCGCGCTGAAGTATGGTCGCAGCGCCTCGGCGTCGTAGTCGAATAGAGCTTTGCGCTG
The DNA here is from genome assembly GCA_028284955.1 of Myxococcota bacterium. Taxonomy (GTDB): domain Bacteria; phylum Myxococcota_A; class Polyangia; order Polyangiales; family Houyiibacteriaceae; genus JANQQS01. The sequence continues at coordinate 49,265 of JANQQS010000119.1, read as the reverse complement.
TCGCTCGGCGTAAAATGCAACATCCCAGGGAGCGAGTTCGGCGGCGTCGGTCCCCTCTTGGGAACGACGAAAGGCAAGCAGTTCTTGCTGCTCGCGGGCAAACGCAGGTTCCGTGCGCGCGCGCAGGTCGTCGACGAAATCGCGCGCCTGCTGGCCGGTTTTGGCCATACGTTCTTCGAGCACCAAGTCGGCGAAGCTGGAGTAGCCGAGCAGCCGCGCTTTCTCTCGCCGCAGCTTCACGATCTCGCGAATCAAAGGACTGTTGTTTCGCGCGGCGTTGGACGAAGAGGGGCTCGAGCGCGTGTTGTATGCGCGCCACATCGTTTCGCGAATCGCGGAATCTTCGAGATAGGTGAGCGCCGCGATCAAGCTCGGCGCATGCAGTGTGAAGCGCCAGCCGTCTAGGTTCTTTGCTTTCGCCGACGCCCGCGCGGCGTTGACCGCGTGCTCGGGAAGCCCTGCCAGTTGCGCCTCGTCGGTAATCGTCAGTTCAAAAGCGTTGGTGTCGTCCAGCACGTTTTGTGAAAACCGCGTGGTTGCGTTCGCTAGCGCGACATCGATTTCTTTGAGCCGCGCTTTGCCGGCTGCGTCGAGCTCCGCGCCATGGCGCACAAACTCTCTCATTGTTTTTTCGAGAAACCGCTTTCGCGTGGGCGACAGCGATTTAACCTCTTCGGTTTCGGCAAAGCTTCGCAGCGCGCGAAAAAGGTGTTCATCGAGAGGAATGCTCGAATAGAGCTCACTGACCTGGGGCAGCACCTCGCTGTACGCCTTGCGCAGGGCATCCGACGTAGCGGTTGATTCCAAATGGCCGACTACACTCATGGCTCGCTCGAGCTTTTCGGTCGCCGATTCAAGCGCGCCGAGGGTGTTGTCGTAGGTCCGCGGGGTCGTGTCGTCGCTGCCAATGCGCGCGATGTCTTCGCGTACACGCTCGATCAGCGCGGTGATGCCAGGAACAACGTGCTGGGCAGAGATGCGATCGAAAGGAATCTCGAAGTCTAGATGGAGCAGCGGGTTGGTCATAGTCGAAAGATAACTTCGGTGCCGACGTTGAGCGATACGGTGGTGCGGTCGGGCAAGATCCAGAACGTCGGAGTGAAGAGGTCGAAGCCAAGTTCGACGCGGCTTGCGATGGGAATGTTGAGCCCGGCGGCGAGCCGGAACATGGGGCCGTTGAAGGGCACGTAACCGACGCCGAAACGTACCGGCACGGTGATGTCGCTGCGCTGGGTGAGCCGAATACGATGTTCGATTTGAAAGTAGGAGAGCATGTTGTGCTCGCGGTTGTCGCGGCCGCGTAGGTTGGCGTAGCCGTAGTAGGCCCCGATGAGGATGTTGCGGGTGATGCGAAAACCGAGGCGCAAGCCCGCGAGATGGTTGTAGAAGAAGTCGCTCGAGGTTCCGAACGCAGCCTCGGTTTGTAGCGCGAGGTCCCAGCGGCGGGTGGGGCGCAGCGCCGCCATGCGCGAGATGGGCACGATGCGCAGCTGGGTTTTGGGTACAGGCAAGGGCTCCGGAGCGTCGGCTTGGGTGGCGGATTGCGTTTGCTGGGTCAGTCGTTTTGCTTCTTCCGCGTTCCATTGAGTCGGGGCGGGGAGCGCCTGGCGAATCAACCGCTCCACCACTCCCTTGAGGTCGTCGGCCCCGGAGGCTCCGCGCGCGAAAAAAGGGCCCGCTCCATCCAAACTAGCCACGCTGATTTCGGTCACATATTGACCCTCGTGCGCCCATACACGCGCGAAGGCGCCTCGCTGGGCTTGCGCGACAAAGGTGACGCGCCAAAGGTCGGCGGGCGATGGCGGGTAGGGCATGCGCAAACGCTGCGCCGCCGCGATGGTATCGGCGGCGCTCACAACTTCGTAGCCCATGGCCTCTGCGGTCTTGCGCATTTGGTCGGTTACCGCGCGCCCAACGACCGGGGCGACTCCAGATGCCTCCGCGTCGATGGCGATGACGCGGAGCGGCGTCGACGGAGTGGGGGTAGCCGCGTCGCTGGTCGGCGCCGCATCCGGGGGCGACATCGCGTCTGTGGCTGATTCGGTCGACGATGCAGAAGGAGGCGGCGTTTGGGGAGTCTCTGGTTCCTGAGAAGAAGGATTCGGCGGCTCGGCGTTAGGCGTGGTCGGTGGGGCGGGAGTAGACGGCGCCGGCGGTTTGGGGGGGGAGAGAACGTCGGCCTCTTCGGAAGACTGAGCCGGCGGCTGCGCTTCGGAGATTTTCGGCTGGAAGACATGCATGCCCGAGCCGAGCAAAACGGCGCCTACGCCGAACCACCAACGCATTGATGATGCTGCCTTGTTTCGATTCGGAGACACCCGCGCAAGCATACTGGCCGGATATGCACCCGTCGACTATGGACACGAGCGTCGTATGCTCCGCTACGCGTTTCTATTGATCGTCGCGCTCTGCCGCCTTGGACCCAATGCAGTTGGGTTCGGCGCAATGGTGTTCGGAGTCGCGATCGCAGTGGGTTGCGACCGTCGATCTCCTCCTCGCAAGCCGTCCGCTGATGATCGACCGGAGCAAAGCGCGCGTTCGAGGCAGTCTCCGAAACAGTCCCCAGAAAACGCAAAGGAAACGCCGGAGCCTCCGAGCCATCAGATTTGGACGGGAGCCGTCCAGAACGTAGAGACGAGCATTCAATCGTTTTCTTCGGTGAAGCAATGTGCGAACCAGCTATCCGAAAAGCTTCCCGTGGAGCTCGCCGAAGGACTTAGCGATTTGGGCTACGCGGGGTTTTTGCACGACGTATGTGTGAGCCTCAAAGCGGCGCGAGATGGCGACGCGGCGCTTTGCGATACGCTTGGCGTGTCGCGGCTGAGGCGTTCGTGCCAGCGGCGCGTAGCAGCGCTGAAGAAAGAACCCGGGCTGTGTCCAGACGTGGGAGCGGGCAAAGGTCGCGACCCTCTTTGCTTGGCGTGGGCATCGCGCGACGAGCGACTGTGCGCGGCGGCGGCGTCCCACGAAGTGCCACGCTGCCGCGCCGTGTTGCAGGGAAAGGCCAAACTTTGCCGCGACGCGCGGGAGCTCGATCGTCGCACCTGTGCCGCGCTGGTCGCACGCTACGCGGAGGCGTTCGATGCTTCCCCGGCGCCTGGCGAAGCGCTGCCCACGACGTGGGTTGGCGATGTGGTGCGGCAGCGGCCCGCTGCGCGTGCCGAGCGGATGTCCGTGCATCCTGCCGCGGTTGAGCGCGGCGCGTACTTGGCCTCCGTCAACTGCCAGCATCGGCTTCGCTTGGGTGACGAGGGGGTGCGTTCAGAAGCGGTCGTGCATCTCGATATTCCCGTCGACACGACGCGGGAACGACCATTCGAGGTTCCGATGGGTCCGGGTGGCGCGAAAATCCGCGTGCGTTTTCCGGATGGCGCGGAGTTTGACGAAGCCGGCGCGCGAGGCGCGATCACGGTGCAAGCACTTGAGGCGCGTCGCGCAGGCGCCGTCGATGTGTCGATTCGAGGAACGCTGCGGTCTCGGTCGCAGACGGTGCGGCTTCGCGCCCAGGCGCGTACGTTCGTTCGCGATCTGGAGCAGCACGGCACGAAATGTGGTTCCGGCGGATGACGATCTTATGAGAGGGCGTTGCGGATGTTTGCCGCCGCGACTTCGGGCAACACGGTGCATAGAGACATCCCAGTGGCGAGTTCAAACCCTGCCGGGCGCCCGCTGCGGGGGGCGATCTGCAGGTACCAGTAGTTGGCGGGGTGGCCCGATGCTTCGGTCGGCATGAGCCGCCAGATGAGGTTGTAGTCTTCTGCTCCCGCCGCGCGAAGCACTGCCAGCACCACGCGCTGGCCGAGGCTTGAAAGCTCGCGGAGCGTTGCCTCCTCGGTGGCAGCAAACGAAGCGGTCGGCGGACGAGGCACAATCCACGCTTCGAACGAATGAGTGGGCGCCATAGGGCACAGAGCCACCACGTCGCCTGCGCGAGAGAGAATGCGCGCGGGTTCTTCGAGCCATCGATTCACCACCTCGGCGAACAAGTTGCGGCCTGTTCGTTCTTGGTGTGCGCGAGCAATCGCCCAACGGCGCTGCGGTTCTGGCGCGGGGTGAGAGAGCGCCATGACCTGCGCGTGAGGGTGGGGTTGGGAGCTCCCCGCGCTCCGACCTCGGTTGCGAAACACGCTCACGTAACGAATTCCCGGCTGTGTTTCGAGCGCGCGCACGCGCCGCTGCAGGACGTGCACCACGCGGAAGGCTTCGGTTTCTGGCAGGGTGGCCCAGTCCGCGTCGTGGGAACGGCTCTCGAGGACGACTTCGTGCACGCCCAGGGCGGGTTCCACGCCTTCGCTAAGGCGTGCCGCGTCTCGAGCGATTGCGTGGTCTGATACCGATTCGACTACTGCGGGGTAGCGATTCTTGATGACCCGGACGTTCCATGGGCCGGATGCGGGGTCCTGAAGAACAGTCTGTTCGGTCTCGGCTTCGTTTCCTGGACAAAACGGACACGGCCTGTCGCGTTTGGGCAACCCGGTGGGCGATTTCATTCCGAACGTCGTGAACGCGCGCGAAGGGGCAATCAGACGCCAGGTATCGCTTAGTACATCGTAGCGAGCTTGGGGTTCACTAGACGAGGTTTCACTAGACTGGTTTTCACTAGACTGGTTTTCACTGGACTGGGGTTCATTGGACTGGGGTTCACGCGTCAAGTGGGCCTCTCCAGTTTGCGCACGAGCTCGACTTTGTTGATTTTCCCCATCGCGTTTCGAGGCAATTCCTCGACGAATATCACTTCACGAGGCCGTTTGTGGGGTGCTAGGTGGCCGGCGACGCGCTGTTCGAGCTCGGAAGCGGTTGGGGAGGGGCGGGCGGGAACCACCACCGCGACGATACGCTGTCCCAAATCGTCGTCCGAGCAGCCGACGACCGCGACCTCGCGTATCCGGGGATCCGCGAGCAAGCAATGCTCGATTTCGCCCGCGCCCACTCGGAACCCGCCGGTCTTGATGAGATCGGTCGATTGTCGTCCCATGATTCGCACGCTGCCGTCGGGGCGTTGTGAAGCCAGGTCTCCGGTGGCGAACCACGCGCCGGGTTCGCGATCTGTGCCGCCGAGGTAGCCTCGAGACACCTGTTGGCCGCGGGCGAGGATTTCTCCCAGTTCGTTTTTCCCGTCGAGAGGTCGGAGACGAAGATCGACTCCGGGTAACGGTGGGCCAACGCACCCAGGTTCCGGAGGGGCCCAGGAGGGCACGGCGCACAAAATGAGCGTCTCGGTAAGCCCATAGCGCTCGTGGACACCTCGGCCGGTCAGTTCTTGAATGCGCGCCTGGACCGAGACAGGGAGCGCGGCGGAACCTGAAACCAAGAGCCTCATCTTGCCCAGTCCCTGGCGAAGGCGAGGGGATTGTTCTGCGGCGTCCGCGAGCCGCCGATACATTGTCGGCACTCCAAAAAACATGGTGGCAGAACGACGATTGGCGGGAGAACTGCCCGCCGGGGAACTGCTTGTCGGGGAACTGGAAGGCGGCGGCACCAACGCGCTGTCGATTGCGTTGACATCAAACTTCGGCACCAACCGCAACGAACCTCCCACGCGCAGGCAACCGAACACCCCGAGAACCAGTCCGTGCACGTGAAATAGGGGCAGTGCATGCACCAACAGGTCGTCCTCGGTCCATTGCCAGACATGCGCCAGCGCGTCGAGATTGGCTCTTAGATTTTGCTCGGTGAGCACCACGCCTTTCGGCGGCCCGGTGGTTCCGGATGTATACAGAATCAGCCGCGCCCCATCCGAAATCGGAGAACCTATCTCGGCTGGAGCTGCGGCCTTTATGGAATCTGAGTTCTTCGCGGAATCTGAGTTCGGCAAAGGAAAAGGAACGGTTGGCACGTCGCTCACCGCGCGCACCTGTTCGACGAGCGCTGGATGGTCTCGGGGCACCAACACGCAGCTCGGCTGCGCGTCCCGAAGGATGTGGCGAAGTGAATCTGCGCCGAGCTTCGGGTTGAGCGGCACGCTTGCAATCCCCGCGCAGGCATGCGCGACCAGCGCAACCACGGTGTCGATCGAAGGAACCGCCGAGATCGCTACCCGCGGAGGTTGTCCAATGGTGCGCGACGAGAGCGCCGCGAGGTGATCCGCGCACGCACCCGCAAGCTCGCGGTAGGAGAGCGTTTTGCCGGCGCATTCAAGCGCGGGAGCGGCGTCGGCGAGGCCGAATCCTGGTTTTGGCGCGCCGAGTCGAGGAAACAGCAAGCCCGAAGAATCTTGCGACGAAAAGTAGCCGCTCATGACCCGTGCGGTTCGAAGGGGAAAAGAACTTCAAGAATCCACGATCTGAACATAGGAACAGTTTTTGGTTTCGTTTCCGCTCGAAGTGTCGGAATCGTCAGTTGCTGCCTGAACGTCGCAAAAGCTGCGTTTCTAAAGGCCGCGGCCTTGCTCTGATGAAGAATCGGGATGCTCGTTGCAACGGAGGATGGTACCTCTCGAAGAGATGGCGTCGCATCGCAGCAGAATGCAACTATTTTTTTCCTCCTGGGGTAAGAAATCGCGCTCTGATCAGGTATCGTCGAAGAGCATGAACAAACCGCCACGGTCTGCGGACCGGGACACGTTGGAAATCGTCCCTGGCGAGACTGACGAGGATCCGGATACGCTGGTCACCGCCGCGCCAGAGCCGGAGCCACCACCGGAAAGCGCCTCCGCGCCAGCCGACTATGCTTCCGCGCCAGCTGACTACGAGAGTTTCTCGACGGACGACGCCGTCGGTCCGCTGCCTGACCAGGTGTTGTCCGGGCCTTCGGCAGCGCCGCGGTCTGCGCCGCCGCCGCTCCCTCCCTCGCGTCCGGCCCAGTCCAAGTCGGCCCAATCGAGCCCAGCCCAATCGAGCCCAGCCCAGCCGAAGCCCGGGTCCGCGGCTGGCGACCGTCCCCACCCGCGAGCTCGTCTCGGCCGAACGTTGATTCCGCCGCCCCGGCTGAGAGGCATTCGGACGAGCGCGCCGAGGGCCACGTCCGATGCGCCGGCTGCGTCGTCCAGCGCACCCCCGGCGGAGGATTCCGCGCCTGCGTCGGTTTCTCCGTCAATGGCTGGTCTCTCATCAGGGTCCGACATGGATCGGTCGGCGCTTGCGTCTCGAGGAACGACGCCGATTCACGTGGATTGGTTGGAAGACGACGAGCCAACGAGCGAAGCCGGGTACGCTCAGTCTCGGGCGTCGTCACCGCCTCGAACGCCGTCGCGACCCGCGGTTTCCCCTTCTGCAGGTCCCCTTTCTGCGGGTTCCTTTTCTACAGGTTCCCTTTCCACGGGGTCGCCGCCACACGCTCCTCATCGCCACGATCTTCTTGGGCGGCCTCGTCAATCCAGTCGACCCAGTCCGTCGGGGCAACCCAGTCCGTCGGGGCAACCCAGTGTGTCTGGACGATCCAGTGCATCGGGGAGGCCCAGTCGGTCGAACCAAGCCAGCTCGCCCCGTGCTTCCGGTCCTGCAAGGGAGTCCTCAGGCGCTTCGGATCAGCCCGGCGCGGTCACCGTCGCGTTGACCACGCGGGTGCAGAGCATGGATTCCGCAATGCGGAATCTAAAAAAGATATCGGATGAGTACGCGCGCGCGTTGCGCTCCTTACAGCTCCAAGTTGAAGAAATCGAGGGGCGCGTTGATGACCTTATTGAGCACGCCGACCGAGAGAGCGAAAAAGCCGCAGACGTTTACGGCGGAGCGCTCGATGCCGATGCGGACGAGTCGGCAAGCTCATTCGATTCTGATGGGAACGTACGGCGCACCCAAACGGGAGTTTCTGGTCGTGTCGAGCGCGACACATTTTCTCAACTCGACGCTCGTCTCGGCATGCTTGAAGCGACCACTCGTCCGGGGCTGATCGGCGCGCTCGAGGGCGCGGTGGATAGCGAACGCCGGCGCGGTGACGAAACCGCGGCCGCGGTCGCGTCGCTGGTCGAGCGCACACAGAAGATGGCGGCGCGCCTCGATGGCCTCGAATCTGATGCGGGACGGCTCCAAGAAGAACGACGCAAGGAACAAGAAATCCGGGAACAGGAGCTCAAAGAAGAAACGTCTGGGGCAGACATTTCCTCCGAGGAACTCGATGCATGGAAGACCAGAGTCCAGTCCCTCGAAGGTCAGCTCAAAGCTCGCGATGAACGGCTCGATGCCCTGGAAGCGTCGCTCCGCGAAGCGCTCGATGCGGTCCATCAAAAAAGCGCGCCCGAAAAGCGACCGGAGAAGCCGGGGCTGCGCCAGATTCGCGGCGTCGGGCCCAAGTTTCAGCGCGCGTTGGCTGAAGCCGGCATCACCGAGCTCGAACAGGTGGCCGCGTGGACCGAGGACGACATCGACAGTATCGCGAGCCAAATCGGCGTCTTGCCGTCCCGTATTCGCAAAGAAGGCTGGGTCGAAAGCGCCAGCGCGTTGCTCTCTGACGACGACCGGTAGCGCATTCTTTCATGCGAAATCGGCGTCAGAGTCTGCATCTGCGTCTACCTCGGATTCGGCGCCCGGTTCGACCGTCAACCAATCTGCTCACGACTCACAGCTCTGCTTGAGTTCGTGTTCGGGCTGCGGGGTGGCCAGTGTTCGGCACACGTGCAGGAGCTCAGACACCTCGCGTAGCCGCTCCAAGATCGCTTCGGCCGACATGTTGATCTTGGTTTCCAAGCGCGTTTTCGGTGACAAGTTCGTGGCCGCAGAGGCTTGTCGTAGGCGTTGCGTGATCGCGCTCGCCGACATGTCGACGCCAGCCTCGTCTTTGCTCATCGATCCATTTCCAAGAGACGGACGACGTCCGCTCGGTCTTGTGGCCGTCCCGCGGCTGTCTTCATCGCGATCAGACTTTCTCGAGAAATGACCCATAGGTCTTGCGTTCCTACGGCTCGCTTCTCCCGGGCGTTCCAAAACGTCTTTAGGTTGGCGTTGACCAACAACAAATCCAGCATCAGGAGTTGGTTTCCCGTGGCCTTGCTGACTCGGTGTATGGTCAAGCCGTCGCTGAAGGTCATCGGCGGCGTTTCAACGACAAACCCGCACTTCGAAGCGCGCTGCTTCGCGCGCTCTACATCCTCCGGTTGAATCAGTAGATCGATATCTTGCGTCGCGCGTGGCGCGCCCCAGACCGCCACCGCCAGACCGCCTACCAGCGCGTAATCGATGCTTTCTTCCTCGCTCAGCGCGCGAACGAGCGCCATGAGCTCCTCGTGAAGCTGCATGTGTTCAGTATACCCACGACAAAGGAAACGCGCGAAGCGCCGGCCCGGCAAACCAGATGAACGCCAGCAAATCTGATGAACACTAGCGAACCAGATGGACGACCCGCGTCTCTTCGGACGCACGCACCGAGAGCTCGGAAAGCACGGATCGGACGCATTCCTCCTCGGGGGAGCCGGTGAGCGATCCGCGAAGCGATAGGGATACGTTTTCGTCCGGCTTGAGCGTGGCGACGACCACGATGCGTTTTTTGTCTACGCAGGCGAGAACGGCTTCGCTTTCCGCATCGATAGCCGCGCGCACCACCGCGGACGGGTTCGCGGGCGGTTCTTCAGACGTCGAGGGTTCGCTCGGCGGTTCGGCTTCTTTCCCGGGTTCGTCCTTTCCTGGGCCGTCTTTCTTCGAGTCATTGGCGGCGGCCGGGTTCTCTGCCGCGCTCGAAGAGGCGGGCGAGGATGAAGGCATTGTCCGCGGCTTTGTGCGTTCGTTTTCCTCGCTCTGTTCGGCCGGTTGAGTCGCTCCCGCGCGCGCCTCGGAAGCGCTTTCGGATTCGGGACGCGGGAAGACGCCACCGAACGGAAATACGAGTTCGGTCTCGCGCTGCTCGGGTGGGGCCACTAGCTCGGCCTTGCGAAACGTTTCGCGAATGCAGGCGCGCATGCCGCCGCGGGTTTCGTGCGAGAGCTGAACCGATTTTCGCAGGCGAATTGTACGAAAACCTTTGCCGGCGACTTCAGCGACGCGGCCTTGGTCGTCGAACTTGAGCGCGAGCTTCATCGCGGGGCGCTGCGTGCAATCGAGCACTTCGGGTTCGAGCTGTCTCAACGCGAGCAAGAACGGCTCCTCGGAGCCCGAAGAAAAACAGCCGTAGGGTCCGCACTCGTAGAGCTTGGTGACCCCGCGGCAGACCGCGCGGTATTTCTTCCCTGTAGTCTCAACCTTGACCCGCTGAGGCGACGCGCAGAGCAGTTCGTAGCGTGCGCGATAGCGGATTTCGTCTTGTTGACTGAGGGAGCGTTTTACTCCGACCCGGGCGCATTGGTCTTGGTCGCAAGCGTAGACGGCGCTGTGTAGGCAGCCGGTGGCTCGGAAGGTATCGCCGCGCACGTGCCGCACCATCACCACCCGCTCGGGGCACGGAAACTCTTGCACCGCCTGAGCCTTGGCTTGCGCGCATCGAGCCCCGCCGCACGACGCGTCGGGCGTCACGGGGGGAGTGACCCGCCCGCATGCGGGCAGGATCAGCGCCAGCAGGAGCGGGCTTGCCTTCTTATGAAACGTATGGTTCGAAGCGTGTCTCATGCGCATTTTTGCCACCCAACGTTACGCATACCTCCATCGGGCCGTCTGCGCACTCGATCCGAACTTCGAACCGGGGGAAATCGAGCGGCGCGCGTTTCCCGATGGGGAACATTACCGCCGAATTCTGACCGATTGCTCAGGGCACGATGTGGCGCTGTTGGGGGGCACGGTGGGCGCGGAAGACACGCTGGAAATATACGACCTCGCCTGCGCTCTGGTCCACCGTGGCGCACGTACGCTGACTTTGGTGGTGCCGTGGTACGGCTACCAGACCATGGAGCGCGCCGCGCTCGACGGCGAAGTCGTGGTCGCCAAGACGCGGGCCCGCCTGCTGTCATCGATTCCCAGCGCGGCGCACGGCAACCGCATCGCGCTGATCGACCTGCATTCCGCGGGCATTACCCACTATTTCTCGGGAAATATTCGCCCCGTTCACCTTTCGGCGGAGGCGGTGGTCCTCGGCGAAATCAGGCGGGTGGGCGGCGCCGATTTCGTGCTTGGCGCAACCGACGCGGGGCGCGCCAAATGGGTCGAGGCGTTCGCCAACCAGCTCGGAGTCGACGCCGCGTTCGTCTTCAAGCGGCGCATGTCAGGCTCCAAGACCGAAATCACGGCGCTCGCGGCCGACGTTCGCGGCAAAGCGGTGGTCATTTACGACGACATGATCCGCACGGGCGGCTCCGTGCTCCAGGCCGCGCGGGCGTATATGGACGCCGGCGCGTCGGAGATTGCCGCGGTGTGCACCCACGGCGTATTTCCCGGCGATTCGCTGAGCGCATTGCGGAGCCAAGGTCTGCTCCGCGACATCGTAAGCACGGACACCCACCCGCGCGCCGTCGAGTTGGCAGCCTCCGAGTCGCTTACCGTCGCTAGCGTCGCCGGGCTCATCGGCGATTTCTTGCGCAGCAGCCTCGAATAACGCGCCGGTCGCCCCGGATGGTCCGCAGCGTGTTCGTCCGCAGACAGCTCGTTGGCCTGAGTATCGGTCGCATTTGCGTTTGTGAAGCTGAGGGAGAAGGCTCTTCGTGTCGTGAACAAGGGGATAGCGCTCGGGATACTGCGGACTAGCGGTCTCGCTCTCGGGGAGGGAAGGATCCTCCGAACTCGGGCTCGGCAAGTCATTCAAAACGGTCAGGCTAAAGTTGAGCCCCGTGCAACACATGCAAAATCTGAACTTCATCGGCCACCACCCGGTATGGAAGGAGATAGTTGGTTCCGGTCACCACGAGTTCCCTAGTGCCCGCCACGCGTCCGGGACGACCGAGGTGTGGATGCTGCCGTAGCGAATCCGCCGCGCTGCGGATTCGACTCACGAATCGAGCTGCGGCATCGAGATCGTGTTCAGCGATACGATCCGCGGAGTCCTCGAGGCTCGCGTTCGCACGCCGCAACCATCGGAGCTTCACTTGCTTCTTCGGTACTTCCGGTCGAGCGCCGAAATCTCGTCCTCCGACACGAAGTCTCCTGCGTCCGCTTCTCGAACCGCCTGCTCGATCGCCCGGACCTGCCACATGTGTTGCTTGAGATAGGCGGTCAGCGCGTCCTCGACCAAAAATGTTCGGGATCGTTTTGTGCTTCGAGCAAGCTCGTCAAGCTCCGAAAGCAGGCCACGTTCGAGACGCAAAGAGAGCACATCCGCCTTACTCATAGACAGATGTTATCACCATCGACCCCGTCGTCAACAAAAGAAGACATGTAAACGCCTGGAATCATGCACCAAATGGCGCCCGCAGGCGGGGCTCCATCATTCGCTCGATGTGCGACAATCGTCGTCGTGGGCTGCTAAATTTCTCGCAACCGTTCACCCACCCCCTTGAATTCTACCAGGAGAGGTTTTGTGCAAGGCCGCGGCAGCTCGATCCGCCGGAGCGAAGCGATCCCTACGGTAGGGGTGAAGATTGGTGGACTGAGTTCACCAATCGAGGGGGTCTCGGAAGACCCCCTGAACAGTTACAATTTCTCGGCCGCGACGTTGCGTGCGGAAAGATGAGCGCTCAGGTTCTCGCGCATGAATGCGAAGGAGATGTGGCTTCGCAGGCTCGCCGGGTACGCGGCAATCGCAGGAACCCTTTCGGCATGCAGCCCGGATTCCGGAGCGGGCTGGGGCGCGAGCGAGGCGGGCAGCCGTCAGAAGCAAGCCGTTTCCCCGCCAGACGCGATTCCCGCTGACGTCGCCTGCCGATGCGCTGAAGTGCTCAAGAATCCCGCCCATGCGGCGGCAGATATCGTTTACGGGTTCACTCGCGGGAGCGATTGGCGCGCGCTCAAGGGGACGGCCGGGATGGGGTTTGCCCACTTGGAAGTGACCGAGACCATGCAGCAGGCTGCGGACCAGCTCCTTACGTCGCCGTCGGTTGTGGATAGACAGGTGGAAGACCCGCTCGTTCGCAAGTTTGAGACGTGCTTGGCTTCGCTCTTTCAGAGTTCGTTTCCATCCAAAAAAGTGTCTTCAACGGGCATGATCGAAAAACGGATCGACGCGAATAAACAGTGGCACGGCTTTGAGGGGAACGTCGCTGCCGCGACGCTTTCCTCGAGCGAAGTTCCCGGCACCGACGTCTGCATAGGTGACGTTCTGACCACCGTTGACGATACGAAGTGCTTACCGTCCTTGGAGCATCCGGACGAAGTGTTGAACGCGCCAAAGAATCATGCGGTGTTGTTTGGAGGCGCCCAGCATCCGAATGCTCTAAGTTTCCGCGAGCGGAGGAACCTCATTGTGCGCCGAGAACTAGCTCGCCCGTGGGGTATTCATCGCAATCCCGATGCAATTTTCGGCAACCGATCCTTCGGCGGTGCATCCCCTTTCAACGGTACACCCACAGATGAGCACTACCTTCGTTTTGTGGTGGAAAAAACATTCGCCGACGTTCACACCGCGCCGTAGGTCAGGTCGCCGGCTGCGGAGGGCACGTTGCCTGCTTACACGGGTGGTGCGTGTCACCGGGCACCATGGCGGCGAATGGCCTGCCGCCCCAAGCGAGCCGACGGGAGCGTTTGACACCAGCTTCCTATCATTTTGATAGACATAGCTAGCAAAAGTGATAGACATAGCTAGCAAAATGCTGCCATCTTCTATCGAGCTCCCGTTCGTCTCGCAGTTGCTCCATCGGTTGCGACAATCGGAGCCGCTCGTTCAAGTCGTGCTCGGGCCTCGGCAAGTTGGAAAAACAACGGGCATCCGCATGCTGCTCGAGCAGTTTGAAGAGCCGTCACACTACGTTTCGGCGGACGGTTTGCTCGCCCGAAGTGGAAGTTGGTTGGTCGAGCAATGGGCGATCGCCCGCACGCAAAGCCCAAACTGCCTGTTGGTCATCGACGAAGTTCAAAAAATCGAACGTTGGTCCGAAGGCCTCAAGCAGCTCTGGGACGCACCGCAGCGCGGACCTCGAATGCGCGTCGTCGTGCTTGGATCAAGTTCGCTCGAGATTCAAACCGGTTTGAACGAAAGCCTAGCCGGGCGTTTTCAACTCCATCGCGTGTTTCCGTGGAACTTTGAGGAAAGCAGAAGAGCGTACGGGATTTCGTTCGAGGCGTATCTACGAACAGGCGGCTATCCTGGCAGCTATCGTTTTGTCGACACTCACAACCAGGCGCCGAGTGAGGAGTGGCTCGGATACGTAAAAGAATCGATCGTTGACGCAGTGATTGGTCGCGACATTCTCAGCCAATCACGCGTCAAGTCTCCCGCACTATTTCGCCAGGCCTTTGATATCGCGTGCGCCTATGGAGCTCAAGAGATCAGCTACACCAAGTTGCTCGGTCAGCTTCAAGACCGCGGCAACACCGATCTCATCCGGCACTACCTTGACCTATTCGAGGGAGCGTTCCTTCTTCGACAACTGCACAAATATTCAAACAAGCCCGTGCTCCGAAAAACCTCGTCACCCAAAATCCTTCCCGCGTGCCCAGCGCTATACTCCATCATACTCGATGGAGATCTGGACACCAAAGAGCGTGGCCGTGCATTCGAGATTGCGGTGGGCAACGCCATCGCCCGCAAACCTGGAAAGCTCTACTATTGGCGCCATCGAAACGATGAAGTCGACTACGTCTATCAGTTCGGAAAAAGACTCGTCGCGATCGAAGTGAAGTCGGGCGCCAAGCAGCAAGCCAAAGGCCTCGCGCGTTTCAAGCAACAGTTTTCACATGCGGAGCTGCGCGTCGTGACGCCCGAGAACTACGAACAAGTGATCGAGACGCTGTAGAGCATTCACCTCAATTGGCTCCTCGGTGACACGAACCGGGTGCCCAAGTCCATGAAAAGATTGGGTTGCTCAGAAAATGCGAAAGCGAACATCCGCATCTCGTGGATCGTCTCTCACAAAGTCTCGCACTTTTCTGACGTACCCAACGATTTCATCGGTTTACACGGGTGGTGCGTGTCACCGGGCACTACCATCGGGGGCGGTGGCACGCATGCGTTTTATCGTTTCCTTTCGCCGAGATTGTTGCGCGTCTTCAATGCAACGAAAGAAGGTGACGCCGTGGTTTACGGTAGGGGGAGAAATCCGAAATGCTCGGCGCCAAAGAGCTCGCATCCGGCGCGCAAGGGTGTCGTCATCGATTCTCGGGAGGGCGGGGATGTCGGATACGGATGAAAACTTTTCGACTGGCATCGTGTCACCCTTCCTCGAGCCGGAACGCGGTGCGAAGCGCCTGCGCGTCGGCTTTGTCGATCGGACGAACGGTGTCTTTCTTCATGTTGTACAACGCTAAAGGAGTGGCCACGATGACGGTCGTTCCGTCGAAATCGCGTTTCTCAGTTTCAAGAGAAGCCAATGTCGTGGCCTCGCCGAGTCGAGTCGCGATATCGAGATATAGCGATCCTTCTGGTGGACCGTAGCGAACCACCGGGTATTCGCCGCACAAATCGTCCGCCGTGATCTGATCGATGTCCGGGTCGTTCCATACCGAGCGTAGCGCACGGCGGAGACGATCGATATTCTCGGCATCCGGTAGGACGACGATATCGAGGTCTTCGGTTGCGCGAATCAGTCCGTGAATATTGAGCGCAACGCCCCCGACGACCGCATATTCGACACGGTTTTCGTTCAGGCCGGCGATCACGCGCCTGACGTCCTCGAAGGGGTCGCTCATCTCCACCAGGGTACACCGCACATCGAACACGAGCACATGGGCCCCTGTCTTCAAGAGCATCGAAGACTCGCTCAAAAAAAGGCTGATGTCAGGCGCCGACAACGTGTTGGGCTCTGTACGGAATGCCAAGAAACTGCAGGGGTGTTCTCTGCATCGCGGCCGCTGGTCGGCTCCCCGGTCCTGCGCTACATGGCCGCGCATGTCGAAAGCGCAGGCGCTTGGTTCTGAAGGCTCAGTCGATGCAAACTCGGGCGAACCCCTCGTGCGGCTTGGCGCGCGGAGCGTGGTGGGCGGGGTGTTGATGGGGCTCGCCAATCTGGTGCCGGGCATCAGCGGGGGCACCATGCTGCTCGCGTCGGGGGTCTATCCACGGTTTATTCGCGCGATTGCCGAGGTGAGCACGCTTCGGTTCCGGCGGCTTTCGCTGTGGGTGCTGGGGCTGGTGGTGGCGTCGGCGGTGGTGTCGATTTTGGCGTTTGCGGGCGCGGTGAAGGGGCTCGTGGTGGAGCATCGCTGGGCGATGTATTCGCTGTTCATCGGGCTTACGCTCGGCGGTGTGCCCGTGGTGTGGAAGATGGCCAAGCCGGCCGACGCGCGTCTATGGACAGGCGCCGCGCTTGGGTTTTTGGTGATGGCGGTGATTGCGGTGGCCCAGGCCGCAGGAGGCGAGGCCGCGGCGGATCGCTCGGGTCCCTTGATGATGTTCTTGGCGGGGCTCGCGGGAGCCAGCGCGATGATTTTGCCGGGCATCAGTGGCGGTTATTTGCTTCTTGTGCTCGGCGTCTATGTGCCGATTCTCGCCGCTATTGATGCGTTCAAAGAGGCGCTCAAGGCCGGCGATATCGGAGCGATGATGGGGCCGGGGCTTGCCGTGGTGCTGCCGGTGGGCGTGGGCGTCGTGGTGGGGGTGTCGCTGGTGAGCAATCTGCTCCGCGCGCTCTTGTCGCGCTTCGAAAAGATGACCCTGGGTGCGCTGCTCGGGTTTTTAGTCGGCGCGGTGGTGGGCCTGTGGCCGTTTCGGCGCGGCGTAGCTCCCGAACTCGGCGCCACATTCAAAGGCCAGGTCGTGACCCCTGAGCTCCTCGCCGAGCTCGAGCCGCACAAATATCCGACCGAATACTTCTCCCCTGAGCCTCTGCATCTCGCCGGCGCAGCAGCCCTGATCGCGGTGGGCTTTGTCGCCACTGCACTGGTCGCCAAACTCGGCGCGGATTCAAACGCTCGTTAGCGATTTATTCGTTTTCGTTCGCTGTCTCGGAACGTCGGTTCGGCCGACATGAGCGCCTCGCCGCAAACATTCGATTCCCTGACACCAGTCTCCTAGGGCCTTCCTCGACAGGCCAGGTGACGTCTTTTTATCAAAATCTAATATATATAGATTTTTTCAAAAAAGATGTAACCATGGTGATACCGCTTTCGGGCTGTTCCGAAGGCCGACACACCACCCTGGGGAGGGGTTTGGGACTTGAACAGAAGAAGTTTAGGAAGTGCGATTGTAGCGGCAATATGCGCCGTTTTCGTTGTGAACGCAGGTGCGAAAGCGCAAGATCCGGCCAATTCAGGGCCGCCCAAAGAAGGAGCGCCTCCAGTCATCGGGGGGAATTTGCCGATCACCATTGCGGAAGTGTCCGAGCGACCGGGTATCGGCGCCGGCATCATGTTCAATGGCGGCTTGCTCGCTGCGGCGATGGTTGGATTCACCTACAACGGAAACGGCCTTCCCTCGAACGACCCTTCCGCACCGCCGAGCGATGACAAGTTCGGCATCAACGTGGGCCTCCACCTTGAGTACATGATCGTCAATGAAAAACCGTTCGGAACTGGGCCCGAAATCACCTATCTGACGTCTCTGGCGCCCAACGACCCATTCAGCGTCAACATCCTGGAGCCCGGATGGGCGTTTTGGTACACGCCGTTTCAAGCGCCGATCGCGCTGGGCATCGCGTGGAACGTTCGCGTCACCCTCGTAAAAGACTTGGATCCCATCGTTGACTTCGTCACGCCAGGCATTCGTTTCGGCGCGTTGCTGTCACGACCGCCAAAGCGATAGCGCTTCGTGACCCGGCGCGAGATGTGGTGCGGACCTAGCGGAAGTTCTGTACGCTCCACACCTCGCCGCCGGGGGTGGTGTAGAAGCCGCAGGCGACCTGGTTGAATGCGTCGTTGGTCATGTTCAGGTAGTGGCCGTGGGCGGCGAAGTCTTCTCCCGGCCCTTCGTCCCACATCTGTTGCAAACAGCCAGCGAGCACTTCGCTGTGGGAGCGCCAACCGGGACATTCGTTTTGTCCGCGCGCCTGGGTCTCGCAGATGCCGTCGGCGAACCCTGCGTGGGGCCCGCGGGTGCTGTCGTAGCGCGCCTGGTCATCGGCGCATCGCTCGCCGTTTTCCCAGCGACTCAGCGGGGGAAGCTTTTGGCATTCCATGCGTAGCTGATTGATGCGCGCCACGCAGTCTTCATGCGGATCCCCGGTGCTCGGCAGCGGAGCAGGAGCGCAACCTTTGATGGGTGAGGTCAGCGCGGCGGTCGGGGACGAGTTATCCGGCACCGAGTTATTCGGCATCGAGGCATCGGAGGCAGTGTCCGAAGCTGGCATCTCCGCGGTTTGGTTACAGGCGAAAATCCCCAGCAGGGCACATGTCAGAAGCAAACTCCTCATGATGTAAATATACAGCATGATTGGGGTGCGCAACAACGCGGGGCCCTTTTGGGGTTGACGGGCGCGCGGGTTTCCTGAGATGCACGCAGGCGCTGCGCGATGGACGCGGCCCGGGAGGTGGTCCTCGTGAATCAGTCGGGAAGATTCGGGTTTCGGGCGGTGACAGCGCTCGTTGGCGCAGGGTGCGCCGCCGTGTGGGTGGTTGCCGCCGGGGGCTGCAAGTCGTCGAGCGTTCCGGAGTCGGTGGCCGCGAACGAGCCACCCGCGACCGCCGGTGGTGAACATCTCCCGCAAGCCGCCAAGCTCGTCTACGAAGGGTTTTCCACGCCCGAAAGCGTGCTCTACGACGCCGATTCGGACGTGTACTACGTGAGCAACATCGATGGCTCGCCCATCGAAGCCGACGGAAAAGGCTTTATCTCGAAGCTGACCCCGGACGGCAAAGTCGAACAACTGAAGTTCATTGACGGAGAAGCGGCGGGGGTCACGCTCAATGCTCCCAAGGGCATGGGCATCGCGAATGGCAAGCTCTACGTGGCCGATATCGATACGGTGCGCGTATTTGATGCCAAGACCGGCGCCGCGACCGGCGAAGTGAAGATTGGTGGCGCGACGTTCTTGAACGACATTGCGATTGGCGAAAACGGTAAGGTCTACGTCTCCGATTCGGGGGTTACGCTCGGCGATTCCGGGTTTGAACCGACCGGGACCGACGCGGTGTACGAGGTGAGCCTTCCCGAGGGAGCCAAGCCTTTGATTCGCGGCGACGAGCTGGGCGCGCCCAACGGACTGTTGCCGACCGGCGACGGCCTGTGGGTGGTGACCTTTTCCTCGGGTGAGCTTTATCGCATCGACGAAGCCGGCGCGCGGGCCGATGTGCAGGCGATCGAACCGGGCGGGCTCGATGGGATCGTCGCGCTCAGCGATGGTTCGATATTGATGACCAGCTGGGCGGGCTCGGCCGTGCTGCGCGGTCGCCCGGGGCAGGCGTTTGAGCCTGTATTTTCAAACCTCGAAGCGCCTGCAGATATTGGGTACGACAAGAAACGCAATCGTCTGCTCGTGCCCCGCTTCAACCACAACAAGGTCGAAGTGTACGAGCTGCCATGAACGCAGAGCGCGCCACAGCAGCGGCCTCCGCAGCATGGATGACACTCGACATCCTCGATGAGCTCGAGTACCACCCCTCGCATGGGGTATTTCCAGACGTTTATGTCGTTCGCGCTGGCTTCTCTGTTGGTCGGTGTCGGCTGTTCGAAAAAGAAAAAAGAAGAACCGGCGAGCTCCGAACAAACGGCGGCCGCCGAGAGCGCCGGCTCCGAGCAATCGCCGACAAAATCTCCCACCCAAGCAACCGAGGGCGACATTCCTGCTCCACCTGATGTAGCCGCGCCTCCCGCGGACGCGAAGAAAACCAAGTCGGGGCTGCGCAGCAAAGTGCTCCAGGCCGGTCAGGGAAGCGACCATCCAGGCGAGCGCGACAAAGTCACCGTGCACTACAGCGGCTGGACGACCGACGGGAAGATGTTTGACAGCTCGGTCAAACGCGGACAGCCCGCGACCTTTCCGCTCAATGGTGTCATCGCGGGTTGGACCGAAGGGCTCCAGCTCATGGTCGCGGGAGAGAAACGCCGCTTGTGGATTCCTGAGGCGCTCGCCTACAAAGGCCAACCCGGCCGGCCGCAAGGCATGTTGGTGTTTGATGTCGAGCTGATCAGCATCGAAAAGACCCCCGAGCCGCCGCCCGCGCCGAAGAACGTGGCTGCGCCGCCCAAGAAGGCGAAGAAGACAGCGTCAGGCTTGGCGTCGCTCGTGCTCGAGCCCGGCAAAGGCAAAAAACACCCGACCGAGACGAGCCAAGTTAAAGTGCACTACACGGGCTGGACGACCGACGGGAATATGTTCGATAGCTCGGTGGTGCGCGGCGAGCCGGCGACCTTCCCCCTCAACCGCGTGATTCCCGGCTGGACCGAGGGGCTGCAGTTGATGGTTCCCGGCGAAAAGCGACGACTGTGGATTCCCGAAGCGCTCGCCTACAAAGGCCAACCCGGCCGGCCGCAGGGCATGTTGGTGTTCGACGTCGAGCTGATCGAGATCCTGTAGCCGATGGCCGATTACATCTTCACGATGAGTGGAGTGACCAAGGTTCACCCACCCGACCACAAGGTGGTGGAGGACCTGCATCTGTCGTTTCTGCCCACCGCGAAGATTGGCGTCATCGGGGTCAACGGCACGGGAAAATCCACCGTGCTCCGCATCATGGCCGGCGTGGACGACAACTTCACCGGTGCAGCCTGGCGCAGGCCGCAGACTACGGTCGGCTACTTGCCGCAGGAGCCTGACTTGGGCGACGCCAAGACCGTGCGCGATGTCGTCGAAGAAGCGGTGCGTCCGGTCCGCGACGTGATTCGTGAGTTCGAGGAGCTCAGCATGAAGCTCGGCGAGCCGATGAGCGATGACGACATGGAAAAGCTCCTCGCCAAGCAAGGGGCGCTGCAGGATCGCATCGACGCGGTGGATGGCTGGAACCTCGACCACACGGTGGAAATCGCGATGGATGCGTTGCGGCTTCCGCCTGGCGATGCCGACCCCAGCGCACTGTCCGGTGGAGAGCGCCGGCGGGTCGCGCTGTGTCGCTTGCTGCTCGAGAAGCCGGATTTGCTCCTTCTCGACGAGCCCACCAACCATCTCGACGCCGAATCGGTGGCCTGGCTCCAGGGGCATCTTCAGACCTACCCCGGGTGCGTGGTGTTGGTGACCCACGATCGCTACTTCCTCGACGAGGTCGTGGAGTGGATTTTGGAGCTCGATCGGGGTCGCGCGTTTCCGTTCAAAGGCAACTACTCAGAGTGGCTCGAGAACAAAGAAAAGCGTCTCGAACTCGAAGAGAAGCAAGACAGCGCGCGCAAACGCAAAATCAAATCCGAGCTTGAATGGGTTCGCGCTTCGCAGAAAGCTCGTCAGGCCAAGAGCAAGGCGCGCATCTCAGCGTTTGACACGCTTGTTGCGGAACACGGTCGCGCCAAGCGCGACCCCAACGAAATACGTATTCCTCCGGGTCCGCGGCTCGGCAGCAAAGTAATCGAAGTCGACGGGGTGACCAAAGCCTTCGGTGACCGGCTGCTGTTTGAAGATTTGAGCTTCCGCGTGCCGCCGGGCGGCATCGTGGGCATTGTGGGAGCGAATGGCGCTGGAAAAACCACTCTATTTCGTATTTTGGTAGGCGAGGAGACCCCTGACTCTGGGACCGTCGACGTCGGTGAAACAGTGTGCCTTTCGTATGTCGATCAAGGAAGAGACGCGCTGAACGATGACCTCACGGTGTTTCAAGAAATCAGCGGAGGCGCCGACGAGATCGATGTTGGCGGGCGCACGGTAAGCGCGCGCGCGTACGCAGGTTGGTTCAACTTCCGGGGCAGCACCCAACAGAAACGGGTGAATCAGCTATCGGGTGGCGAACGGAATCGAGTGCATCTCGCCAAACTTCTCAAGAGCGGCGGCAACGTGCTCTTGCTCGATGAGCCGACCAACGACATCGATGTCGAAACGCTCCGATCGCTCGAAGAAGCGCTTCTCGAATTTCCTGGATGCTGCCTGATCATCAGCCACGATCGCTGGTATCTCGATCGCATCTGCACCCACATCTTGGCGTTCGAAGGCGACAGCAACGTGGTGTGGTTCGAGGGAAGCTATGCCGCGTACGCAGCCGATCGCAAAAAGCGGCTCGGCGACGACGCGGAAGTGCCGAAGAGGATAAAGTATCGCCGCTTCGCTCGCGGCTAGAGCGACGGCCTTTTGGCCTGAGCGCGGCTTACCTCCTCGCTCTCTCCCTGCGAAAGGCTCGGAGCCTTCCTCAGTCGTTCGCTGTGGGGGCGCTCACGCTCAGGCCAAAATTCCACTGCTCTATGGGATGCTCCTTGCGCTGCAATCAACCAATCTGATCACTACTCTATGGGATGCTCCTTGGCGTCCAGTTACCGATCTGATGGTTGTCAATCAATGCTCTGCGTAATGCAACTTGTGCAGCGATCGAATACTTCGTTCGATCTCTCGCATGGCAACGATCAGTCCGTCGGCGAGCATTGCTCGGACGTCATGTCGATGAAGCCGATGCGGTCGCTGTGGAACTACCAGT
This sequence comes from Myxococcota bacterium, assembly GCA_028284955.1. GTDB lineage: Bacteria > Myxococcota_A > Polyangia > Polyangiales > Houyiibacteriaceae > JANQQS01. The sequence continues at coordinate 26,901 of JANQQS010000119.1, read as the reverse complement.
GGGTAGGCTGCCACGCGAGCTTACGCAGCAGGTTATCTTTCGTGACAAGTTGCGCGTCGAGGGTCGTCGCTGTGGCGGCGATAAAGCGGTCGGCGGGATCGGAATGCATGGCGAGCGCGTCGGCCGTCAAAGCGATTTCCCGAGTGAGGGCAATAGAGTGAACGCGCGGCACAGAACACACGCGAGTCGCCAAAACGTTTCCAGTTCCGTCGTCAATACGAAGCACAGGTTTTCGCTAGAGCTGACCGAAGACCGAGTCGCATCGCAGTTTCACCACCGAGGTCACGGCTTCGGCGAAGATTTTTCGGCTCATTTTGCTCTGCCCGGCGCGGCGGTCGGTGAAGATGATGGGCACTTCGCGAATCGAAAAGCCCGCCAAGATTGCCCGGTAGGTCATTTCGATTTGAAACGAGTAGCCTTCGCTGCGCACGGAATCGAGAGGAATGGCTTCGAGCACGTCGCGTCGAAACGCTTTGTAACCGCTCGTCAGATCGCGAACGTCTAAGCCGAGAATCGTTCGACTGTAGAGGCTTCCCCCTTTGCTGAGTACGTTTCGGCCGAGCCCCCACCCTTCGACGCCGCCTCCGGGAATATTGCGAGAGCCGATGACGAGCTCCGCGCCATCTTTGAGCGCGGCCATGAAGTCCGGCAGATACCGAGGGTCGTGGGACAGATCGGTATCCATTTCGAAGAGCACGTCATAGCCCTGAGGGAGAGCCTGTTTGAAGGCGGCGAGATAGGCGCTGCCAAGCCCCAGCTTGCTTGGCCGATGCATGACGCGAACGCGTTCGTCGGTCGATGCCAGCTGGTCGGCGAGGTCTCCGGTTCCGTCGGGAGACGCGTCGTCGACCACCAATACGTGCGCTTCCGGCATCACTTGGAAAAGGCCATCAAGAAACGGTTTGAGGTTTTCTCGCTCGTTGTAGGTCGGCGTGACGATCAGCACCGAGTCGGTCATGGCTCGCCCTTTAGGTAGGTATAGCCGCGCAAGCTGCGCTCGTAATACTGCATGAAGCTGCTCAATTGCGACAACGTCATACGCCCCTGGTTGTACGCGCGCTCGGCCTGTTTGCGAACGCGCTCGACCATCACTTCGGGGTCGTACTGCAAATAGCGCAACACCTCATCGATGGAGTCGCCTTTGATGACGTTGGCTACGCTGTAGCCGTAGTCTTCGAGACGAACGTGCACCGTGTTGGTGTCGCCGAAAAGGTTATGCAAATCGCCGAGAATCTCTTGGTAAGCGCCTCCCAAAAAGAGCGCCATCAGGTACGGCTCTCCCGGGCGAACGGGATGCACGTCGAGCGAGCTCTGCACCTCTTCTACGTCGATGAATCGGTCGATGATTCCGTCGCTATCGCAGGTAAGATCGGCGAGCCGCGCTTTGACCGTCGGCTGCTCGTCGAGACGATGGATGGGCACGATAGGAAAGAGATGGTCGATGGCCCAAATATCGGGCGCGGACTGAAAAATAGAAAAGTTGCAGTAGTAGATGGAGCCCAAGAGCTCGTCGAGCTTCTGGAGCTCTTCGGGAATGTGCTTGAGCCGGCCTACGTTTCGCTGAATCTTCTCGCAGCAATTCCAAAAGAGCCGTTCGGCGCGCGCGAGCTCGCGGAGGCCAAGGTAGCCAAATTTGAAGAGGCTTCGTGATTCTTCAAGGGCCTGGCTCGCATCGTGCCACGACTCCTGAACGTTCTTTGGCTGGATGCCTTTCCAAGTTTCATAGAGATCTTGAATCACGCGATGCGATTCGGCATCCGGCGTTTGCGGCTGGCCAAATCCGAGCTGGTCCACGCTCAGCGCATCGAACACCAGCACCGATTGATACGCCGCAATCGCGCGCCCACTCTCGCTCACCAGCGTCGGGTGGGGCACGTCTGCTTTTTGACACGCTTCCTGAATACCCGCGACGACATCGTAGGCGTATTCCTGCACGCCGTAGTTCATCGAAGCGCGAAAATCGGTTTTCGAACCGTCGTAATCCACCGCGAGACCCCCACCCACGTCGAGATAGCGGAGGTCGCAACCCATCTTGCGCAGCTCTACGTAAAGCTGAGCCGCTTCGCGCATCGCGTTCTTGACGGGAATGATGCTCGATACTTGGCTCCCCAAATGAAAGTGGAGCAGCTGCAGGCAATCAAGCATGCCCCGCGCTTCCAGCTGGTCCACAACTTCCACGATCTCCGCTGTGGTCAGTCCGAACTTCGCGCGATCGCCGGCCGAATCGGCCCAGCGACCGATTCCTTTGCTGCTCAGCTTCGCGCGCACGCCAAGGCAAGGCCGAATTCCAAGCTTGTCGGACGCCCGGAGCGCCAGGTCGAGCTCCTCGATGCGTTCGAGCACCGTAATCACAGTGTTGTCGAATCGCTGGGCGACGAGCGCCGCTTCAAAATAGGCGAGGTCTTTGTACCCGTTGCACACGATGAACCCATCTTCGTCGTCCATCGCGGCGAGCGCGATCAAGAGCTCCGGCTTGCTCCCCGCCTCGAGCCCGAAACGATAAGGCCGACCCGATTCGACAATTTCTTCAACCAGGTGGCGCTGCTGATTCACCTTGATGGGAAATACACCGCGATACACGCCCTCGTACTCATATTCGTCGATCGCTTTCTGAAAGCACTCGTTCATCAATCGAATGCGATGCTGGAGAATATTGGGAAAGCGAATGAGGATCGGGAGATCGAGGCCGCGTTCGCGCAACTGACACGCCAGCTCGAAGAGGTCGATCGGTCGATCTTGAGATGGATCGGGAAAAACCTCGACATGCCCCTTTTTGGAGATTCGGAAATAGGGCTCGCCCCACCCCCGAATCTGATAGGTCTCCGCGCTCTGCTCTACGCTCCAGCCGCCCGTTTCGACCGAAGCGCCGTCCTCAAGCGGCGGGGACGAAATGGCCGAGGCACGTTCTCGACCTTCTCGATCCTCTGAGGTGCCGTCGCGATCGGTACCGTCTCGATCAGTATTGGCGCGATCCGAAACGTCGTCTCGCGAAGCGGGCTCAGGCTGCATCGAGCTCCATCCAATCGCGAAGCTCACCGCGAATCAGCCTCGGAGCCGATTGAAGCTCGGCAATGGAAGACGCGCCGCAGAGCAACATCACGCCTCGAATCTCTTGCTCGGCTCGGGTAAAGAACTGCTCCGCGCCTTCTTTTCCCGACGCGACCCATTCCTGAAACGCGGCCCGCGCAAAACCGCCCGCGCTCGCTCCCAGCGCGACTGCGCGCGCGACGTCCAAGCCTGTTTTCATGCCTCCGGTCGCGATCGAAACCATCTTTCGTCGCGCCGCATAGTGCACGCTGGCCGCCGTGGGCACGCCCCAGTCCCACAAGCGGTCGCCAAGGCGTTTCGCGTCACCCTCAGCGCGCAAGGTCTCGACACCAACCCAGCTTGTCCCGCCGGCTCCACCAACGTCCACGTGCCGCACCCCTGCCTGGTGCAGGCTTCGAATGGCCTGCGGGCTTAGACCATTGCCCGTTTCTTTGGCGATGATGGGCACATCGAGTTCGCCCACGAGTCGGCGAAACGTCTCGAGACCACCACGAAAATCGCGGTCGCCGCCCGGCTGAACCAACTCCATGGCGGGGTTTAGATGAACACATAGCGCGTCGGCGCCGACTTCTTTGAGCATGCCGCGAATCACATCGGTCGACATGTCGCGCGCCTGCACTATTCCCACGTTGCCCAGCAGCAGTACGTCTGGCGCCCACTCGCGCACCTGAAAGGTCCACGCTGTATCGGGCCGCTTTTGCATCGCGCGCTGGCTGCCCAATCCAAACGCATAGCCCCGCTGGTTCGCAATCGTCGCAAACGCGCGATTCACTTCGGCGGCTCGCTCGTGCCCCCCGGTCATGCCGGCGATGACAATCGGCGCGGAAAGTTTCTTGCCGAGCAGCTCCACGCTCGAATCGATCTCATCCATGTGCATCTCGGGAAGCGACTGATGCATCAGGCGCACGCATTCGAGCAGGTTGGTTTGCTTGCGAAATGCCACTTCGTCGGTGGCGCACAAGTCGAGGTGATCGGCTTTTCGTTGCTTGATATCTACCGCCATGGTGCTGGAACAGACTACGAAAAAGGCGTCCGCGCAACCCGGAACGCGCGGCCGCCTTGCTCTTGAAAGCGCGGCCGCGTAGGAACTGCCCTTAATGACCGAACAACTCCACTGGATCGAACGCGTTCGCGCGGAAATCGACGACACCTTGCGGGCGTTCTTCACCGAGAAACACTCGGAATCGAACGCGATCTCGCCAGATTCAGTCGAGCTCGGAGACGAAGTCGCGACAATGACGATGCGAGGCGGCAAACGTCTCCGTCCGGTGGTGCTCACGGCCGCGTTTCATGCCGCTGGCGGAAGCGACCCCGCATCGACGCGCTCAGCGGGAGCGTCGCTCGAGCTTCTGCAAAGCTATCTGCTCATTCATGACGACTGGATGGACCAGGACGACGAACGGCGCGGAGGCCCCGCGGTGCATGCAGCCTACCGAGCACGTCACCCGGGTCACCTGGCCGACGCGCTCGCCATTTTGGCCGGCGACCTCGCCTCGGCATACGCCTGGGAGCTCATGCTGAACGCGCCCTTCCCCGCGCACCGCCGCGCCGAAGCGCTCGAGCTGTTTTTGCAGATTCAAAAGGAAGTATTCCTCGGACAACACCTCGACCTCACCGCCAACCCCGACGTTTCCCGCATGCACCAGTTGAAAACGGGAAGCTATACCGTGGAAGGCCCGCTCAAAGTCGGCGCGCTGTTGGCCGATGCGACAAAAGAGCAAATGCAGGCCCTGCGCGAGTTCGGCGCGCCGCTCGGCGAAGCGTTTCAACTGCGCGATGACCTTCTGGGCACATTCGGCGACACCAAAGCCACCGGAAAACCTGGAAACGACCTCAAAAACGGCAAACGCACCGCGCTCATCCTGGAAGTCGAACGCTTACTACCTCCTGAGCGGCGCGAAGTGCTCACCCGGGTGGTTGGTCACACCGATGCAAGCGAACGCGACATCATGGCCGCGGCAGAACTCATCATCTCCTCCGGCGCCCGAAAAAACGTCGAAGATCGGCTCGCCGCCCTACTCGCCGAAGCAGAAGCCGCGCTCGGGCAAGCCCCCTTTGAAGACTCCGGCCGCACCATGCTCCGCGAAGTTGCCCAGCGCCTCGCGATAAGGAAATACTAGTCGCAGGTAGCCCAGTCTTCGATAATCTGCACCGTACCCCCCGTGGTTGCGAAAGCAGCCGCCATGATGTCCCTGAGCCGGCAGAGCAGTTCTTCCAGAAGAGAGCGCACAAAGCTGCAGAACTTCAGATTCTCGGCTTGCTCTCCGAAGATTCTTGTGACCCTCTCAGCGATGTTGCGTGGAGGCTCCCCCACAAACCACGCACTCCCCCACAGAGACCTAAGCGAGTCGTGCATCGCGTTGTAGGCTTCGTCGTTCGTCCCTTTGCAAACACGCAATACGACGAGAGCGTTCAGCATCGAGATGCGTAGGTGATTGTACAGTCTCGGCCCATCCGATGACGTGAGCCCAACTTGATCCGCCTCGTCTTCGGGCCAGCTGCCCAGGTCGGACGACCCGGGATACTGGTCCTCCAAATCGTCCGTCGGGTCATAGTCATCCGGCGCGGCTGGAGCGGGCAGAATGCCCTCGATCGCATTCGCGGTGTCTTGTTTCTCTTTGTCGTTCAGCAGGTCCCAGTTCGACACCGCGCGAACCAAACCAGCCCTAGCCCCCGCGATGCCCTTTCCAAGCACCACCAGCGCCGAAATGACCAGCCCGCGGCACCACTCTTGTTCCAAGCAGGCGGCGACGCCGACCGAAACAATAATTGGAATCGCGGGTGCAGCTTTTTCGGTGTTCACCTGGCTAGCGGCGCGCTCGCTGTCGCCGACACTCGCCGCACATCCGGCGCTGGGGCCCAAGGCAGCGACCAGAGAAGCGACCAGCAGCGCGGTGACGCGACTCCCTCCGAGTCGACGCTCGCGAGCGGCGCGATCATCTCGAAGTTTCCTCTGATGAAGCAGCGAGGCGTTAAGCATTCGTCTGGCCAGCGCGCGTCGTTATCTAGAACTGCCGTCAACGCAAGCAGACGCCGCACGAGTTGAAACCGCATCCGCTCCGGTCTACACCCCTGTTGCAATGGCGTCTGATGTTCATCTCCGGCCGCTGAAACAAGCCTCGACCAGACATGCTCTCGGTCGCGGAAAAGTCATTCTGCTGGGCGAGCACGGAGTCGTGTACGGCCGGCCGGCGTTGGCTGCGGGGCTTGACCGGGGCGTGGTTGCGACCGCTGATCGGGCAGAGGCGGATGCGATTGAGGTGCCGCAGTGGGGCCTGAGGCTTCACGCGACGGCGGACGGACCGGAGCTTGGGCAGGCGTTTCATGCGATTTTGGCAAGCTACGCCGCCGACCGACCTCGATTGCTCGTTCGCGCCGAGGTGGCGCTGCCCGCTGGCGCAGGGCTCGGTTGCTCCGCGGCGATCGGCGTCGCAGTACTGGGCGCGGTGGATCATGCGCTTGGTATCGAGCGATCCGCAGAAGAGCGCGGCGAAGCGTGCATGGCGTGGGAACGCGTGTTTCACGGCAACCCGTCAGGGCTCGACAACACGATGGCGGCCTGTGGCGGCTTGGCTCTCTTTCGAAAGGGCAGCGCGCCCGAGCCGCTGCGGGGCGCGCCTCGATTCACGCTGGTGATCGGAGATAGCGGTGAATCTGCATCCACAAAAACCATGGTCGACCAGGTCGCTCGGTTGCATCAGAAAGAGCCTGCGCGAATCGATCAAGTCTTCGACGGCATGGCGTCGTTGGTTCAGAACGGCCGTCTCGCCGTACTCGCGGGGGACACGCTGGCGCTCGGACAGCTTTTGGATCTGAACCACGCTCTGCTGAGCTCACTCTTGCTTTCGACGCCAACCCTCGAACGCATGTGCGAAGCGGCTCGAACCGCAGGTGCATTCGGCGCAAAGCTGACCGGGTCAGGCGGCGGCGGGTGCATGATCGCGCTGGTCGATCAAACGAGCGCCGAGGCCGTCCGAGACGCTGTCGAGGCCCAAGGCAAACAAGCATTCGTGGTCGAAATCGGAGGAGCTCCAGCCGCCGACGACCGCCGCGCACAAGACGGCAGCCCGCCGGACAGCCTCTCATCAGGCCGGAGGGTCCCTTCATGACCACGCCAAATCGCGCCGTCGCGCGCGCCTGTTCCAACATCGCGCTTTCAAAATACTGGGGAAAGAGCGATATCGAGCACAACCTGCCCGCCGTACCCAGCATTTCGATGACGCTGAGCGGTCTCGTGACCACGACTTCGGTTCGGTTCGATGGTTCGCTGAAGGAAGACCAGGTTCGACTGGACGATCGCGTCGCCTCAGCGCGTGAAGCGGTGCGGGTCTGCGAGTTGCTCGATCGCGTGCGCGCGCTCGCCCAGATCGATGCCCGCGCGGAGGTGGATACGCGAAACGACTTTCCGACCGCAGCCGGCCTCGCATCGAGTGCGTCAGGGTTCGCCGCGCTCGCCGGAGCCGCCTGCGCCGCGGCCGGCGTGGACTACGATTCTGCGCTCCTTAGTCGTCTGGCCCGGCGATCCAGCGCCTCGGCGGCGCGCTCGGTGTATGAAGGGTTTGTCGAGTTGCCAGCCGGCGCGCCGGGCGACGATACGCTCGCCGCCAAACCGCTACACTCTCGCACGCACTGGGATGTGGCCCTCGTGGTCGCGGTGACCGCACAAGGGCCGAAAGCGGTGGGCTCCACTGAAGGCATGGAGCGTTCGCGACAGACGTCGCCGCTCTACGCGCAATGGGTCGAGCAAGCCCCGGAACTGAATCGCCAGGTGCGCGCCGGGCTTGCCGAACGCGACCTCGACAAGCTGGGGGCTGCCATGGAGCAGAGCACGTACTGCTTTCACGCCTGCGCGATGTCGTCGCTGCCCAGCATTCTCTATTGGCAACCGCCCACCCTCGCAGCGCTGCGGGTGATCCAACGCCTCCGCAGCGAAGGCATTTCCGTCTGGGCCACGATGGACGCAGGGCCTCACGTCAAAGCGCTCTGCGTTCGGGATCAAGCGCCGTTGGTCGAGCAAGCGCTCAAAGAAGCCCCTGGCGTCTTGCACACCATGGTGGCAACGCCCGGGCCGGGCATCGAAATCGAGCGCGCATGACACACGAACCCTTCATCGCTGGCGCGTCTGCGCCCGGGAAGATCATGATCGCGGGGGAATACGCCGTGCTCGAAGGCGCACCAGCCCTCGTTGGCGCGCTCCAGACCCGCGCGCGCGCTTTGTTTTTTGAGACCAACCGCAGCCGCGCGCCGGAGACGCTGCGCCCCCTGTCCAAAGCGCCCGAGGCCGCGCAAACGCGAGCGCTGGCGGAAACGCACTGCGGCACGGTTCCGAGGGATATCCTCCTCGACGTAGCGTCGCTGCGCCATGGCGATCGCAAACTCGGCGTAGGCTCCTCCGCGGCCGGAGCGGCGGCCTGTTCGGCCGCGGTATTCGCGTGGCACGGTCACGACCTTGAACAACCGGACGTCTCGGCCCGGGTTCTCGACGTGGCCATGCGCGGACACCGCGCGGTAGCCCCGGAAGGCAGCGGCGCCGACGTCGCCGCGAGCGCGCTCGGTGGCGTAGTGAGCTTTCGTCGAACGGGCACGGACACCTTCGACGCAAAACGCCTCCCATGGCCCAAAGGCCTGATTGTCCGCGTGGTGTGGACAGGCCAAGAAGCGCGCACGAGCAACTTAGTGCGCCAGGTTCGGGCGTGGGGACAAAGCGACCCGACGCGCTACACCGAACGGATGGCCGCGCTGACCGAATCAGCCCAGGAGTTCGTCGCGGCGTACTCGGACGGCAACGCCGAACGCGTGTTGTCGTGCGCTGATCAATATGGAGAAGCGATGGCTGCGTTGGGGCGGGAGAGCGGAGCGCCAATCGTTGAAGAACGCCTTTCCAAAGTCCGCTCGTTGGCTCAAGAAGAACAAGGCGCGGCCAAGCCGTCCGGGGCCGGCGGCGGCGATGTGGCGCTCGGTTTTTTTACCGACGCGAATCGCGCTCGGCGTTTCGAGGATCGCTGCGCCCATGCCGGCTTTGCAGTGCTCGACGCCACGGTCGGCGGCCCCGGCGTCCGGATAGAGCCGCATCTAGAGTAGGGTAGAAGTGCTGCGGCCTATCGCGTTGACCGTGAACCTCTCGCTCGCAGCGGGAACGGGATGAGGACCGGGATCGGGAGGAGCGTCGGGATCGGGTTTGGGATCAGGATCGGGAGGAGCGTCGGGATCGGGAGGGGCTTTGGCCGCGTCCGGGTCGGGCTCGGCTTCGGCGCTCGCTACAAATCTGATTTTTGCAGCTTGTTCTGCACCAATCGACGCACCGAATCCATTTCAAAAGGCTTCGTGAGCGTAACGTTGTCGACCGTCTCCACAAACAGCTGAGCCCGCGGCGTGAACGCACCCCCCGTCATGAACACCACCCGTTCGCATAGCTCCGGTTGGTCTGACCGAAGCGTTTCGAAGAAATCCATTCCGCTGACTTCCGGCATCATGAGATCGCAAAATACGACATCGAACTCTTGCTCTTGAAGCATGCCTAGCGCTTCCCTCCCGCTCTCTGTAACCACTACATCGTGTGCAGCAAGCGCGCGCCGGAACGATTGGCCCACCAGCGGCTCGTCATCGATCACCAAGATGCGTCCGGGCAGACGATCGGCGTGAACCATCGGTGTCGTGGTACGTTCTTGCACCGGCAGCGCTACCGCACGGTCGGAGAGTAGTTCCACGCGCACAATGGTCCCGCGGCCTACTTCGCTATCCACCCGTATCGACCCACCGAATCCGGTCACGATACTGTGGCAAATCGAAAGCCCAAGGCCTGTGCCCTCTCCTACTTCCTTGGTGGTAAAAAAGGGATCGAACATCCGCGACCGTACATCTTCGGAAATGCCCGGTCCATTGTCTTCGACCTCAACCCGAACACCCATGGAGCACGGCACAACACGCACAGTCACCGCGTTGGTTTCGAAACTCTTGTCGTCAAGTGCTTGGGCTGCGTTGGTAAGCAAGTTGACAAGAACCTGTGACAGTCGCCCCGCGTTGGCGTGCGCCAGTGGCACTTCTTGGATATCGCGGATCAGCCGGGCACGATGGCGAAGCTCGTTGGCGGTCATTTGAATGGCGCTCTCGAGAACCGCACGCACATCGATGGGACCAAGCTGTTCATCATCGACGCGAGAAAACTGTTTCAGATCCGAAACGATACGGCGTACTTGGTTGGCTCCTTGCCGGGCTTCCCGAAGCGCTTCCGTCAACTCTCCCCGCTCTCCGTGGCCAATCGTCTCTCCAAGGTCGGCCACGTTTTCTTCAAGAAACTCCAAGTTCGCCGAAAGATAGCCCAAGGGATTGTTGATCTCGTGGGCGACGCCCGCCGCCAACGTACCCATCGACGCCAATCGATCGGTCATCACGAGCTGCGCCTCGATTTTCTTCCGGTCGGTGATGTCGCGAATCGACACCACCTGCGCAGGAACGCCATCGAAATCGATGCCCGCGCCGGGAAGCGCTTCGACCACCATGGCTTTCCTCTCAGGCTGGAGCGCCCGAAGCTCGATACGGGGAGGCACGGAGTCGTTCCGCCGCCAGTCGCTCATCAGCACCATCCCTCGGTCGTCGGGGTGAAAAAAGTCTGTGAGCCGATGCCCTACCAGCTCGTCTGGGTCGCGACCCACCATGTGTGCAAACGTTTGATTGACGTACACCAGTCGCCTATCCCGAAGGATGACGACCCCATCAGGGGCGGCCTCGATCAGCTGGCGAAAATCACGCTGAGAACGCCGCAACGCTTCTTCCGTTTGGAGCCGATCGCTAACATTGCGAGCAAATACCGACACGCCACGTACCGAGCCATCCGCATTGCGAATTGGGTTGAACGAGGCTTCCAAATGAAGCTCGGCGCCCTGGGTGACAATGCGCCAGGATCGCGTGAAATGGCGTCCGCCAAACGCGCGCTCGTAGGTCGCCCGCACGCGAGCACGCCTCGGTTCGGGCAGCGCCTGAATCACATCTAGCCCCGGCGCGACTTCAACACCAAAAAGCATGTACGCGAGATTTCTCGCGACCGAGTTGGTGGTAATGATGCGAAATCGCACGTCCACCGACCACACCGCATCATTGGTGTTCTCGATGAGCGCGGTAAGGTCGGCCTCGCTTCGCCGCAGCTTCGCTTCCGCTTCTTTACGTCGCAAGCGATCCGCAGTCACCCGTTCGGCCACCAGAATCCGGCGAGGAAGCCGTCCCATATCGAGCGGCTTGGTGAGGTAGTCGTTCGCACCCGCGTCGAGAATCTTGTCGAGGGAGTGATACCCTTCGCTGTCCATGAGCACCAAAATGCTCACCACGTCGCCGCCGGGCGAAGCACGGACCCGGCGCGTAACTTCAAGCCCGTCCATCCCCAGGGCTCGCCATTCCAGCAGCAGGATCCGAAACGGACGCTGTAGATGCGCTTCGAGCGCGCTCTTCCCGTCGCGAAACTCACGCACGTCGTGACCGCGTTCCTTAAGCGCTCGCACGATCTGGGCGCGCGTTTCGTCGTCTTGCTCAAGCACCAAGGCCCGAACCGGAACGGGTATCCAGGACGGTGTTTCCATCTCCCCCTGGCGTTCAGCATACACGGAAACCGCCCGAAAAAACGAAGGTTTCTCCGCAGAAAGAGTGCGCCCGAGGCGACCGAGGCGTTATGCTCGGCCCGGGCGGATTTACTCGTGCTGATCTACATGTACTTGTTTGGTCTGATTGTCGGCGGCGTACTGCTGGGCGCGTCGATCTTATTGGGCGGACAAGACGATGGATCGGACGTCGGTGAGGCAGACGCTGGCGGAGACCTCGCGGACGGAGACCTCGCAGACGGGGAGCTGGCGGATGGGGATTGGGCCGATGTCGACAAGTCGCTCGACATCGGCGACGCGGGCGGCGATTTTTTTCTCTGGCCCCTCCGCACGATGCGGTTTTGGACGTTTTTTCTCGCTTTTTTTGGCCTCACCGGGGTCACCCTGGATGGGCTCGGGTTGGTTGAGCAGGGGTGGCTCACCCTGAGTCTCGCAATCGCGATGGGCGCGGTAAGCGGCTTCACCGCAGCTCGGGTCATTCGGTTTCTCTCGCGCGACGAAACGGCCGCCGCCGCAGACAGTCGGGACTACATCGGAAAAACCGTTCGGGTCGTGGTTCCCATTGAACTCCGCGGGACAGGCAAGGTACGACTGCAGCTCAAGGGACAAACGGTCGACGTGCTCGCCAAGGCAGATGAAACCCTCGGTGCGCACGAAGAAGCCATGATTATTGAGATGGAGGGAACCACCGCCCGGGTGGCCCGCGTCAATGGGGAGAACGCGTCATGAGAGAACCGTTTCCGGAATACGGAGGTCCAGCGGCCGAAGACCCCGCCATTCCTGCGCAACTAGGCCCCGACATACTCACCCGCGTGCTCGAAGATCCCCTGTGGCTCACGGTATTCAGCGGCCTTGGGGTCGCGGTGGGGATTTTGATGTTCATCGCGGTGGCGCGCTCGCTTCTATTTATCGCGCGGCCCAACGAAGCCCTCGTTTTGAGCGGCCGAAAATACACCGCACCGAACGGAACGGTGCTCCCCAATCGTCTCTATCAGCAAGGGCGCCGCGGCTGGCGAATTCCCGTGCTCGAACGGGTGGACCGGATCGACATGCGCCTCTTGCCCATCGATATCTTGGTCCCAAACGCCTATTCGGCAGGCAATATCCCGCTCCAGATTCACGCCATTGCCAACGTGAAGATTCACAGCGACCAAGCCCATATTCGCAACGCCGTGGAACGATTTCTCGGTCGATCGCTGGTCGAAGTTCAAAAGGTTGCCCAACAAACTTTGGAGGGCTCCGTACGCGAAGTCATCGCTACGATGACCCCCGAGGAAGTCAATGAAGACCGTCTCAAGTTCGCCGAAAAACTCGTCGAAACCGCGGAAGACGACCTCCACAAGCTGGGGTTGCAGCTCGACACGCTGAAGATCCAAAACGTCAGCGATGAAACTGGCTACCTCGATTCTCTCGGCCGGCCGCGTATCGCGGCGGTGCTTCGAGACGCGGAAAACGCGGAAAACGAAGCCAAACAGGAGATCACGCGGGCACAAGCCGACGCCAGCCGCCGCGCCGATGTGGCCAAGGCGGCATGTGAAACAGCCGTTCTGCAGAAGCAAAACGAGCTACGTCAGGTCCAGGCCGAACTCGACGGCGAAGCCCAATCGGTGGAACGAGAAGCGGAAGCCGCGGCCAAGACGGCTCGAGCGACGGCTGAAAAAGAGCTGCAAGCATTGAGAGCCGATCTTGAAAACAAGCGCCTACAAGCCGATGTGGTCATTCCTGCAGAAACACATCGCGAAGCGCAGGCCCTGCTCGCGGTGGGCGAGGCCGCACCAACCGCCGAAAACGGCGCCGCGGTGGTGGAAGTGCTGCGCCAAATGAGCGACGCGTGGCGAGCGATGGGTCCTCAGGCACGCGAGATTTATATCATTCAGCACCTCGAAGAGATCATTCATACGGTGGTGTCGAACCTCGATGAAGTAGACGTCGGAGAGGTTAGCGTGTTGGACCAGGGAGACGGCAAAGGCCTCGCGAGCTACGCCGCGACCTACCCGCAAATGGTTTCTGCGGTGATGTCTGCGCTCGGGGAAACCACCGGAGTCGACATCGGAGGAATTCTGAACGGCCAGGTCTCCTCCACCGCTGCAGAAAGGAGCGCGTAATATGTTCGCCGCCATCCTCGCCTTGGCGCTCATCGCGTTCATCGCATTTCTCGCGCTCGTGATGATCGTCAAAAACCTCCTCTACGTATGCCAACCGAGCGAAGTATTGGTGTTCAGCGGCCGCAAACATCGCCAAGCGGGTCGCGTGGTCGGGTATCGCATCGTCAAAGGCGGCCGGGCGTTCCGCTATCCACTCATCGAGACCGTAGACCGCATGGATCTCACCAACATGATCATCGAGGTCACGGTCAAAAACGCATATTCGAAAGGCGGCATTCCGCTGACCGTGCAGGGGGTCGCCAACATCAAAGTCCCCGGCGAGCTTCCGCTCATCCACCACGCGCTCGAACGATTTCTGGGACGCACCCGCGAAGAAATCATGCGACTCGGCCGCGAGACGCTCGAAGGAAACCTTCGCGGGGTGCTCGCCACCCTCACCCCCGAACAAGTCAACCAAGACAAAGAGGCATTCGCGCAAAAGCTCACTGAGGAAGCCGAGCACGACCTCAATCGCATCGGGTTGATTCTCGACACGCTCAAAATCCAAAACGTGAGCGACGAAGTCGGCTATCTGGACGCGATTGGGCGCATGCGAAGCGCACATATTCGGCGCAACGCACAGGTCGCCGAAGCCGACGCCCAAGCCGCGGCGGCGGAAGTAAAATGGAAAAACTTTATGCAGGGTGAAGTGGCGAAGCTGGAAGCAGCCATTGCGGTCGCCAAAAAAGAAAACGAACGTCGCATCGCCGATGCGCAAACCAAACGCGGAGCCATGATCGCGGAGCAGCGCGCGACGGTGCAAGCCGCCATTGCTCAGTCGACCGCGGAAATCGAAATGCAAAACGCTCGTATCGAGCAAGTTCGCCTCAAACTGCAGGCCGACATCGTTCAACCTGCGGAAGCGAAGAAACAGCAGGCCATCGCGGAAGCACGCGCCGACGCGATGAAAATCATCGAACAAGGCCGCGCCACTGCGCAGGTGCTCACCGATCTCGCCACGCAATACCGAGGCAGCGGCACCAACGGGCGGGACGTTCTTCTCATGCAGAAACTCGTGCCCATCGTGGAAGAAGTCAGCGCAACGATTGGCAAACTCAAAGTGGATCGCTTGACGGTGATTGGGAAAAACGGGGCCGGCCACCCAAACGGGGGGAACAACCTCGCTTCGGACCTCATCAAAACCAACGAACACATCAAAGCCGCAACGGGCGTGGATGTAGCGGGTGTGTTCCGAGATCGGGTGGGTACATCTCGCACCGCAGGACCACGCCGTCCGACATCGGTGCCTCCAGGTACGTTCGGAAACGAATAGCCAGGAGTCATCCCGCAGTATGCCGCGCCGGGTTTTGGTCATTGGGCTCGACTGCGCGTCGCCGCACCTTGTGTTCGATCGATTTCGCGATGTCATGCCGAATACGTCGCGACTCATGGAATCAGGCAGCTTTGGCTTGCTTCGATCGTCTGCACCACCGATCACCGTTCCCGCGTGGACTTGCATGGTCTCCGGGCGGGACCCCGGCGAGCTCGGTCTCTACGGGTTTCGAAATCGCCTTCCCAACCGGCCTACCGAATACAAGCCTCGCGTAGCCACATCGGAATGGGTTCAAGAAAAACGCCTTTGGGATTGGCTCAGCGATGCGGGCAAATCGGTGGCCTCCCTATTCGTCCCCCTGACCTGGCCACCAACGCCTGTGCGCGGTCATTTGGTCTCCTGCTTTCTCACCCCCGACCTGACTCTTCCGTGGGCATTCCCCACCAGCTTCGAGCACGAACTAACGAACCGATTCGGGCCCTACATCCGCGACGTCACCGATTTCCGTGCAAGCGACAAGCCGCGAATCTATGACGCGCTCAAAAAGATGACCGCGCAGCATTTCAACATCGCACGCTACGTCTGGGAGCAAAAAATTCCCGACTTCATGATGTTCGTAGACATGGCGCCCGACCGATTTCATCACGCGTTTTGGTCAGCGTTTGATCCCGCACATCCACGATACATCCGCGGCAATCGCTTCGAGCATCTCGGCCGAGAATTCTACGGGTTTCTCGATCAGAATATCGGAGCGCTGCTTGAATCGATCGACGAAGACACGACCGTGATGATCGTGAGCGACCATGGAGCCCGAGCGTTGCACGGTAGCGTGTGCATCAACGAATGGCTGCGTGACCACGGTTGGCTCAAAACGCATGCGCAGGCCGCAGACCCTAACCTCCCGCACTCAACGTCTATTCACGAAGGCGTGGTGGATTGGTCCCGGACCAAGGCCTGGGGCGAAGGCGGCTACTACGCGCGCATTTGGCTCAACGTGGCAGGCCGCGAACCCCACGGCATCGTGGCCCCGGCCGACTGGGCGAACGAGCGCGCGCGCCTCAAAGAAGAACTCCTTGGCTTGGTAGACTCTGCCGGAACACCGATTCCCGTTCGCATCGATGAACCCGAGCGTGAGTATCGGGCAACGCGAGGGTTCGCCCCTGACCTTTTGGTGTACTTCGACGACCTAGCATATCGAGCCGCTGGCACGCTCGGACACGGTCAGTGGGTTATCGCGCACGACGATCGAAGCGGGCCAGGCAATTACGACGAGTGCAACCACGACTGGGATGGTCTGTGGATCCTGTCCGGTAGGGGCGCCCCGCGCGAGGGACGCGTGAACGGCGCACGCATCTACGACGTTGCGCGCACCGTGCTGGAGTTAATGGAGACCGAAGCGCCAAACGACCTACTGGGTCGATCGCTCGTTTCTCTCTCCGCGGACCGCCATTGAACCGCCGATAGCAAACCGCTAACGTCGCCAGAATGGGCACGCGCAATCTCATCCTTGGCCTCGACGGTCTCGACCTCGACCTTATCTTGCGCATGGGAAACGAATCGCTCCCAACTTTTCATCGGCTCATGGAGGACGGGGCCTTCGCTCGACTGGAAAGCGTACAACCTCCCGCCACACTGCCGAACTGGACAACGTTTCTGACCGGTGTTGACCCTGGGCGCCATGGCGTTTTTGATTTCACTACCCGCCACGGGTACGGGGTTCGTTTCACGGGCGGCACAGTTCGAGAGGTTCCAACGATGATGGCTCGTCTGGATGAGCTGGGCCTTTCGTGTTGTTCGTTGGGTTTTCCGGGAACCTGGCCGCCGGAACGACTCCGGCACGGCGTCATGGTCAGCGGCTGGGATGCGCCGGTCGCGTCTGAAGCTTCCGATTCTTTCGTTTGGCCGCCGTCACTGTACGCCCGCTGGGTCGAACGTTTTGGCGTACCGCGATTCGACGACGTCAACGAGTTTTCCGCAGAAGAAGAAGGGTGGCACAGCGAGCTTCCAAACGCGCTGTGCAGACGAATCTCGCGCCGGGTCGAACAGAGTTTGTGGCTTCTGAAATCGCGACCTTGGGATCTATTCGCGGCATACTTCGGAGAAAGCGACACCGCATCGCACTATTTGTGGAGCCTCTTCGACGCCGACTCCCCGCGCCGGCCCAGCGATGCCCCACGCTTCGCGGATCAGAACAAAGGCAGCTCCGGTCTCGAGCAAGTCTATCGGGCGCTCGACGAAGCAGTCGGCGAGATTCAGCGCTATGCGCCTGACGCTGAGCTCACCATCGCAAGCGACCATGGGTCTGGAGGGTCGTCTCGAAAAATCGTGTACCTCAATCGCGCACTCGCAGAACATGGTCTTTTGCAGTTCAAAGGCAATGTCTCGCACGCTGACCCGAGCGCGCCGCGGCACATCGGCGCGGGCCTTCAAGCGTTCTCAACAGTTGGCTCTTTGTCGTTATGGGCACGAGATCAGGCGCTGACGATGCTCTCCCCTGCGCTTCGCGATTTTTTGTTTCGCGCCCATCGATCCTTTCTTCCCAACTGGCTCGAATCGCGCGTGCGCTTCGGTGCAATCGACATGACGAATACCGTCGCGTTCAGCGAAGAGCTTAACTACTTTCCTTCGGTCCATCTGAACCTTCGGGGACGAGAACCGCGTGGAACCGTCGACCCGACCGATCTCGAACGCACACGCCAGAAGGTGATCGACGTTCTTGAAAACCTCCGCGACCCTTGGACACAAGCCCGCGTGGTTCGACGCGCTGTGCCACGCGAAGAGCTATTCGATGGCCCGTGGATCGAGCGAGCACCCGACTTGCTGCTCGATCTAAATCTCGATGACGGATATTCATACAACCTGATGCCCAGCGGGCGCGACCCGAACGGACCGGTCTGGAGCGTCCTTCAGCCTCGCGAGTATTTAGGCCGAAAAGGTCGCAGCCTGCCTGGCAGCCATCGAAGCCACGGAGTGTTGATCATGCACGGACCCCAAGTCATCCCTGCAACGAAGGTGCAAGCACACATTGCCGACGCGACGGCGACAATCCTCGCGCGCATGAATGTCGGCGTTCCTTCCGATTTCTCAGGTCGAATCCTTTGGGAGGCGCTGCACCAAAACGAACGCGCTCTACATTCACTCCCGAGCGTGGATAGCTCTATTGGAAGCTCTGGAATCGCCTCTCCACCCCCACTGGGCGCAGGCATTGAAGCCGTCCTCGAGGCTCGGTTGCGATCTCTCGGATACGTGGATTCGTGAACCCAGCCCGCGAGAATCGTTCACTCGCTCCGCCCACTATCCACCTCGCGTGCATGCCCTACCCGAGCCCTCAGGGTACGCAGGCGCTGATTCATCAAATGCTTCGAACGCTTCACGATCGAGGAGCACACGCCGAACTTCTCGCGTACGCCTACGGCGACCGAACCATATCCGCAGTTCATCCGGTCCACCGGCTTCCAGACATCCCTCGAGTCCGCTCTCTGCGCTCGGGGCCATCGTTTGGAAAGGTCGCACTCGATGTGTCGATGGTCGTCCAAAGCCGAAGACTTCTAATGCGGCGGCGCGATGCGTTGTGCGTCGCGCACAACGTCGAATCCGCTATCGTTGCTCGGTTGGCTGGTATTTCGCCGCGCGTGTACGTCGCGCATACGCTCTTCGAAACGGAACTTCCTACCTACGTCTCGACTCAGCCGCGATGGTTGGCCGATGCAGGAAGGCTGCTCGATCGACTTTCATGTACCGGCGCGACGATCGCCGGCATATCGCCCCTTCTCTGCCGCAAACTTCACGAACTACTCCAGCAAAACACGCGCGGCGCAGTGCCGTCGATCGCATATCTGCCGATTCCTTGGACCATTCCGCCCCCAATCCACGCATCGGAACGCATCGAGGCTCGGGCCCGATTTGGCTACCACGATCATCATCGGGTGCTTCTCTATGCCGGCAATCTAGACGGCTACCAGGGCTTCGACGAGGTTCTCGATTCGTTCGTTGTGCTCGCCAATGAAACGCCCGATGCGCGGCTCCTCGTCGCGACCGCGTCATCACCAAAACCACTTCTCGAGGCGATCGAAGCCCGCCGAATTACGCATCTCACGCGCATCACCGGTCTATCGAATGAATCCGATCGGCGCTCGATCCACGCCGCCACCGATGTCGCAATGGTCCCCCGGCGAGCGCCCGGTGGGGTACCAATAAAAATGCTCGACGCGATGTCGCGGGGAGTGCCCATCGTGGTCACGAAGCATGCAACTTCGGAACTCTCTATGGCACATGCGGCAAAGGTCGTGTTCGACCACGACCTTCGGACGCTGGCCAGTGCTGTCGCTGAGCTATTTTACCAACCGGATCGTGCGCAAGAGATAGGAGCCGCAGGGCGAACGTATGTCGCTCGCGAACACGAGCCTGGTCTGTTCTACCGACGTTTTCAACTCGTGGTCGCGGCAGCCGCTCGACGTACCGCCTCCGCAAGTCGTGCGAGTGATGTTCGAGCCGCAAACTCTTTCGGGGTGAGCCAGTCGTAGCGGTCGTGCTCGGACGAGATGGAGACGCATCCCGATATGTAGTCTGCTCGATACACGATCACGACCATCGGAGCCGCGCCACGAAATGCTGCGTACACATCCACGGGACGTTCTTCGAACTGGACATGCAAACCCGTTTCTTCTTGAACCTCGCGCTTCACGGCCTGAAAGGGACACTCTTGGACATGAACTCGGCCAGAGACAACCTCCCATAGCCCTGCACCTGCATCCCGAACCGCCGATCGACGCATCGCCAATATTGATCCGGACCGAAAAATGACGGCCGAAACCGCGACAAGCTGTTCCACGCGCTCCAAGTGGCTCATTTCTCCGGCTGATGCGCAAACCCGCAACGAATATTTGGATCAAGCCGACCGGCTTTTCTACCATTTCTCTACGGTTCGAACACTTCGTCTCACGACCCCACACCATCTCGATGCACCACGGTGAGAATGGAACTACACACCAACCGCCCGTCTGCCACGCCCTCCAACAGCTCGTCGGCCCAAGGACCAAATATTGCGTCGCTACCCTGTCCGCAACCGATGCCGAGCGTGTCGCTCAGACGGTTGCTGGTGGCCGATCTTGACGATGTCGATCTACCGCCGCTGATGGATCTTTGCGCCGGGGTGATCTCTTTGGCCCGCCGGCTGCGAAAGAAAATCTTGTTGCCCCTCGGGGCGACCCCTCTTGAATTTGCGCTGATTCGCCGAGGTGACGAAGTTTGGGTGAGCGTATACACGACCTCGAGCACCCCCGCGGTACACCAACTGAACCGACGCACCGCACTCGCACCACTCTTGAACGCCTGTGCCCAATCGCTTCTCGACAACGCAAGGTTTCAAACCGACCCGCACCTTCGACATTCGGCCGCCCGTATGGCGGAGCGGGCGCAGGGCGCACTGCCCAAATTGAGACACAACAATCTCACTCGCGAAGACATGAAGCGCAGCGATTGCTCCGCTCATGAAACCGAAGAACCAGTCGCCAAGCGCGGCGGATCGTTTGAAGCACCCTCAAAGATGATTCCTTTGGCGTTCGGCTACGAAGCATCGATTCACTCGGGCACGGCGAACATCCCCGCCCACTCGGTGCGCGCGGATGTTCACGCGTTGCTTTTCGAGGGTGAACTCTGGGCATTCCTTCGCGGCAGACGTATTCATCTTGCGAAGGGGCCCATTATGTTGGTGGTTCAGCGCATGGTGGCTGCCATCCGCCATGCGGTAGATGCCTGGCAAGATGACCGCCCGAGCAACGTGCGGCTTCGCCTAGGTAGTTTTCAAATTGGATTGCGCGTCGACCGAACCGAGGAAGCCACCATCACGCTCGGTCGAGGCACAGAATACGTCACCGCAACAGCACTGACGCTGGAAGAAGCAGTTCTTCCCATACTGCGCACCGCAACCGAGCTATTGCGGGCGCTCGTCTCCGTTGATCGAGCCCAGGGGCGAAATCTGCGCGTGCGGGTTCTTCGGGAAGAATGTCGGGACCTGAGACGAGCCATTCGTGCAAAACGAAAACGCTCAGCGGCGAGCTTTCTCAATCACGACCCGGATTTCATTCGTGCACCGCATCAATCCGAACGCACGAAAGAAGCAACAAACGCCGTCACGACTCCTCGTGCGTTGCGTTTTCAGCAACGATGGTGCCTCGACATCGATGGACTGGACGCGAGCGCAACGTTTCTATGCGGGGATCGCCTCGTGCTCTCCACCCCGGCGCGCACCCTGGCGCTATCACGAAACGACGGACGTTTGCTGTGGTCGCGAGAAAGCGGAGGCGGGTCCGCGCTCATGGCCGGTTCCGTTTTGCTTCGCTTGACTCCAGAGGGAGACGTCGATCTTTGCGACGTTGGCGACGGAGAGCCTTTTGCGTCATGCCGTATCGCCCCCCGAGCGGGCGGGCCACCAGTCGCGTTTTCGTGCCCCGGCGGAGGCTCCACACCACCGGTTGCGGTGCTCGGGGCCGGAAACAATCAACTGGTCGCAATCGATCTCCGCAACGGAGAACTGCGATGGCAATACGAATACGGCGGCACTGGCACCCCCCAGTTTTCCCGATCCGGCCGAGTTCTTCTGTGGACCACAGGAAATGAGATGATTCGGGCGGTTGACTTGGCGACCGGGGAAGACCTCTGGTGTTTTTCTGGCCCCGGCCGGTTTCCTTTTGCCCCGGTATGCAGTCACGACACGGTAGTGGCCACATGTCCCAGCCCCGAATCGTCGACCACGGTCGTCGGCGTCGATCTCTATCGCGGAGCGTTACGATTCGAATGCTCCCTCGATCAAATACCCGCATGCCCACCGATCAACGGAGGTGACACGGTTGTCGTCGGGACGACCGACGCGCGAGGAGGGTCGCTGCACGGTATCGATCCGAGCACGGGAACCCGAGTTTGGACCATCCCCGATCCGGGGCTCGGGCTAGGCGGATGCGGACTGCTAGTCGATGATCTTCTCGTCATCAACGCGCCGGGTGGACCGGTATCGGCGATCGGCCTCTCAAACGGGAATATGCGATGGCAGCACACATTCGGGGACCCAATCGCAGATGAGGTGCCGAGAAAACTAGAGCCGGTCTTGCGAGGAGGAGGACTGTTTGTACCGGGAGGCTCGGTTCGCGTCGTTCGGCCCCAAGACGGCTCTCCGCTGGGCAACGTTCCAACCTCAGATCTCGTGCCAGACCTCATTCGGGTCGACGAACGCAGCTGGGTGTACGCCGCAGAGGAAAATGGCGCTATCGCGGCCTATGCCCCCGTTCCTCACCTGACACTGATTCCCGGCGGCGCGAGCCGTCGTCGTCACGATGGCCGACAATAGTCGGAAAAATAGTCAACAAATCGCAGGGTTGACACCATGCCCCCCGCGTCCCCAAAATGACCTGGTGCCATTGGTCGACGCAACGCGAATCGGAACGCACTCGTGGCGAAGCAAAATCTTCTTCTGGTAGACCCCGACCCGCGAAGCCTGCGCGTGATGGAGGTAAGCCTCCGTAAGGCGGGCTACAGCGTCACGAGCTGCGGCGATGCGAATACTGCGCTCGAGATGGTCGACCTGAGCAAGCCGGACCTTATTCTTTCAGACACCCGGCTTCCCGAGCTAGACGGGTTTCAATTCGTGCGTCGGCTACGAGAAAATACGGAATGGCGCGACATTCCGTTCATGTTCTTGTCGAGCGACGGATCGGTCGAGAACAAGGTCAAAGGTCTTGAACTCGGAGTGCAGGACTACCTGACCAAACCGATCTACATCAAAGAAATCATCACCCGTGTCAATCTAGAACTCCAAAAAAAGCAGCGCGAAGGAATCGAACGCAAAAGCGGGGAAACGAAAACTCGTTTCAGCGGCTCGCTCACCGACATGGGTCTGGTCGACTTGCTGCAGACCATCGATATCAGCCGAAAGTCTGGCGTGATGTACCTCTCATCGCATGGTCGAAGGGGCGCCATCTTTTTCGAGGACGGTCGGCTGATTCACGCCGAGCTCGGCAAGCTTTCGGGAGACGCCGCAGTGTACCGCTTCCTGGTCTGGAACGAAGGCACGTTCGACGTGGAATTCCGCCCAGTTCGATGCGACAGCACGACGATCACCGCGACCACGCAGGGTTTGCTGATGGAAGGTATGCGAAGAGTGGACGAATGGGGTCGACTCCTTGAACAGCTTCCGCCGCTTGCGAATATTTTCGAAGTCGACGACAGCGAACTGCTCGAACGGCTGGCAGAGATCCCAGACGAGATCAATCACGTGTTGCGGCTCTTCGACGGGGAGCGCTCCTTGATGGAGGCCGTCGATGCAAGCACCGACGACGACTTAGCGACACTCACCGCGATTTCGAAGCTCTATTTTGAAGGGCTTATCGTAGACAGCGGCCGAACATCCATCGACCCTGGGCCCATTACTTCAAGCGCGCCGCCAGCGGTTTTCTCGGAAAGCCCGATTCCGGAAAGCCACGAGTTGGACGACCACTCCGTAGTCGTCGGAGCCAATCCGGTCATCGCGTCCTCCGAATCGGAGAACGCTGCTCTTTCATCAAATGAGTCAAGCTCGCCAGACGTCCTCGCCCCCGCACGACATACGCAGCCTGGCCTTTTTTCTTCTCCGGCTGATGAACCGCGCACCGGCTCGGATCAATCGATTGAACCAGAGCAAAGCAGACCGCCATCAGTCCGACCGCAATCTGAAACGCCGGTCGATCCAGTGCAACAACGCGAACGCACTGAGCCTGAGTCCGGACCTGAAAACGAGCCGGCGGATGCGGAGCCGTTCGCCGTAGCGCGGCCGGAGCAAACTTCATCGAAAGGACGCAAGCGAAGACGCAAAAAAAGCCGTCTTTCTCGAACCACTCTGCCCGGTACGGTAGCCAGCCCAGAAATGGGCGAGCAAACGAACGATGTCGAAAACGAGGAACCAGCAATCGATGAGCGTTCGGCGGTCGAACCGGAACCCATCGGTGAAGGTGCGCAACATCAGGACGAAGGGGACCGAAACGACTATGCGGACCCTGAACGCCTCGACGAATCAGAAGCTGTCGAGCCAGCCCAGTCTCAAGCGGAAGCGCTACCGCACGCCGAGGCTGACGAACCACCGCAAGCCACTGACGCTACTGACGCGGTGCAGACGACTGACTCGGAAGACGAGCCTGATTCCTCCGCGGCTTCGGGTGAAGCCTCTCCGGACGAAACCTCACGAGACGAAAGTGAGCCGGACAACGCCGCGCAGAGCGACATCAGCGAGCTTACATCGAGCGGCGAACATGCTGCGGTCGCTCAGGATTTCTTCCGAGCACCCGAACAAACCGAAGAGGAAGACGAAGAGGAA
The DNA here is from genome assembly GCA_028284955.1 of Myxococcota bacterium. GTDB lineage: Bacteria > Myxococcota_A > Polyangia > Polyangiales > Houyiibacteriaceae > JANQQS01. The sequence continues at coordinate 2,508 of JANQQS010000119.1, read as the reverse complement.
GAGTGGGGGGACCTCACGGAACAGGTTCCTGAATCGTCTTCCGACCGGTGGCTCAAACGAACTACCGTGGCCGTGGCAGCAGTGGGTGTGACCGCGATCCTCGCATTTCTAGGATACCAAAAGTTTGTCATGCCGCAGCCAGCTGAGCTCGGTCACGCGCAGATGCCTACCGAAGTGTTGGGATCGACGGACCAAGGTTCCGAGCAAACGGCGCCGGACGAAAACGGATCGCGCCCTTCTGAGACCGAGCCGCAAGCTACCGACAACCTCGGCTCTGCGAACGCGACCTCAGATTCTCCGAACGAAACCGAACAACCGGCCGGGACAACGGCCGACGAGGCAACCGCGGAAAATCAAGCTCCGAACGAGCCAGGCACCACTGAGCCGGATGCCCCCGTACCAGACTCAACCGCAACGCAAGGTTCGAACGTGGCGCCCGATGCTCCTGAGAAGCAACTCGCACAATCCGGGGGCACCCCAAACGTCAAGGACGGACCTCAGAACGAAAACTATGACGCTGCCCTCAAAAAGGCCAAGCGACTTCGTGGTAAGAAAGCTGAGACCGCATACCGAAGTGCCCTTGAGCTCAATCCGCAAGGAGGCGTTGCGCTAACCGAACTCGCTTTTCTGATGCTCAACCGCGGCCGCAACCAGGAAGCCAAAGAGCTCGCATCTCGTGCGGTCAGCGTAGACCCGGCCAGCTCTAAGGCGTGGATCACGCTTGGCGCCGCACGCCAGGGTCTTCGAGACACCGATGGCGCGAGAGACGCCTACCGAAGTTGTGTCGCTCGAGGGCAAGGAAAATACGTTTCTCAGTGCCGCATGATGCTGCGCTGAGTTGTTAGGAGGGTCTGGGTGCCAGCAGGCGCCGCGGACACTCGACCGCGTCCAAGGAAGCCTCTAACCCAAGGTCGCGCGGCACGGAAACGTGATGCACACTGGCTCGGACGGTTTCGGGGCAGCTAAGGCCGGTTGAACATTGGTGCTTTCTTGCCCGGGTGCCAGCATGGTTCCCAACGATTCGGGTCAAAGGCATTGGTGACGTCGCGTGCGGCGATCCCGTTTAGGAGAATCGATTGACTTCGTCGTTGGGGCCCCGGACACGTCGAAAGGAGTGCCCATGCCCAAGCGTCGACGGAACAAACACACCAAACAAAACAGAAACCCATCTCGGCCGGACCCTTTGGACCTCGTCCATCCCCATGCCGCGGGAATCGACCTCGGCTCCGAGCGCCATTTCGTCGCTGTCCCTGCCGACCGGTGCGACGCTCCGGTCCAATCCTTCGCTTGCTTTACAGCCGACCTCTATCGCATGGCCAACTGGATGAAGGAATGTGGCATCACAACCGTCGCCATGGAAGCCACCGGAGTCTATTGGGTGCCCGTCTTTCAAGTCTTAGAGACACGAGGGTTTCAGGTCTGGCTCGTCAATCCTCGGCACCTCAAAAACGTCCCCGGTCGAAAAACCGACGTCCAAGATTGCCAGTGGATCCAGCGCCTTCATAGCTACGGCCTGCTCTCCTCATCCTTTCGGCCCGACGATGCCACTTGTGTCTTGCGAAGCTATGTCCGCCAACGGTCCACTCTCGTCGAGCAATCCACTCGGCATGTGCAGAGAATGCAGAAAGCCTGCATACAGATGAACATTCACCTGCACAAAGTCATCCGCGACATCTCGGGGGTGACTGGGTTGCGCATCCTTCGCGCCATCGTCGCAGGCGAACGGGACCCAAAGGCGCTCGCTCAGCTCAAAGACCCGAGGATTCAGAGCTCATCCGACAAAGTCGCCGCCGCTCTCCAAGGTGACTTTCGTGAAGAGCATGTGTTTGTCTTGGCCCAGGAACTGATGCTCTACGACACACTCCGGGAACAAATCCAAGCCTGCGACGCCAAGATTGAAGCATGCGTCCAGAAGTTTCCTGACCAAAGCGACGGACAACAGCCTCCTCCCCCGAGACAAAAAAAGCCATCCAAACAACCCGCTCTCCGCCATGAACTCTTCCGCATGACGGGGGTCGATCTCACGTCCATCGAGGGTATCGACTCCATCACCGCTCAGCACCTCCTCGCTGAAATCGGAACCGATATGACGCGATGGCAAAACTCAAAAGCCTTTTGTGCTTGGCTCGCGCTCTGTCCACGAAACCGCATCACAGGAGGAAAAGTCATGTCCAGTCGGACTCAACCCACTCCCAATCGCGCTGCCGCCGCTTTGCGACGCGCCGCTCAGGCGCTAGCTCGAAGTCATTCCGCTCTCGGCGCTTACTACAGACGCATGCGGGCCCGACTCGGCGCGCCCAAGGCCATCACCGCTACCGCTCACAAACTCGCCCGAACCATCTATGCCTTGCTCTCTCGTGGCCATTCCTACGTCGACCCCGGTATCGATGCATACGAACAGCGTTACACTCAGCGCGTGATTCGTAATCTCGAGAGAAAAGCTAAGGTGTTCGGGTTCAAACTCTTACCCATCCCACAAACCGAATCGGGGGTTAGTTAGGAGACCCT
>JANQQS010000093.1 GCA_028284955.1 Myxococcota bacterium | reverse complement strand
AGCCCACTGATTTCTGGAGGGGCTGGCCGCAGCCCCTCCCCCCGCGGAATACGATTCCGCGGGGCCCCCCTCCCAACGCCGCTTCGCGCTGCGCGGGGGCCCCTACGCCCCCTTACTCTGGAGGGGCTGCCCGCAGCCCCTCCCCCCCCCGCCGGCCGCGTTCGCGGCCGTCCCCACCGCGATGCGGCGGGGCCCCGGCAGTCTACCGCTCACGCAACCAGGTCACGTGGTCCCTGGCGGGGGAGCTTGGGTGAATCGGCGGGGTCGTACCCCGACGAGAGGGTCTGGGTGCCAGACCCTAAAAAAGCAGACGGCCAGACCCTCAATAACTACAGTCCGCGCATGTCGCAGTTGAGCTGCGAGGCAAAGTCTTGCCCTACCGAGCACGAGGGCATTTCTTCGTCGTCTCCGGCGATGCACGATACGAGGCAGCGGCCGCGGCATAAGTCGACGGTCCATTGCCAGTCGGCCGACTCAACGGAAATGTCGCCATTGGTTTGGCCAAAAATTCTCACGCCAACCACCACCGTCCCTGGGGCTAAGGAAACCAAGAAATCCCGATACGCGGTTGGGATCACCTCGATCTCGCCTACACGGCGCATGGGCGTGGTTCCATCCGAAGACGCGGGAACAAACGTCGACGTAGGTACGGTAAACGGGTTGGGCAGCCCGCCGAAGTTGACCGGTTGACCATCGATGGCGCGAAGCTCGACTTCCGCGGAACGGACGTTGATCCCATTGGGGTCAGATCGCGTGTCGGAGGCCCGATTGCGCAGCTGGTTGTTGTAGAGCGGAAAGACCCGATACGCGCCGCCGATGTCCACATTATAGACTCCGCTAGTCAGCAGCTGATCCGAATCGCTCGTCAGGCTGCAGGTGTCTTCCTGCTGCTGAGGAATCACGTTTCCTTCGATGAAAATACTGTTGTTGTCGTCCACGCATCCCGCCCATGCGGACGCGCTAAGGACGATCATGACCATCGAATGTCTGCGCATTCACTGTCTCCCGGTCGCTTGGACCGCTCGGCCCCCTATGAGACACAACCCGACCAGGTTCGGCCGAGTTCGTCTCCACTACAGAGTACCGGTGGGCAACCCGTTCTTCCAAATTCGCGCCGAGTCGTCCGAAGACGTGTGACGCCCAGGGGCGTTTGAATCGAATAGGCGCGTGGCTAGCCGAGAATCGCGAGCATAGATTTGGCGATCTGGTGCGTCGGATGGCGTTCCACGCGCACATCCCCGGGAGCGTGCGGCATGATAAACATCACGTCGTCACCGCGTCTCTTTTTGTCGGACCCGATAAAGCTCACGGCGCGCTCAGTCAGGTGATCTCGCAGATCCACCGGCAACCCCAATGCGGCAAGCAAATTCATGAGGCGCTCCGACTGCCCCTCACCCAAGCCGTGCATCGCTTCGGCGACACGCGCAGCCGCAATCATTCCGAGCGAAACCGCCTCGCCGTGCCGAATCCCTTGATAACCATCCACCGCTTCGAGGGCGTGGCCCAGCGTGTGTCCCAGATTGAGCACCATGCGCCGTCCAGACTCCAGCTCGTCGGCTTCCACCACGCTTGCCTTGAGCGAAACCGACATCCGAATAGCTCGCCCTAACGCTTCTGAGTCTCCAGCCGCGAGCGCGGCGGCGTCTCGTTCGAGCTCTCGAACAGAATCCTCACCATCGATCCAGGCGCTCTTCACCACTTCAGCGAGCCCCGACGTGCGCTCGGCGACCGCCAACGTGCTCAAGGTCTCTTGGTCACACAGTACGAAATGCGGCTGGTGAAAGGTTCCCACCAGATTCTTTCCGTGAACCCGATTGAAGCCGGTCTTGCCACCCACCGAGCTATCCACCATGGCCAGTAGCGACGTGGGTACCTGCGCCACAGCCACCCCCCGCAGAAGCGTGGAGGCCGCGAACGCGGTGAGATCACCCACGACACCTCCGCCTACCCCGACCAGCATGGATTGCCGATCGAGTCCCGCATCAAGAGCGGCGTCCCAGATTTGTTCGACCGTGCGCACCGACTTATGGTGCTCGCCCGGCTCAATCACGACCTCCGCCACATGAAACGAATGCTCACGAAGAAGCTCTGAAACTTCCTCGCCCCAGGGTTTCGTGGTGTTTTGGTCGCTGATCACGAGAGCGTTTCGCCCACGAACTGCGCCGCTCGCGAGTTCGCCAACCCGGCGCCGGCAGCCTGTGCCGATCATCACAGGATAGGTACGCAACCCGAGCGGTACGACTACGCGATGACACTCTGTATCATTCACAACACGTATCAAATCGTTAACAATCGATTCCAGCGGCTGGGCGGCGTTCACCGTCGCGTGACACTCAGCGTAGGCAGGAGCCCGCTCTGCGAGTAGCGCGGCCAAGCGCGACCCAGGGTCGGTGCTCAGAAGCGGTCGTCCCTTCCCGCTACCCACGCGCTTCACCAAGACCTCAAGCGGCGCGCTCAGCGTGATGAGCGTTCCCGCGTTGAGCAGCGCTCGGCGAACCTCATGGTTGGTGACCGTTCCGCCGCCCAGGGACACAACGATTCCTTCGCGAGTCATGAGACGCCGGGCAGTGTCGCGCTCGCGCTGGCGAAATCGCGCTTCTCCTTCCTCTTCGAATAACTGGGCAATGGAGCGATTCGAATCTCGTTCGATATGCGTATCGAGATCGATGTGCTCCACACCGAGTCGCCGCGCGAGCGCCGCAGCAACCGTGGTCTTGCCCACGCCCATAAGTCCCGAAAGAAACACACGCATGAGCGCAACTTAGGCTGCGCGACCAACCCCCCGCAACCCGCGCCCGAAATCACAAGTCCCTTCGCTGCGCGCCAGTCCCGGTCGAGGCCGCCGCGTGGCTTATTCGGGAAGCGCTTCCGCGCGATTGACGATGCGCGGCGTGAGGAAGATCAGGAGCTCATTTCGGTCGTCGCGCACCCGCCGCCGCTGAAACAGGACTCCGAGCACGGGAATGTCGCCAAAGAAGGGAACCTGGTCGATGTTGCGGCCCGTGTTGCGGGTGTAGATGCCACCGATCACGGCGGTATTGCCGTCCGTAACGAGAAGATCGGTTTCCGCTTCTCGTTTCAAGATCGTGGGGTCGCCTCGAGGACTCGTGCGGGTAAAGTCGGGTTCGTCGCGTGTAATTTTGACGTGCATGGACACCGAGCCGTCGCTTGTGACGTGCGGTCGCACGCGAAGCTCGAGCTTCGCTTCTTGGAACGCTGTATTCACGCCTTGGGCACTCACCTGTGAAAATGGAATCAACGTGCCCTGGGCAATCGACGCTTCGCGGTTGTCCAGCGTCAAGATTCGAGGCGAGCTGATAATGCGGACCACGCCGTTTGCCTCGGCCGCACTCAACCGAACGTTGAGGTTCACGTTGCCGCCAACGCTGCCCAACGTAAGACCGATCGCGCCACCTTGGCCGGTGCCTGTAATCGCGGGCAAGTTCACGGCGAAGTTGGGATTCTGCACGGTCGGCTGGAACGGTGACAGCCCTCGGGTATCCGCCGACCCCGGCTCGAAGTTACCGCCCGTAATTCCAACATTGGACGGGAACACCAGCCCTGTCGGATTTCCATTGGTGCTGCTGAGCGTGACGTCGCCGCCCCACTGAATGCCCACGTCGCGCGTGTACTGGCTCGTTGCTTCTACGATACGCGCTTCAATGAGCACCTGGGGCGTTTGCGTGTCGAGCGTTCGAACCAACTCCTCGACATTGTCGAGGTTATCGATGATGTCGCGGACAATCATGACATTGGTGCGCTCATCAACCGACACGCTCCCTCGTTCGGAAAGGAGCTCGCCAACCCGCGGCGAAAGTTCGTTGGCGGTCGCGTAGCTTACGGGCACAAGCCGCGTTTCAAGCGGCGCGAGCTGCTCTTGTTGTTTTCGTCGCGCGATCGCGGCTTCGCGCTCCTTCTCCAGTTTTTCGAGCGGCGCGACTCGAATCAAGTTTCCTCGACGAACGCTCCCGAGACCCTTTGCTTGAAGAATCACGTCGAGTGCTTGGTCCCAAGGAACATTCCGCATCCGAATGGTCACCGTTCCCGAAACGTCGTCCGCGGTCACCACATTCACCCCGCCGACCTCCGACACCAATCGCAGGATGTTGTGAATGTCCGCGTCTTTGAAGTCGAGATCGATGCGGCGCCCCGAGTATCTCCGGCGCCCGCGACCCGATCGAATCTGCATCGGCACACCGCTCACAAACGGCGCGGCTTCGGAAGTTTCCGAGGCTTCTTCGCTGTAGTCAGCCTCGCGGGCGATCGTGCGCGCACGGGGACGTCGTGTTCCTCCGGTGGGCAGAGTGAACATCCACACAAGACGCCTGCCCGCTCGAACAGCCGTCCCGACGGCGCTTTCCGCTCGCTCCACTTCCACAATCACGCGATCCGACTCTTGCCGCACCCGCGCCTTGCGAATCAATGAATCATCAGGCCCTTGGAGCTCCGAGGAAATCGATCCCGCGATCGTCGTATTGCGGAGCTCAAGACGAGGTGCCGCGCTTTCATCGCGCGGCGTTCGAAATGAAACCGGCCCGCTAAGCTCCAAGATCAAGCGATCTCGCCCGTCGCGCCGCTCGACGTACATGCGCCGAAGCACTGTGGGCCCGGCTTTTTTCTCTGCGTTTGTGTGCGCGCTTCGTCGAGATCGCTCTGGCGAGAAACGCACCTCGATGTTTCCTGGCCGCGCCGTCGCACGGTAGGGCACGGACCGCCGCAATACGATCTCCAGCCGCACGCCTCGCGCCGTCGTGCTGGCTACCGTCCGTTCGATGAGAGAGGTTTCGCCTTGACTGCGGAGCCCTCCTTTGGGCAACGTCGCCCCCGGGACCTCCATCACCACGACGCGCCCACCGTCTCGCGCCCGCAGCGAGTACTCCGGCACATCGAATGCTCCGCTCACCCGCAACACCGCGGACTTCCCGCTCCCTGTCACCCGCACCGCTGAAATCCTGCTGCTTTTTTGGGTCGACGCGCGCGATCCCGAGGACTGCTGTGCCGACGCCAGTTCGCGCCCATCGAACGCCACCACCAGCGCAGGCAGCAACAAAACAATAAAGAAATAGCGGTCCCAGCCCTGGCGCATTCAGCACTCCTCTGATCGCAGATATGAAATCATCGATTCGTCTGCCCAGAAGCGCAAAAAATCGCCCGGCCTTTGTTCGCGGCGGGACCCCAGCAGCACACCGCTCACACCACCAGGTCACGTACCTCCTGGCGGCGGAGCAGTGTTGTTCGGAGGGTTTGAAGCAAACCCTCCCTCACGCGGGTACGACCCGCGCGGGACCCCCTCCCGACTCCGGCCGCATTCGCGTCCGCCCCACCGCTTTGCGATGGGGCCCCGGTTTCGTTGGGCTTCAGCGGTGGGACAAGACGGGGATCGAAGACAACACCTCGAGTCCGAAAATGAATCACTTCTCCCGAAGTGGGATGACGCGATTGAGCGGCGGTCGATTGGGCGCGGTGGGGTCTTCCCGCGTGAGCACCAGTTCTCCCGGACGAATGCGGTCGACCCGCCAGTTGAGGGTCACCGGCATGCTTTCGGAACCTCCGGTCTGAATGACCTCCGGTCGCCCAATATAGTCGCCGGACTTCACCACGTGACCGACATTGTTTGGGTCCGTCAACATCGCGCGCGGTTGAGCGACGCCGCTGACGATGGCGATCAGGCGCATTTCGTCGACGCTGGTGGTTGGCAGGAGCACCCGTCGTTGTGGGGCCTGAACGGCGCTCACTTTGAACAAGCTGGCAAAACTGCGAAACGGATCTCGATTGCGAGCTTCCACTTCAACGAAATCCTCGTCGCGAAACTGAGGCGGTTCACCTTTGGAAACGCTCGCGTCAGTCGCTGCCGCGGGTGGTTTCGGAGAGGCCGATGGTGCAGTCGGCGGGTTGGCGCCAGGCCCCGCGACAATCGTCTCGTCCTCGCAGCCCACGCACATGACGACTCCCATCAGGATGCAAGCGAACGTCCTCATCGCTTCGCTCCTCCGGGAGCTGCGGCCGGGGCCTGACCGGGTGCGGAAGCTTGACCCGCCGGCGGCCCGGCCGGGGCTTTGGCATCAGCTCGTCGAAACGTGGTGGCTCGCACCTCGACGGTGAGCAAAACTTCGTCGGAGTCGTTCGTCGTGGGCTGGGTGAGGGAGATATTCTCCATATTGATGGCCCGCTCCAAACGGCTCACGTTGTAAAAGAACTTGGCGAGCTGATGAAAGCGCCCCTTCAGCGACAATCCAACGGGAATGCGGGTATAAAGCTCCTGAGGCTCCTCAGGCCGTGGTTCGACAAGCTGCATGGATAGACCGCTGAGTTCTGCAAGGCGGTTCAAGTCCTGCAAGAACGCTGCGATCTCTGCCTTCTCAGGGAGCACACGCTTGTTTTGGCGATCCACCGCTTCGCGATCGGCCAACTCTTCCACCACCGCGAGGTACTCGCGTTGACGCCGCTCGGCCTCCTGTAGATCCGATTGAAGTTTCGCATGCGCCTGCTGGGCCGCGTCTAGCTCCTCGGACATCCCTTTGTGAAAAGCCGCGTAGTAAATTCCCGTGACGACTCCGATCATCAACACGAGCAAGAGCAGCTTGCCCACCAACGGTAGGGACTCGAACTTCGATCCAGAGGGCGGAGGCGCGCTCACCATCAGTAAAGCACCTTACAGGTTAGTTCGAACCCGATGAGCTTCAGACCGGTGTCTTGATCGGCCACGGCTTCGGTCCGTTCAAGGGTGACCTTGTCGAACAACTCAGACAGCGCAAGACGCCGCAAGAACTCCGCGACGTCCTCATTCGTTTTGCCCTTGCCCGAAATCCGGCATTCCCGTTGGTCTTCTTCGAACGAAGTGAGCCACAGCCGGCGCACGTCCCAGCTGCGATTGAACCCCGCGAGGGGGTTGTCTCGGCGAAGCTTCTCTAGCTGCGCAAGATCAATGGTCGGCCCACCAGAGACAGCAAGGATCTTCGAAACCTCCATCAATGCTCGCGTTGGACCCGTACGCGCGCGATTGAGTTCCGCGACCAACTCTTCGAGCGTCTTGCTTTGCTCAAGCTTCGCTTTAACCTCCTCGAGGCGTGCGCTCTTGCTTCGAATCCGCGTAATTTGTGTCTGAAGCGCTTGGTTGCGACGCAGTTGTTCATCGAGCTTTGCGCTCGCCGCGAAATAAAACAGGCCCAAGGCTACGCCCCACAACACGACCGTCACGAGATAGGCCACCGCCCAGGCTTGGCCGCTTCCCGACGAAGTTGTGGTTCGCGTCGGCTTCCGGGTCGTCGGCAGCAGATTGATGCGAATCATCGCCCGCGCTCCCGCTCCTTCCGCAGCGCCAGTCCCATGGCCACCGCGGCTTGTGCGGTCCTCCCCTGGAGCGCAACGGGATCTACCTGCTTGGTATCGGGCTGTGCGGCAAGCAATGGGTCCAACACCGCGACGGGAACCCGAACGCGCTCTTGAATCGCATCGAGCAGCGCGCGCACGTTTGCGGTCCCACCCGAGCAATAAATTCTGCCGATTTCACGATCGCCGCTCGTCGCGAGATAGAAATCAAGCGAACGCTGAATCTCGCCCGCCATCTGGTCGACGACTTGATTGATGAGCTCGGGAACTTCCTTGGGGACAATGCCGCGACCGTCTCCGCCGCATTTATATGCTTCGGCTTCGTCACGACTGATACCGAGCTGCCTTTGAATCTCCTCGGTGATCGCGTTTCCGCCGCTCGCAATATCCCGCGTGAACGCAGTAGTGCCGTCGGCGAGGATATTCACCGTCGTGATCGAAGCGCCAACGTGAAGCAATACGATGGTTTCTTCCGGCGCCGGCGCTCCGTAGCCCGCCTCGTAGACGTTTTGGACCGTAAACGCGTCCAGATCCACCACCAGCGGCTTGAGCCGGGCTTCCACCGCGAGATTGGTGAGATCGCCGATTTCTTCTTTCTTCGCTGCGACCAAAAGCACATCCATCTGACCGTGGTCGCTTCTTTCGCGAAGCACTTGATAATCGATATGGACCTCTGCGAGGTCGAACGGGATGTGTTGTTCAGCCTCCCAGCTGATTTGCTCCTGCAGCTCAGCCGCGGTCATAAGCGGCATAGAAATTTTCTTGATGATTACCCCGTGGCCGCTGGCGCGAAGCGCGACTGAACGACGCTTCGAACGATGAAAAAGCTTTTCTAGCCCCTCCACCACCGCCCCAGAGTTGATCACGTGACCGTCCACGATCGTCTCGGCAGGCAGCGGGTGATACCCAAACCGAACGAGCTCGCGTCCCCCGCGCCGGGAAGTCCGCACCTCACAGACCTTGATGGCACTGGAACCGATGTCGACGCCCGTGAGGTTTTTGCCTTCGGAAGCCATTAGGACGCGTCTATTCCTCGTTGCCGAACACCCGTACGCGGTCGGCGAGCTTGAGCCCTAGCGCCTCCAAAATCTTTCTTTTTGTGTCCATCCGGCATCCAAAACCCTTCTCGACTCGATCTATGGTCAACACCGAAAGGTTCGCGCGCCGAGCCAACTCCGCTTTGGACATCATCCGTTCGATCCGTAGCCTTCGAACATTATTTGGCTTATTGCCTGTTTTTCCTCGACCCGAACTCGGTCCTGCGGGCGCCGACGATGGCACCCGCGCTTCCAAGGAGCGAGTTTCCAAAGACCGAGACGACGCACCGGTCTGTGCACTCGAGGATTGTGCGACGTGTGTCCCAGGAGCCTTTTCGTCGTGAGTCATGAGTCCGTAGTCATGGTCCCGGTGAACGGGCGATCAATAGCTTTACGGCAGGCGTCCCGATCTTCAACCACGGTAGGTCCGAAACAATAAACCGTCAAGACACTTTTAGTAAATCACATCTAATTTATGCATAATTATATGCATCCTACACCATATTTACCCGGCTTCGAGCCCCCCGAGACATCACAAGGGGATCGCCGAGGCGCGCGTTCCTTTCGATTGTCAATGAACCGTAGTGATGGTCGCATCGCGCGTTTCACGCGATCAACAAATTGGCCGACGAACCCAAGAACTGGACGAACGCACGTGAACGCGATGGAGTAGTTTCGATGGGACTCCGCCGACACGTTGAAGCGATTCTGTGGCTGGGCCTCGCGGGTGGATTCACGGCCGCGTGCGAGACGCCCGAACTTCCAGGTGAGAGCTCCGGAAGCTTCGAAATCGTGAGCCTGCTCAACTACAACCGATGTGGCATCGCGCTCGGTTCAAGAGGTACGTTTCGCGCAGAGTTACGGCGTGAAGAAAACGGCCAAGCCTACTGGCGAACGGTCAACGCGCCCGTGGTCAGCGGCGTTGTGGTCGACGACCGATACCATTTCGAAATTGGTTTTTCGCAAGCCGCGCAGGCAGCCGGGAATGCCGGGCTGATGAACAACGCGGAGCTCAATGCCGGTACCGGGCCCAACGTGGACACAGGGCAATGCACGCTGCAGCGTGTGGAAACACTATCGGTGCGACTCAACCCATCTTCAAATGCCGACGCACCGGATGCAGACTCGTCAGACGCCGGTTTGCCAGACAGAAGTGAAGAAGAAGCGACCTCCGAGACCAGCGATGCTTCAACCGAGGAAACCACGGATATGGCGCTCGAGGGCACCCACCGCATCGAACTCACGCCCGTCAGCGGTTCGTTTTGTGACACCGCAACCGCAACGCTCGGCGGACCTTACACGTCGCTTCCGTGCGATCTCGAGTACGAGCTCCGAGGGACCGCACTGCCTAACGAATGACCACACGGCCCACCGAATCAACCGCCCGCTAAAAAGCCCGATTGCTCTAGGTAGGCCACGATCTCGGCCGCACAAGCGTCGACATCCATGGAATCCGTCGGAAGATTGATTTCCGGATGCTCCGGGGCCTCGTATGGAGCGCTGATTCCCGTGAACTGACCCACCTCTCCGGCGCGCGCCTTCCGATAAAGCCCTTTGGGGTCGCGCCCTTCGCACACGCTGAGCGGAGCGTTTACGTACGTTTCCACGAACTCGCCAGGCTCAAGAAGAGACCGCACACGCGCTCGATCTTCTCGATACGGCGAAATGAATGCGGCTAGGACAATGATTTCCGCGTCCACGAACAGTTTGGCGACTTCGCCGATCCGGCGAATGTTCTCCGCGCGTGCCTCTGCGGAGAAATCCAAATCTCGGTTGAGCCCGTGGCGAACGTTGTCGCCGTCGAGCACGTACGTTGCGCGCCTCCGCTCCACAAGGGCGCGCTCCGCGCGGAACGCCACCGTACTTTTTCCCGAACCACTCAGCCCAGTGAGCCAGACAAGCGCGCCCTTCTGACCCAACGCTTTTCGTCGGGTGCCGCGGTCTACTTCACCGCGATGTTTTGTGATGTTTGGTCTTACTCCGCCCATTCAATTCTTTGCCTACCCGGGAACCCCGTTTACTCGGGAACCCTGTCTACTCGGGAACCCTGTCTCCACGATCCCGTCGCTCAGCCCGAAACTCCTCAACCGCGTCGACGAAGGGATGAACCATGTCTGGGTCGAATTGGCTTCCCACGCAACGCTTGATTTCGCCGACCGCAACTCCATGGGGCAATGCCTTGCGGTACGCGCGATCGCTCGTCATAGCGTCATAGGTATCCGCTACCGAAATGATTCTCGCCATGACCGGAATGTTCTGCGCTTTAAGGCCGAGAGGATAGCCCATTCCATCCCATCGTTCGTGGTGCAAGTGCACCCCCGGAATCAAGGGATGCAAAAACGAAATCGGCTCGAGAATGTCCCGCCCATGCCCTGGATGCTGCTTAAATACTTCATATTCTTCCTGGGATAGCCGTCCCGGTTTGTTGAGGTTCATCACGCAGCCGATTTTTCCAATGTCGTGCATGAGCGCGGACTGTCGAACGATCTCGATTTCTCCCTCGTCGAATCCGAGCTTGATCGCCAACACCTGCGCATACGCCGCGACCCTTCCCGAATGACCCGCGGTGTAGCGATCCATTTTATCGATTGCACTCGCCAAGCCTCGAATGGTCTGCCGAAACGTGGCTTGAAGATTTTCGTAGAGCTTTGCGTTTTCGATCGCGGCAGATGCTCGGTTTGACACGATGCGGAGCAGTTTACGTTGTCCCTCTTCGAATCGCTTGGCCCGTGTATAGCTCACCGCGCATAGGAAACCGATGGTCTCCCCGCGAATTCGCAGTCGGGTGACGATGAGCGAACGAGGCTCGACCTCAGGCTGCGTGCGGTAAAACGGTTGGCAACGGCTACCTTGTTCGCGCAGCGAATCTTGGGTTTCGAAATGAGCGAATAGCGCATCGACGCTGAACGTTCCGAGCTCTCGCTCGGTCTGGAAGTCAGGATTGATCAAACGAACACGCTCAAAGAACCCGCCCTCCCCGTCGCTCAAGAGGATCACCACGAGGTCAGCGTTGACTTCGTCGATGGCGGCATCCGTTACCGTCCTCAGCACCTGCTCCAGCGAGAGGCTGCCGGCGATAGCCTCGCTCACTTTGTACAGAGAGAGCGCTTCCTGAAGCCGAATGTTCTCCGTCTGCAAGCGACGCTTTTCGAGACCACGCCGAATCGTGTGGACGACTTCTTCAACCTTAAACGGTTTGAGCACGTAGTCGTATGCGCCTCGCTTCATGGCGTCGATCGCGGTTTCCACCGTGCCGAAGCCCGTCATAATCACGGTAACCACATTGGGCGCGTGCTTGCCGATCGCTTCGAGGAGCTCGAGCCCCCCCATGTTGGGCATCTTCAGATCGCTCAGCACCAAGTCGTAGTGCGACCGAGAAAGTTCGAGCAGCGCGTTGCTCCCATCCTCCGCGGTACGGACCCAAAACCCCTCCATCGACAAGAAGTCTGCAAGGATTTCGCGAATCACCTTCTCGTCGTCGACGACAAGGATCCGCGGGTTTTCGTCATGATGGTGGTGATGGTGATGATCCATTCGGATGCGGGCGGGGGAAGCCGGTTGCTAGTAGAGTTCGTTCACCCCGCTGCTGTCAACGGATCGGTGATTGCCGGACGATTGCCTCCCCAGCAACGAATATCCCTCGAGAGGGTCGCGGACGGCCAATTTCTTTTATGTGGGTTCGTGTGTGGTGCTGTAGAGACCGCACGCGGAGTGCACACCACGCTTCAATCATAACGGCAAAGAGCAAGTTGACGGTCCCCTGGGTGGTCCCTTACGCTAGACGGAAGACTCAGGCACCGCCTGGTTGGGGCACGAGACTCAGGCGAAGGTTGGATTCGGACATCAAAACGCGGGTCACCCCGCTCGAAGAGCTAAAGCTTCCGGCGAAGCAGGGCCAGGACTGTTTGGTTATCATCTACTCCTCGGACGCGCGCCATTTCGGAAAACGCCACGTCCTCGGATCTGACGCGGTGCAGCTCGGCCGGGGGCGCGAAAACACCATCGTGCTCGAAAACGACAGCGTTTCCCGTCGACACGCGCGCATCGAAAAACGGGACCAGCATTATCACGTTCAAGACCTGTCTTCGACGAATGGGACGTACGTCAATGACGTGTTGGTGACCGACTATCAACTAAGACGAGGCGACCAAGTCAAGGTCGGCGATACGATCCTGAAGTTCCTCAGCGGATCGGATATGGAAGCCCAGTACCACGAGACGATCTACCGCATGACGATCGTCGACGGGCTCACCGGGGTGCAAAACAAACGATATCTTCTCGAAACGCTGGAACGAGAGATCCCTCGAGCGCGCCGACACGACCGCCCGCTATCGCTGGTGATGTTTGATATCGACCATTTCAAGCTCATCAACGACAACTTTGGGCACCTTGCAGGTGATTTCGTGCTCAAAGAGCTCGCACAACTGGTCCGCGCCCGATTACGGCCGGATGACGTGCTTGGCCGATATGGAGGAGAAGAGTTCGCGATCGTGTTGCCAGAAACGGGGCTAGACGGTGGAGCGAAAATTGCGGACGAACTGCGGGGATTGGTTGAAGAGCACAGCTTTGCGTTCGAACAAGAAACCATTCAAGTCACGATTTCATGCGGCGTGGCAAACCTCAGCGAGGGCTGGGACGTCACGCACTTCATCAAAAAAACGGATGAGCAACTCTACGCCGCAAAACGCGCCGGCCGAAACCGCGTATGCTCGTAACCGCTCACCCAGGAGACTGGCGTCATGCATCGAGGAGTGCGCGAGTTCGTTTCGTGGATCCAAGACAACCGGAATGATGCGCGGTTAGACCTCAATCCTCCGGCAACCTCGGCGCAGCTCGCCGGCCTCGAACAGATGATCGGTGAGCCCGTTCCCACCGACTTACGCATCGTGCTCACGACGTTCAACGGAGGCACGCTCCCGACCGGGGGGCTGCTTCCCGCCGGCATCGAACCGGGCACCATGGGTGCCGCGGCGCGCGAATACGCCAGCCAGTCGGGCAAGGATTTTTTGGATCCCGAACTCCTGCTTCCGTTTTATCACACCCCGGAGGACAGCTTGCTCGCCTTCGACCGAAGCGCGGGTCCGGTATCGGATACGTGGCCGATCATCGACTACTACGAAGGAACCGGCGAAGAGCGTCTCATGTACCACACGTTTGACGGCTGGTGCCGAAACTGCGTTGCGGAATGGACCGCCGAAGATTTTTCGTCGGCGTTCGATCTGAACAAATATCTGACCCAGGGCCAGCGGCACGTTCGAGAGGAACCTGGCGTCGCCACGGCGCACGCAACCGTAGCCCACGCGTGGCGGCGGGCGGGAGAGCCAGAAAAAGCCCTTGCGAGCTATCTGCGCGCCGCTCGCTGCGTTCCTCCGCTGAACTGGTGCGATTGGGAGGCGCTCAAAATCGCAACGCTACTCGACCGACCGCGAGACGCTCTCGATGCGGCCACACGCCTTTGCGCGCGAGCCCCCAAACACCAGTGGCCCAAACGAGAAACCACACCCGGACGAGTCGCGGAAACGATAGCCCTCGTCGCGGTGCACGCCGGTGACCGCGCCCCGTGGATTCGACTGCTCGACCAACTCGTGGAACAGAGCGAAGGCGAAGATTTGCGCATCACCAAAACGGTGCGGTCGGCACTTCAGACGAGCCAACCCCCACCGCGACTTCGAGCATTTGAATCAGGACTGTGGACTGCAGACGAAACCGACCCTGAGCTCAGATGGAAACGAGCGCGACAAGCCTACTCAGACGGCACGCTCCGAGATGAAGACCTGTTGCTGCGACCGGAAATGCAGGAACTGGGTCCACTTCGAAAACTCAGCGAACTTCTAAGAATCCGCCGGGAGTTCACCTGACTGTATTTCCTGAGGGTTTGGCACCCAAACCCTCAGGCTGGGATACGATCCCAGCCATTCACCCAAACTCCCCCGCCAGGAGGCACGTGACCTGGTTTCGTGAGGTTGAACTGCTGGGGCCCCGCCGCATCGCGGTGGGCGGACGCGAAGCGGCCGGAGTCGGGTGGCGGACCCGCGCGGGTTGTACCCGCGGGGGGGAGGGTTTGCATCAAACCCTCCGAACAACACAGCTCCCCCGCCAGGAACCACTTGACCTGGTTTCGTGAGGTTGAACTGCTGGGGCCCCGCCGCTTCGCGGTGGGGCGGACGCGAAGCGGCCGGAGTCGGGAGGGGGACCCGCGCGGGTCGTACCCGCGGGGGGGAGGGTTTGCATCAAACCCTCCGAACAACACAGCTCCCCCGCCAGGAGGCACCCAAACCCTCTCGTCCGGGATACGATCCCCGACGATTCACCCAAGCTCCCCCGCCACGACGCACGTAAACTGGTTGCGTGACGGTGAACCGCGGTAGCGGATTCGAGGCGTTGTCGTCGTCCGCTGTCTTGCCCCAACGCTGAAGCCAAACGTAACCGGGGCCCCGCCGCTTCGCGGTGGGGACGGCCGCGGGCGCGGCCGGCGTTGGGAGGGGGGCCCCGCGGAATCGTATTCCGCGGGGGGAGGGGCTGCGGGGTCAGCCCCTCCAGACTATACAGCCCCTCCAGACAACACGGTCTGGCTCGACCGCGGGTCTCCCGGTATACCTGCGAGCGTATGGCACGCTACTCGGCTTGGTTTCAAAGCGTCTCGGGTGACCCCGAGCGGTATCCTCTCACCGAGATCATCTACCGATGCCCTCAAACGGGAGAGCTTTTGGAGGTCGTCCATGACGAGGCGGCGCTCAAAACCAAATCTGCCAGTGAATGGAAGTCGCTCTTCGATGGACGCTACGGTCGAACCGAGTGGCCCTACGGCAGCGGCGTGTGGAGCAAGCACGAATGGGTGCAGCCGCTTGTGCAGCCAGAAAACGTAGTTTCTCTCTACGAGGGCAATTCCAACTTGTTGTGGGCCGAGCGCTACGGCGCGAGCATCGGCGTGCCCGATTTGTGGGTCAAACAATGCGGCACGAGCCATACGGGATCGTTCAAAGACCTCGGCATGACAGTTCTTGTTTCGTCGGTGAAGCAAATGATTTCCGAGGGAAAACCGATTCGAGCGATCGCGTGCGCCTCTACGGGAGACACCTCAGCGGCCCTCGCGGCATACGGCGCGGCGGCGGCGATTCCGGTGGTGGTGCTTCTTCCCAAAGGGAAAATCTCCGCTGCGCAGCTGATTCAACCAATTGCCAATGGCGCGATCGTATGCAGCCTGGACACGGATTTTGATGGGTGCATGCGGGTCGTGGAACGCCTGACCCACGACCCGCACGTCTACCTCGGCAACTCGCTAAATAGCCTTCGTGTCGAAGGTCAGAAAACGATCTCGGTAGAAATCGTGCAGCAGTTCGACTGGGAAGTCCCGGACTGGGTGCTCGTCCCGGGGGGGAACCTAGGCAACGTGTCGGCGATTGCAAAAGGGTTTCAGCAGTTGCAGCGCTTGGGGCTCACCAGTCGATTGCCGCGGCTGGTCTGTTGCCAAGCCGCGCAGGCGAACCCGCTATATCGCGCGTATCAAAAAGCGCTTGCGGACAGTCGTCCGGTGGAGCTTCGTGATTTCGAACCGGTACACGCTGGTGACACATTGGCATCGGCCATTCGCATTGGTTCGCCGGTGTCGCTGTCCAAAGCGATTCAGGCGCTGGCCGACTGCGACGGAATCGTGGAACAGGCTACCGAGCAAGAGCTCGCCGACGCAGCGGCCCGTGCTGATTTGACGGGTATGTTCAACTGTCCCCACACCGGAGTGGCGCTGGCGTGTCTGGAAAAACTCGTCGCGCGAAACATCATTCAAAAAGGCCAGCGCGTTGTGGTGGTGTCGACGGCGCACGGCCTCAAGTTCACCGAGTTCAAGGCTCAGTACCACGAGAAACGACTCGATTTCATCTCGGCGTTACCCAATGAACCGGTGGAGATGGGCTCCGACCCCGAACAAGTCGTGGAGCAAATCTACAAAGTCCTCGACAAAAGAAGCAAGCCAGCCGATTAGGAGACCGATCGAGGGGGGTCTCGGAAGACCCTGAACAACTACGGACGAACCTTGAACGACGCTGTAGAACGTCGGTGTGGACGAGTTTGAGCGAATCCGAGTGATGCGGTCGATTCTCGCGCGGAGGCGGCCGGATGTTGCCGTCGATATCGGCGACGACGCGGCTGTGCTTTCTGCGGTTTCTGAGCCCCTGGTGTGGACGGTTGATGCAGCGGTGGAAGGCGTTCACTTTCGCCCAGAATGGTTAACTTGGCGCGAGGTTGGATTTCGTAGTTTCGTCGCGGCAGCGAGCGATCTTGCAGCGATGGGTGCCGCGGCGTATGCAGCCGTGCTTTCGCTGACCTTGCCGCATGAGTTTCACGACGAGTCGCTATTTGACCTGGTTCGCGGAGTGGCAGACGCCGCGGATCGCGCCCGCACCTCGGTAGTCGGTGGCAATCTGACGGCGGGGAAAGCTGTTTCGGTACACACCTCGCTCCTTGGCACCGTCACTGGATCGCCGCTCACCCGGGCTGGCGCGAAATCCGGCGACACGATTTACGTCACGGGGGCTCCGGGAGCAGCCGCGCTGGGGCTATGTGCGCTTCAAGCGAATCGTTTGGACGTTTCAGAATTCGTTCGGGCATGGAAAAGGCCGCCGAATCGATTGGCCCGGGGGCGGGAGCTACTTGGCGTTGCGAGCGCCGCGGTCGATCTCTCGGATGGTCTCATTCAGGATTTGGGTCATGTCTGTGAGGCCTCGGGCGTGGGCGCGGTGATTGAACTAGGCCAAGTTCCTGTGCCTCAACGTTTTGACCAGGTTGCGGCGGAGTTGGCTGCCGACCCGGTATGGCTCACGTTGGCGGGAGGAGAGTCCTACGAGCTCCTTTTCACTGTGGCGGAGGGAGTCGACGCATCGCATCTTGGATGTCCTATCGGGACCGTGCGTGAACAGCTCGGGGTGGAGGTTATCGCAGCCGACGGTCGGACGGTTGACGAAGCAGCAACTCGGGTGGGCTACCAGCATTTCACTTCACAGGAACCGAATCTGCCGAAGTAACCACCGACCCGCACACCGGGGTTCGAATGACTGCGTCGCTCCATACGACGCAGTCGGATACATTCGCACAAACATCCGCGCGCGGTCCGATGACGGATCGAACGATCTGAACTCCAGATGAAACCCTCGCGGTGGTGTGAATGATGCTGCTTCCGGTGGCTTCGATTCCCGGCCAAATGAGTGCGCCAGCCGCAAGGTCCAAATTCGCTTGATGGTATGCGGCGATGGTGCCCAAGTCGCGCCAAGGCGAGCGGTCTATCACTGCGCCGATGATTTCTCCGCGTGTGATCCACGCATCGTAGGCGCTGCGGATGATGCAACCCTGCGGGGGTAGATCCTCGAAGGCGCGGGGCGCGAGCAAATGCACGCCGGTGAACATGTAGGCTCGCTCCTGCGATGCAGGTTCTCTCCCCGATGTGCCCCCTCCGGAGGTACCGAGTCCGGGAGTCCCCCGCCCAGAAGCATCCAGCGCCGATTTGCCGAGCACGCTGTACACGCGTCCGTCCGCTGCAGTAATGGGCCCGTAGCGCTGCGCTTGAGGGTCGGGCCTGAGCACCATCGTGGCGATGGCGTCGAGCGCTTCGTGATGTGCCCGAATTCGGCTCGTGTTCGGCGCAAACAAAATGTCCGAGTTCATCACCAAGATCGGTTCCGAGCCTTCGCGAAGCAGGGGTTCGGCTTTTCGAATGCCTCCTCCGGTTCCGAGGAGCTCTCTTTCGACAGAGAACTGGACGCGAAGCCCCGAGGGGAGAAAGGGCTTAAGGGTTTGTTCGAGCGTCTCCCCTAGATAGTGGGTATTGAGTACGACGTCTTCAAACCCTTGGCGACGGAGATGGTCGAGGGCAAACCATGCGAGGGGGCGATTTCCAACGGGAACCGCGGGTTTTGGTAGCTCGCTGGTGAGGGGGCGAAGCCGGGATCCAAGTCCTGCCGCGAGCACCATCGCGCGCA
Organism: Myxococcota bacterium; assembly: GCA_028284955.1. Classification (GTDB taxonomy): domain Bacteria; phylum Myxococcota_A; class Polyangia; order Polyangiales; family Houyiibacteriaceae; genus JANQQS01. Next base: position 104,308 of record JANQQS010000093.1, on the reverse strand, counting down.
TCAGGATGCGTTTCCGATTTGGAGGCGTTTCATCATTTTTTGTAGTCCGTAGCGCGATACGCCGAGTGTTTTTGCGGCTCGCGTTTGGTTTCCTCGATGTTTTTGTAGCGCTTCACGAATCAATCGGCGTTCGAGCTGCGCGACTTGGCCTTTGAGGTCGAGTGCCTGTGGCGGTTCGGTTTCGCCGCGAACTCGGTCCGACAAATGCTGCGGCTCGATAACTGCGTCGGCCATAAGCAGTGCTCGCTGGATTTCGTTGGATAGCTCGCGCACGTTTCCTGGCCAGGGGTGCTGGGTGAGCAATGCGAGCGCCTGGCGTTCCACGCGCACGGCCCGGCCTGGCGCGTGCAGGTTGAGGAAATGGGTGACCAGCGCTGGGATATCGGACGATCGCTCGCGCAGCGGCGGTAAGCCGAGCTCGACCACGGCGAGGCGGTAGTAGAGGTCTTCACGAAACGATCCGTTTTGTACCATCGCGCGTAGGTCGCGGTGGGTCGCAGCAATCATGCGCACATCGACGGCGCGCGGGGTGTCGCTTCCTACCCGGCGTACGGCCTTCTCCTGAACGACACGAAGCAAGCGCGTTTGCATATTGGGGCTCATTTCGCCGATTTCGTCGAGGAGCAAGGTTCCTCCATGCGCCGCTTCGAAGAGACCGCGCCGAGCTCGCTCGGCTCCGGTGAACGCGCCCCGGACGTGGCCAAAGAGTGTGCTTTCGAGCAATCCTTCCGGTATCGCGCCGCAGTTTTCCGCCACAAAGGGGCCGGCACGTCGCAGGCTTCGCTGGTGGATGGCTGCCGCGACGAGCTCTTTGCCGGTTCCGCTTTCGCCAGACAGAAGCACGGAAGCGTCGGATGCCGCGATCCGCATCGCCAGTCGCAGCACATCCTGCATGGCTTGGCTCCCCGCGATGACTCCAGGAATTTCTTCGTCACGATCGCGGCGGAGCGAATCAAGCTCGAGGGCTTGCTGTTCCACTTGTGCGACCAGTTGCTTTCGCTCCCGTCCCGCGCGAATCGCGCCTCTTCGTTCGGACCGCAAACGCTGCGCTGCAAAAATCGCTGCGCCGGCGAAATCTGCGAGCTCCGAAACCAACAATCGGTCCTCTAGGGGAAATGCCGCCGGTCTGAGTCGATCGTCAAGATAGAGCGCTCCCAGAGTTGTTCGCTGCGCGCGCACCGGCACCGAAAGAACCGATCGAAGTTCCAGGGCGTGAATAGACGCGGCGCCCTCCAGGCGTTCGTCGTGTGCGGCGTCCACCGTCGCGATCGCCTCTGTTTCGTCGATGGTGCGCGCGACGATAGACCAGCTGAGCTCTTTGGATATCACGCCGGTTGAGTTTGCCGGATTTCGTATCGATACCGCAGAGCCGTCGGGAGTAAGGGAAGCGAATGTCCGAAGCTCGCCTTCGTCGTTGCGCAATACCAGAAATGCGCGTTCGCCTCCCGTGATCTCGAGCGCGGCGTGCGTGGTTCGCTCATAAAGCCGACCGAGTCGATGCTCGGCGGAAAGTTCCTTCGCAATCGCGACGAGTCGTTTCCAGCGCGTTCCAGATTCGGCGGCTACGTTTTGGTGGCCAGCGAGCTTGTCTGGATGGGTCGGGAGCGTGCTAAACGCTGCATGATAAGCCGAAACGGAGCGAAGGCGGATGCGCGCGGGCGGCGCGAGGGTTGCGCTCGCGTTGTCGAGAAGCGTTCGAGCTTCGCCGAGAGCGTCTTGCGCAGACTGCGTTTTACCTGCGCGCGTGCACTGTTCCGCGTGAGCTAGAGCAGCGCGCAACCGGAGTTCCCATATGGTCGCGCGCGCCGCGCAGGCACGTGCCTTGCGCGTGTAGTCGATAGCGGTTGATGGGGCGCCCTTGGCGGCCTGCTGTGCACTGGCGAGAAGAATTTCTGCGCGGTGATGGTCTTGGAGGTGCGCCGAGCGTTCGGCCGACGTTTCGGCGCTCGAAAGCGCGGATCGGGCGCGCTCTGTGTGTTCGAGGCGTGACCACAAGTTCGCGCACTTTGCGAACACCAGACATTGCTCGGTCAACGGCAAGGCTTTGGTTTGGGCGGTGAGAAGGGCGTCTTCCGTCCATGTAGCGGCCTGTTTTCGCTCATCCGCGCGTAGCGAGGCTTCGGCCATCAACAGCGCAGAATACGCGCGCGCAACGTCGTCCTCAGATGCTTCGATCGCCGGTCGCGCCTGCTCGTGGGCCGAGCGTGCCATGGCGTCGTCCCCGATCCACAATGCCGCGTTGGCCAGGTTGTACAGCGCTCGGGCGCAGTCGGCATCCCGTCCGAGCCGCGCGAGTCGTCGTGCCCCGTCGCGAAGTGCGGAAATCGCTGGTCCCAGAGAGCCTGCGTCCAATCGGGCGAGCCCCAGATTCACCAAAAACGCCGATGCTGCGTGGCGCTCGCCGGCTCGTTCGGCTAGCTCGAAGCTTTTTGCGTGTTCGCGAATGGCGTCCGCTCCGCGCCCCAAACGCGATGATGCGCTGCCACAAATGGACCACAGACGCGCTTCTTCGGCAGGCAGCTGGTGACGTTGCGCCGCGTGCAGGCCGCGGTATGCGACTTCGCGCGCGGTGCCAGCGTCCCCACCCGAAAAACGAGCCCAGGAAATGATTTGGGCTGCCCGGGCATCGAGCTGGGCCATGCGGGCGCCGAGATGGGTGGCCGGGGTTTCGAGCGCCTCCGCGGCTGCGTGTTGTGCCTCCGCAGCTGCGTGTTGTGCCTCTGCGGCGGTGCGTTCCGCGGCTTGCCACGCTCCTTCATCGAGCTCCAGCTGCGCAACCAGCATGAGACGTGGCGCTTCATGCGTTGGCGAGAGCCCACTTTGGCACGCGTGGTGGGCCTCAGCTCGGTCGCCGGATAGTCGCGACAACTCTCCATAGAGAAGCCGTAGCGAGGGTTCTGGCCGCCCATACAAGAGTGCGCGTGCTTCTGAGTATGCCCCCAGAGCGCGGAGCGCATCTGCGTGCGCCACGAGAAGTTCGGAGCTGGAAGGCGCAGCTTCTTCGTTGCTCGTGGTTGGTTCAAGGCGCGCCATATACCATCGCGCGAGCGACGCGGCCTGGGCCGCTTCGTTCACGCGGCCTCGTTTCCTCAACTCGCGCAACGCGGCGAGGAAGTTCACTCGAGCCGCCGACCGTCGGCCGAGCACGGCATCTACGCAACCGCGAGCGAAGACGTCGCCTTCGATGCAATCGTCGAGTTGTCGTCCGAGCGCTTCCATTTCATCAGGGGCCAAGTGTTCACGTACGGAAGCAGCGGTGTCCGGGCGAAGCTCGAACGAATGCCCGTCCTCCTGATGTACCGCCAGACCGCGCGCGATGAGAGCTTGGATGGCCGATGCCGCGGAATCTGTCGTGGACGGAGCGTTGTTGGAGGATACGAACCGCGACACGATACTCGATTTGAGGCGCCCGCCCGCCGCTGCGAGCAATCCGGCCAACCTCCACGCAGGCGTACCGAGTCGCCGGAATTCTGCCACGGCGTTTGCGCTTAACGCCGCGCCTGGGTTCGTTCGAAGACGCACATCAAGGTCGAACACGCGCGCGAGAGTCCCTTCTCGAAGCCATGCGCTTTGCACCGCCGAGCACAACTTTCCTGAAAGCCTCGCGGTGCTGCGTGACGCGCGCTCAGCAACCTCGTCGTGCACTTCGCCGCTCATCGCCCGAGCCAGCAGCTCCTGCCAATCTGGATCGTCCAGCGGACCCAGTTCGATCTGTACGTCCGCGTGCTCCGTGGAATGAGTGCTTTCGATAGCTACCGATGCGATGTCACCGTTTAACGACGCCGCGCGGATCCATTGGCGCGCTTCGGTCACCACGGATTCGAGCGCTGATGGACTGTCGGTGGAGGGCTGGTCGAAATCAATATGCGCGATGGTGTGCGAGGTCGCCCGAGGTTCCCCGGTCAGCGTCTCTCCGACGTTATCTCCGTCGGCATCCGGGGGAGGCGCTCGAAACGATCGAACGTAGATCGGCGGCTGGGCAGCGTGCTTGTGCGCGCGTTCGCGATGTCGCCGAACGCCTTCGGCAATCACGCGCGAGCGTCCCGAGCCTGGGGGTCCCGACACGACGACCACGTTGGATGCCTCCAGCGCGTTCTCAAGCGCGTCGCATGCTGGGCCGTGACCAATCAGCGGGAGAGATTGAACTTCCATCGCGCGTTCGATGGGGGTCGGCTCGTCGTCGGCTCCTCCGCCTACGGCACTATCCAGCGCGCCCTGGGATTTAGCGGCCGCAGCGAGACGTCCCGCGACTTCGCGGGCCGACCATGGCCGCTGTTCGGCGTCTTGCCGCAGCAATTCGCGAATCAGCTGGATGACGCCGGGCGGCACGTGGGAGGGAAGGCTTGAGCTCCACTGTGGGGACTTCAGACTTCGGTGAAACCACCCCGTCACATCGGTTGCCGGTTCTCCGGCAGGGTCGTAGCCTCCGAACAGCGCGCAGAGAGAAGCACCGAAAGCGAATAAATCCGTTTTCACAGTGCGTTCGCCGGAAAAGCCCTCCGGTGCCAGAAAGCCGAGCGATCCGCCACCAACCTCGCCGCGTGGGCGGTTGTCTAAGCGATGCAGCGGACCGAACACCCGCGCCAGCCCCAGGTCTACCCATCGTGGCGTCCCGGCGTCGTCGACAACAATGTTGTCAGGCTTCACATCTCCATGAATTACGCCCTGGGCATGCATCGCGGAAAGCCCTCGGGCGGCGCCGAGGCCGATCAGACATGCTCGCGACAGGCGCGCCTGGGGGTCGTCGGTGCACTCTCGCAGTGCTTCGCGAGCGTTCCGATCGCCCGCGAACTCTTCTACCAGGACCAGTTCGCCAGCTCGCAAATGAAATGGAGCTCCAGTGGACCGCGTGATCGAAAGGAGCTCCTGAACCCGTGCCACGTGGGGGTGTGCAATGCGTGAAAGTATTGAAAATTCCAGTGAAATGCGGGCCCGCTGAGACGGTGGTACAACTTTGCCCGCGCGGCGTTGGTTGGGTCCGCCGACGTTCCGATCTTCAAGCAGGAACACACGACCGTTCGCCCCGCGCCCGAGCAGGCGAACGAACTCGAATCGGTCCGCAAGACCTTTCGACACAGATTCGGCGGGCGACCCTGTTTTAGAAGGCGACCCTGTTCGAGAAGGCGACCCTGATTTGGGAGGCGACTTTGCCATGCACTCTGATCAGTCGTTTAAAAGCACCTGCTGTCAACTCCGTTGCGATTTCCGCTCCTCGTCGGGGGCTCAACTGGGACTTCTTGGACCAGGGAGGTGCCCACTTGGGGCATGATTGTTTGGGAGCGGTTTCTTTCAGCGCGGGGTCGTTCCGCTGGTAGCATGGCCGCTTATGCCTGGAGAATCGGCCCTGCGTTTCGTGGATACCGACGCGGCGTGGCGTGCGACATTGTCCGAGCTTTCGACGCAGCCGCGCTACGGCGTAGATACCGAGTTTCATCGAGAGCGAACCTACTATCCTGAGTTGCTGCTCGTGCAACTCAGCTGGCCGGGTCATGTCGCTCTGGTCGATCCGCTTGCTGTCGACATCGGGCTTTTGCGCGAGCTCTTTGATCGGGGTGGCGTGGCGGTGATGCACGCGGCATCGCAGGACCTCGAAATTCTTGCCATGACGGTGGGAGAGGTTCCTTCGCGACTATTTGATGTGCAGGTCGCGGCCGCGTTTTGCGGATACGCTCAGGTTTCGCTCGTCGAGCTGGCGCGCGACACGTTGAACGTTGAGCTTTCCAAGGGAGACCGATTAACGGATTGGTCGAGGCGCCCGCTGGGCAAGCGCGAGCAGCAGTACGCGGCCGATGATGTTGCGTATCTCCTAGAGCTGCAGGACGCGCTCTCCGCCCGTCTGTCTCGCGGCCAGCGCTCACCGGGCAATGATCGTTCCGATGATGGACGGCTGGCATGGGCGGAAGAAGAATGTGAGCGAGTGCGCTGCGTGAACCGACATCCGCAAGACCCTGAGACGGCGTGGTGGAAGCTCAAAGGCAGAACCAAGCTTCGGGGACGCACGCGAGGAATCGCGCAATCGGTCGCGGCATGGCGCGAACGTCGTGCTCAACAGCAAAACGTTCCCGTGCGCACAGTACTTTCTGATCTGGCAATGGCCGGCATCGTTCAGCGTTCGCCCAGAACCGAGCCGCAGCTGCGCGGCATTCGAGGTATCGAAGCCAGACACTTGCGCGATCGCGCGGCGTCAGAGATTCTCGATGCGGTGCGATCGGGGGAACAGCTTGAGTCGACGGCGCTGCGCTTGCCGGAGACGCGCAACGTGAAAAAGGCGGGCCGCGCGACGGTGGCGATATGCCAAGCGGTGGTCGCCGAGCTCGCCGCTGAATATGGCATAGACCCATCTCTTCTTGGAACGCGCGACGAGCTCGAGACGTTCGCAGCGGCCGCGTTGGACGGACAGGAACTGGCTGGCGGGCGTCTTTCCAGCGGTTGGCGGGCAGGGATTGTCGGCGAGCCTCTGGTTCGTTTGCTCAAGGGCGAGCTCGCGGTTACGTGCGCCGGGCCGGACCGGCTGCGTTTGGTTCCCGCGCCGTCTACCGCGTTGTCCAGCTTTCCGCACATAGGCATCACCGGAGGTTCGCCGTGAACGACAGCGACGGATCCGTCGAGCGAGGAGTCTTGTCCGGACGAGGTGCGCAAGCGGCGCTGCTCCTTTCCGCGGGAGTGCTTGTCGCCGCAGGTATCAAGGCGGCGCGACCGCTCTTCGCGCCGTTTTTCCTCGCCGGATTTTTGGCAGTGGTCACTGCTCCCCTGATGTTTCGCCTGGTGAAGCGTGGCGTTCCGACATGGGCCGCGGTGATCATCGCGCTGCTGGTCGACGTGCTCGTGCTGGTCGCGCTCTCGCTGATCATCGGTGGTTCAGTAACGGTGTTTTCTGAGCGACTGCCGTACTATCAGTCGAGGCTGAGTGAGCTGCTGGGCGAGGGTTCAGCGTGGCTCGCTACCCACGGGGTGGAAGCGACGACCGACTCGCTGCGCAAGATGACCGACCCGGGTTTCGTGATGGGTACGGTGGCTTCCTTGGTGCGAGGCGTAGCGGGAGTGGTGTCTCAGCTGGTCCTCGTTCTGATTATTGTGGCCTTCATGTTGGTCGAAGCGACCCACTTACACGGAAAGTTTCTCTCGATTCTCAAAATCGAAGAGAAGGTCGACCGTCTGCGAGATGTAGTCAGCGAGGTCAACGCGTACTTGGTAGTCAAAACGGTGACCAGTTTGGTCACCGGGCTGCTTATCGTAGGGGTATGCACGGCGACCCAAGTTGATTTGCCGCTGCTGTGGGGCGTGCTCGCCTTCTTGCTCAACTTTATCCCGACTGTGGGCAGCATCATCGCCGCGGTACCCGCAGTTCTTCTCGCGATGCTGCAACACGGCCCCGCGACCGCGCTGGCCGTGGCGCTCGGATATCTTGCCGTCAATTTTATCATCGGGAACATCGTCGAACCCCGCGTCATGGGCCGAGCCCTCGGCCTTTCGCCTCTGGTGGTGTTTTTGTCGATGGTGGTGTGGGGCTGGTTGCTTGGGCCGGTGGGCGCTTTGCTTTCGAGTCCGCTTACGGTGCTCGTCAAGACCGGCCTCGCGTATACCGACGACCTCCAGTGGGTCGCCGTGATGCTCGGGCCGAGCCCGGATGAATCTCAGTCCGCCAATCCCGAGCCCGCCAGTCCCGAGCCCGCCAGCACCGAACTGGACAGCACCGAACCGGGCGAGGGCGATGTGGCCGCGCCTTCGTAGCGCTAGTGCTCGGTGGAGATAGGTTCCTGTAGAAAATCGTCGACTAGTTCGGTCGCCGCCGTGCTGGCAGAGCGCGTCCCTGCTCGAACCTCCGCTTCGACGGTAGGCGCCCGTTGAATGACAGTAGGGTGGGTCCGCAGCGCATGCATGAGATGCGTCTCGACCTGGCTCCACATCCAGCGCACGTTTTGGTCCTGACGGTTGGTTTCGAGCTGTCCTGAGGTTGCGAGTTCGTCGAGGCGTTGTTCGACATGAAGCCACACTTCATCGAGTCCTGCCTCAGTGCGCGCGCTGCAGGTCATGACTGGCGTCCCATTTGGGTTTTCGCGGCTTCCGCGCATCAATCGAAGTGCGCTTTGGAGATCGCGCTGGGCTCGTTCTGCTCGGGATACGTTTTCGCCATCTGCTTTGTTGACTACGACAAGGTCGGCGATTTCCAAGATGCCTCGCTTGATGCCTTGCAGTTCGTCTCCGGCGCCCGAGATCGTCAACACCAAAAAGAAATCAACCATTCCGGAGACCAGCGTCTCGCTTTGCCCGACGCCGACGGTTTCGACGATCACGATGTCAAAGCCTGCCGCCTCGCAAAGGAGGATGGCTTCGCGGGTCTTCTTGGCGACTCCGCCCAACGTTTGGCCGGTCGGTGAAGGTCGAATGTATGCGTTTGGTTCGTTCGCAAGCCTCCCCATCCGGGTTTTGTCTCCGAGAATGCTGCCCCCGGTGACCGAACTCGACGGATCTACCGCGAGCACGGCCACGCGCTGTTGTTTCGCGAGCCGCGAACCCACCGCGTCGATCCATGTGCTCTTTCCAGCTCCTGGAACTCCACTGATGCCGATGCGCTGAGCTCCGCCGCTCAGCGGCAAGAGAGACCCGACGACCTTCTGAGCAAGCGTTCGGTGTTCGGGGCGCTCGCTTTCCACCAGGGTAATCGCCCGTGCGAGCACCGCTCGATCACCCGCGCGGACGCCGCGCACAAAGTCGTCGTGGGTCAGCGACACCATGCAGTCTTCTGCGAAAGGATCATAGCGATGCGTCAAGAGCATCCATCAGTGCGCACGCGGCTTTGCCCACTGAGGTTCCGGGCCCAAAAATCGCAGCCGCCCCGGCCTCGCGCAACGCCTCGTAGTCGCTGGCCGGAATGACTCCACCGCATGCGATGAGAATGTCCGGACGCCCAAGCTTGTCGAGCTCGGCGCGGAGCTCGGGAACGAGCGTGAGGTGTGCTGCGGCGAGCGAGCTTACGCCCACGACATGGACATCATTGTCGATGGCTTGTCGGGCAGTTTCTGCGGGCGTTTGAAAAAGCGGGCCGACATCCACATCAAAGCCAAGATCGGCCAGTGCGGTGGCAATGACCTTCTGTCCTCGGTCGTGGCCGTCTTGCCCCATTTTGGCTACCAAGATTCGGGGTCGGCGGCCTTGCGCAGCGAGAAACGCGTCGGTCCGTTCGCGCGCTTCTTTGATGCCCTCTGCATCGCCGGCTTCGTCGCTGTAGACTCCAGATACCATGTGCGTGGCGGCTTCGTGCCGCCCAAACGATCGAACGAGCGCTTCGCTGATTTCACCCACCGTAGCACGCGCGCGCGCCGCTTCGACGGCCAAGGCGAGCAAGTTGGATTGTTCGGTGGCGTTGCTGTCAGCGGGTTCATCCGCTGCCTTGGTGAGTGCGTCGAGCGCTTGTTTCACTTTGTGTTCGTCACGTTTCGCCCGCAGCGCGCGCAGCCGTTCTACTTGAGCCTCGCGTACCGCGTGATTGTCTACGCGTCGAACCTCGAACGTTTCGGCTTCGTCATCGGCACGGCCGTATTTGTTGACCCCGACGATCGTTTGTTCGCCGGAATCGATTCGTGCCTGCGTCCGCGCTGCGGCTTCTTCGATTCGTAGTTTGGGGACGCCTTGTTCGATAGCTCGGGTCATGCCGCCGAGCTCTTCCATTTCTTGAATATGACTCCAGGCGCGCGCTGCGAGTTGGTTCGTCAATCGCTCGATGTAGTAGCTACCGCCCCACGGGTCGATGATATCGGTGGTGCCTGCCTCGAGCTGTAAATAGAGCTGCGTATTCCTCGCGATGCGCGCGCTAAAGTCGGTGGGCAACGCGATCGCTTCGTCGAACGAGTTGGTGTGCAAGCTTTGTGTATGTCCGTAGACCGCGGCCAAAGCCTCGACGCAGGTCCGCGTGATGTTGTTGAAGGGGTCTTGAGCGGTGAGGCTCCACCCTGAAGTCTGGCAATGCGCGCGGAGCGCCATGCTCTTCGGATTCTTGGGATCGAATTGTCGAATCAGCTTGGCCCAAAGCAAGCGGCCCGCCCGAAGCTTCGCGATCTCCATGGCGAAATGCATGCCGACTGCCCAAAAAAAGCTGATCCTCGGCGCGAAATCGTCGATCTTCAGCCCCGCGTTTATTCCCGCGCGTACGTATTCGAGCCCGTTGGCGAGCGTATAGCCAAGCTCCAGATCCGCGGTCGCGCCGGCCTCCTGCATATGGTAGCCGCTCACTGAAATGCTGTTGAACTTGGGCATGTGCTCGGATGTGTAGCGAAATACATCGGCCACGATGCGCATCGACGCGGCGGGCGGATAGATATAGGTATTGCGCACCATGAACTCTTTCAGAATGTCGTTCTGAATCGTCCCTTTGAGTTGCGCCTGGTTCACGCCTTGCTCTTCGGCGGCGACCACGAAGAGCGCGAGAATCGGCAATACCGCGCCATTCATGGTCATGGACACACTGATTTGCCCCAGCGGAATTCCGTCGAACAGAATACGCATGTCGTCGATGGAATCGATGGCCACCCCGGTCATTCCGACATCGCCGCGAACCCGGGGGTGGTCTGAATCGTAGCCACGATGGGTGGGCAAATCGAACGCTACGGAAAGGCCGCGCTGCCCCGCTTTGAGGTTCCGTCGATAAAACGCGTTGCTTTCTTCGGCGGTCGAAAAACCGGCGTACTGGCGAATCGTCCACGGGCGTGTGAGGTACATGGTCGGGTAGGGCCCACGAACGAATGGTGGTACGCCAGGATAGCTGTCGAGATGGTCAAGCCCTTCCACGTCGTGGGCGCGGTACCGTTCTTTGAGCGCGATTCGCTCGGGGGGAGTCCAGCTTCGGTCCACCTGGCTCGTGTTGCCCTGCGTGGCGGCGTTGGTCGCAACGGTATTGGTTGAGCCAGTGTTCGTTGAGCCAGTGCTCTTTGAAATAGGGAGCGCATCAAATTCGAGGTCCTCAAACCGCGGGAGCTTTGATGGGGCGCTCATCGCCGTACCTTCACGCGTTGCTGTACGGTCTCGAGCACGTTGAGCACCGGCAAGCCCGCGTGGAGGAAGAAAGTTACTCCGCACCGTCGAAGACGTGCCTCATCCTCGGCAGGCTTGCCAATCGAGCCGATGGCACGCACTCCTTGCGCACGCAATCGAGCGCAAACGTCAACCAACCGTTCGTCGTTCAGCTCCAGCGCTCCCGATAGCAATACGAGGCCGGGTCCAAAATTCGTTTCTTCATCGCTCGCGGTCAAATCTCGCGGGTCTGTCGCCAGAGTGGCATAGAACCCTGCCGAGCCCAACAACCGCTGCGCCCATTCAAGTTCACGTTGGTTGCGTCCTGGCGTCGATGAACTCAGGCCTTTGGCGCTGGGTTCTACAGTGCTGAGATCGACGAGAAATGCTTGAGGCAACGCGTCGTGATTTTGCCGGAATTGGTCACTCGCCGCACGCAGGGCCTCCCAAGAGGCAGCGCGAGGCGCTTGCCGCATGGGGAGAATGTGCGCCGAAGGGCATCCACCTCTTCGGGCTGCGGCCAGGTTCACGAGGTCAACGCTGTGCCGGGCAGCCGCCACCTGTGCTTCGACGCGTCGAATTCCGCTCTCGTCGGGATCGGCGTACCTCGTGAGCAAGGCCGATAGGGCTTCGAGTCGGTCGTCGTGCGTCGACGTACCAAAAGGATTGCCGAGCTCTCCCTCTACCTCGCGCAGGTCCACGGGCTCTCGAACGATCGGTTCTTCATCGAGCTGCGGAAATTCGCTGACACCCACGATGCCCAACTTCCGCGTCGCGATCAGTGTCCGTTCGCGCTGAACTGCACGCTCGATATCTCGAGCGATGTGGCCTTCAGTGAGCGCTCTGACCATCCCCCCGAGTCGCTCGATCCTCCGAAAGTGCTCCCACCCGCTGCGGGCGGTGTTTGTGGTCAGCGTTTCCAGCGCCCAACTGCCCGCGCCCGGGTCGGCAACTCGGTGGAGTTGCCCTTCGGTCTGAAGAATCCGCTGGGCATTATGTGCCAGGCGTCGCGCGAAGTCGTCCGAAGGGCCTACTGCGGCGTCGAACGGGGCGATGGCAATACGATTCGCCGTGCCGATCACGGCCGAGAGCGCCTCGCCAGTTCCTCGAAGAATATTGTTCCAAGCGCCGCGTGTGGTCAGGCTTCGTCGCGAAGTTCGCGCATACATGAACATCGGCGCGGGCTGCTCGATTTGGGCTGCGCGCTGTATCTTCCACCAGAGCGATCGCGCAGCGCGCAGTTTGGCGGCTTGCTCGAAGACGTGCCCCGATACGGAAAACGCGAACGTTATCGAGCTGGCGGCATCGGCAACGTCGCACCCGCGAGATTCCATCGTCCGAAGATATGCGAGCGCGGTCGCAAACGCGCACGCAAGTTCGAGCTCGGGGGAGGCTCCGGCGTCGTGGTATGGCTCGGTATCTACCAGCGCGGTACGAAGGCCGGGGGCGTGCGCTTGCACGAACTCGCTCAAATCGCCAAGGTCGGAAAGCGCCGCGCTGACGCCTGCGGGAAGCGTCCCCGTTCGTGCAAAGCAACCCAAGGGGTCGATGCCAAGGCCGCCTCTGAGTTCGGATGGGTCATGCCCTCTCTGTTCCGCTACCGCGAGGAATGCACCCACCAGAGGTAGGGCTTCGGATTCAGGTGCCAGGTGAACTTCGATGTTGTCGAGAGCAACGTGCTCGAGCACTGTCTCCACGTCTCCGGGAGTCAATACCCGCGTTCCGCGGTCTACGCCGAGGTGAAGCCAAATCGATTGGGCTCCGTGCTCAAGATCGGCGCGAATTTGTTGCGCGCATATCTCCATTCGGGGGTCAGAGAATTCAGGGCAAACTCGCCACCCCGCGGTGGCGCCAAATGCCGCGGCGTTTTTTTTTGCGTCTCCTTCGTAGAGGAGCTCCAGCGAGGCTCCGCCCGGTAGTTCTCGGTCCATTCGCTCGAGCAAGTAACCCGCGCCCGACTTTTCGACCGTCGTATTCCAGTCCTGAAGCGAGGGGCGAGGGAAGTCGTCAGCGATGCGGAGTGAATCGTCAGTCATCTGGCTCGCTCGGTGGCTTCCCTGAATGTCTCTCGCCGGAAGCCTCTTCGCCAGAGGCCTGGCAGCCTGAAACCTGGCAGCCTGAAATGGAGTGGCCTCAGAATCGCGATCCTCGGAACCGGATCCCCCAACGACGTTTTCTTCAGCGACGTTCCCCTCAGCGACGATTCATAGTGCAGCCCTCGAGAGCCTGCAATGCTCGCCTGCTGAACGATGTTTTGGGTCGGCGTATCCCCGATGATCCGAGGGTTCGGTTCGGACCAACCGCGACGGATCCTGAACTCACCTCCGCGCATGCTGCGTCCTGCTATTTTCTTCAATGGTTTCTGCAGCACGGTGCAAACCCCTCGTGATTTTTTTTTTTCAGGTTTGGCCACGCTCCATCGTATGCCATACCGGCGTCATACGGCACGGCAACGTGCACCACGGGGGGAAACTTGCTCGGAAGTCGTCCGATCTTAGTTGCCGATGATAACGCAGACTTGCGGGCTGCGCTGTCTAGGATTCTGCGAACCGAGGGGCACGAGGTTATCGAGGCGAGCGACGGGCTGAGTGCCCTTGCAAAGTTCAAGGAATACTCTCCCCGAATGGTCCTGCTCGCGGGAAATATGCGCGGCATGGATGGTGAAATGGTGCTGGAGACCATACAACGGGAGACGCCGCATCAGCCGACTCCGGCCGTACTCATGGCGAGCAGCGAGACACAGCAGGAGCGCGCTCAGGAGATGGGCGGCGTGACAGGGCTGTGCAAACCGTTTCGCGTGGAAGATTTGCTGCGCGCAATCGACGAAACGCCGTGGGTGCCAGCGCCCCGGCATGCGACCACGAGGACAAGGTTTCGAGAATCCACGGTGTTCCGGGAATCTGCGACCGCCGCCCGGCTGTAGCCCTTCGCCACCTGCCCACTCGCTCTCCTGTCGCCTTCGTGTACACTACAGCTTGGCTCGCCGCGGCCACGCAGCCGCTCGGCCCGCGGGAGCCCGATGGCCATGGCGGAAGACCACCAGGAAAAGAACAAAACGGCGGAGGACGCAGCGAAGCTAGCGGCCACAGAGCCAGAGGCGAAAGAATCAACGGCGGCCGGGTCGCAAGAAAAGAGCACACGACTTTCCGATTCGGGCGTTCCCGCAGTAGCCGGGGTTCCGATTCCGCTCGACGACGCCGACCTGGAGCTCATTGAGGATTCTGAAGAGTCAGTCGACGAATCGTCGCCGACCAAGCCATCATCAAACGAAACGCTATCGCGGACGAAGCATCGAAACCCGCCACCCGCGTTGCCTCCAATCGCAACACGAAACCCTCCGCCACCGGCGCCTCTGCCCGCGAGGCGCATGTCGACTTCCCCGCCCTCGGAAGATTCCGATGCGAATCGTCCAGCGGCTGACACTGCAGCGACCGACACTGCGTCGACCGACACTGCGTCGACCGACACTGCGTCGACCGACACTGCGGCGGCCGCACAAGGGTCTGTCGAGCCCGGCGCCTCGGCAGTGTCCATGCTCGTGGATCCCGCGCTGCACGTCAGCTCGGTGCCTCCCGCGTCCTCAGATGACCTGCCCGATTCGAGATCCGGGCCTTCGGTTGCGCCCGCGGTCGCCGTAGCGACCGCTCATGAGCCTTCCGAGACGAGCGGCGCGCTGGGTTCGTCGAGTACACAGGGTTCACCGAGTACACAGGGTTCATCGAGTACACAGGGTTCATCGAGTACACAGGGTTCAACAAACACCTCGCAGGCTGCGGCAGCGAGCCCGCCCTCGGTAGCGTCCACGGTTGCGGACGAGGGATCCAAGTCAGGTGTTGTGTGGCTGCTCGTTGGCGTCGCGGCGATGGGGCTCGTCATTTGGCAAGTTACCGACCGAAACGCGGCATGGTTGGGCAAATCCGTACCGTCGGCGTTGGAAGACGAACCTGGCTTCGACGGGCGTCGTTCTGGCCGGTCTCCGCTCGATTTGAATGAGGAAGCTTCCGGTTCTCTATCTCCGACCGTTTCAACCGCCGCAGCAGAACCAGTGACCGCGGAGAATCCGTCGGCCCAAGGACAATCGTCGACTGGTATGCAAGAAACGCCAGAGCTCGCGGTTTCGAACGAAACGCCGACCGCCACGCCTTCTTTGGAAGCTACGCCAGAAGAAGATTCTTCGGGAGAAGGGGCACCAGCTCTGGGGACCGACTCGAACACGCCTGCCGCTGCGGCACCCGCCACCGAAAAAAAATCTGGAACCGAAACGAACCAAGCGAACACTGCAGCGTTGGCTCAGGCCTCATCGCAAAGACCGGAAAAACAGTCGCCGGCGACCAATCCGCGGACGCGCTCCGTTCGGTCTGTGTCCACGGCCGCGACCCCGCGCGCAACCAAGCCTGCAGCTCGACCCTCGCCCACCAAAACACCGCCTCCGGCTACTTTGCCCGAGACCCCCAACCGAGCAGATGTGCAAGCGGGCATGTCCCGCGTTCGGACGCGCGTACGGGCGTGTATCGATCGCGTGGGTACGGTTCGGGTTCGGGTCATCGTGGTGGCCAGCGGACGAGTGGCAACAGTGGCTCCGCTTTACCCATGGTCCGCCAACTCAGGCGCAGAGTGTATCGTGCAAGCCGTACGAAGCGCACGATTCCCTCGATTCAAACGCAAGCAATTTGTATTCGTCTATCCATTCGATTTTCGCTAGAGAGGGAGGGGATGGGTGCCAGACCCTCAGGGAACAGCTGATTGCTCGATCGCGTCGAGCATTCCTCGAGCTTCGAGCGCGACCTCGAGCTCAGGGTTCATGGTTAAGAAGCGGGTGAGAAACGCGTGGGCGAGGGTGTGTTCGCCGCGGGTGAAATGCAAGAGCCCGAGCAAGTACACGACGTCGGGATCGTCTGATTTGACGGCGAGGGCGCGCTGGCCGATAGCCAACGCCTTATTCGATTCGCCCATCATGCGGAGCGTATGTCCTGCGGAGATGAGTGCACCGAGATAGTCGGGCATGAGCTCGATAGCGCGGAGGAACGACTTCAGGGCGCGAGCGTAGTCTTGCTGCTCGTAGTACGCGTTGCCGAGGAAAAAAAACGCGAGCTCGTTGTCGGAGTGCTCTTGAACAGCTCTGGTGAGCGTCTCGATCGCCTGGTCGGTTTCGCCGATCTGCAGGAGCTCGGCTCCTTCTTCGACGACCTCCCATCGGGAATCCGCGCCGCCGCTCGCATGGCGGGCCGAGATCTGTGCGTTTGATGCGTCCGATCCATCACGTTCATTCATCCGAGGAGTGTTCGATCAATCTCTAAGCTCGCAAGCCTTTCACCAGCGTTTCTGTGCCGAGTACTGGGTAGCGGGCTGCTTTTCGAAGGTTCTACGTGCTACATGCGGGTTATGGACGACGGACCGAGCACAGATTTTCGAGACGCGGCGTTGCCTTTCCCGAAACGACGTATGTTTTGCAATCGCACGCTCAATCTGAGGTCGATCAAGGCCGTTGGTTTCGACATGGACTACACGCTCGTCCACTATCGCACCGAGCAGTGGGAGGGTCGCGCGTATACGCACGTTCGTCAGCGACTACTGGAGCACGGGTGGCCCGTCCAAGATCTGAAGTTCGATCCGGATTTAGTCGCGCTCGGCTTGATCCTTGACGTTGAGCTCGGAAACGTCGTCAAGGCAAACCGCTTTGGCTACGTCAAACGAGCCTGTCACGGTACGCGCCCATTGCGTTTCGAAGACCAGCGCGCGGCCTATTCTCGCGTGCTGGTCGATTTGGGAGAGCCTCGATGGCAATTCATGAACACCCTCTTCTCCCTCTCGGAAGCATGTTTGTATATGCAGCTCGTCGACCTTCTCGACGAAGGGCAGATTCCCGGGACGATGGGATATCGCGACCTCTACGATATCGTTCGTTCGAGCATCGATGCGGCCCATATGTTGGGCGAACTCAAAGCAGAAATCGTGGCCAAGCCCGAGCCGTTTGTCGAACTCGACCCCGACGTTCCGCTTGCCCTTCTCGACATGAAACACGCGGGAAAAAAGCTGCTTCTCATCACCAACTCGGAATGGAGCTACGCCGAAGCGATGATGTCGTACACGTTCGATCGCTACTTGCCGGGAACCTGGCGCGACGTGTTCGATCTAGTGCTCGTCGGTGCGCGAAAGCCCGAGTTTTTCACCCAGCGGGGGCCCGTATTTGAGATCGTCAGCCGCGACGGTCTGCTCCGGCCGGTCGTGGGCGGTCTCAACCACGGCGGCGCCTACGTCGGCGGCCACGCCGCGTTGGTAGAAACCCATCTTGAACTGCGGGGAGAGGAAATACTCTACGTTGGCGATCATATCTACAGCGACGTGCGCGTTTCGAAGAACCTACACCGGTGGCGTTCGGCGCTCGTGGTTCGGGAACTCGAACGCGATCTCGAGGCGCTCGAACGCTATCGCGAACAGCAGCGCGCTCTCCACCACATGATGAAAGAAAAGGAGCTTCTCGAACATCGCTATTCGCTCATGCGGCTCGCCGTGCAGCGGGCGGAACATAGCTACGGTCCTCAGCCCGAGCAGGCCGCAGACGAACTGCGCGATGCTATGCATGATCTACGCAAGAAGTTGGTCGATCTGGATGAGCGAATCGCGCCGTTGGCCAAGTCGGCAGGCGAGCTTTCCAACCCTCGATGGGGGCTGCTGATGCGCACGGGCAACGACAAGAGCCATCTCGCTCGCCAGATCGAGCGCCATGCTGACGTATACACATCGCGCGTGGCCAACCTTCTCTACCAAACCCCTTTCGTCTATTTGCGATCGCCTCGCGGCAGCCTTCCTCATGATGGGTAGGGTAGTGAGCGCTTGGGTAGTAAGTCGCCAGACTAGCGCTGTGCAGCCAGTCGTTTTCGTACCGCCGAGCTCTGCGGATTGAGTTTGCGCGCTTTGAGCCACACTTTGCGCGCCGCCTCGCGCTTTCCGCCTCGCGCAAACGCGTCTCCGAGGAGCACGTAGTTCGCGCTATTGCGCGGTCGCGCGCGAATGAGTTTGCGTGCCCAGCGCACGGCTTCACGAGAGTGGCCTCGAGCCAAATGTGTTCGCGCCAAGCCCGCGAGGGCGCGGCCACTTTGAGGATTGCGGGCGATGACCTTGAGATAGTACGACTCCGCCAATGCGTACTTCTTGTGCGCGCGCATGTAGTTGCCCAGGCGTAAATAGCGAAGAGTGGCGTCGATGGGTCCGTGCTCGTTGTCGGGTGACCGTGCGTCCGACGGCGAAAGGTCCGTCGGCAGAGCATCCGGCGACGTTGCATTGTCGATCAATTCGTGTTCTTCCATCTCGATGGGAACATCCCCGGTGGTTTCCGATGTTCCGTCGAGAAGAATGGAGTCATTCGCCTCAGAATCGTTGACCGCGGTGTCCTGGGGGGCGGCAGTCGGCAAGGTCGGCGCGGGTGGTTCCCTGGCGGCGCGTTCGCGCGTGTCTGAGTCGTTATTCGCAGCGTGCAGCGTGGGCTTTGAGCGTTTTGCACGCGCCTTGGCGAGCGGGGTGGTGACTTGAATGTCGGAGGGCTTGTCGAGCGCAGCGACGATTCCTACCACGCACAGCATCGCGAACACCGCACCGCAGATGGCGACCACCCTTCGTTTGGAACGCGGCGAGCGCAACTCGAACTTCGGAGTCGCCCAGGGTTCCAGAACGAGTGCAGGCTCTTCCGTTTCCACGGGCGGAATGATCTCGGTGCGCAGGGGTCCGGGTGGAGGTGGCGCGGCCAGCGCGGCTCCGAGTTCGCCTGGAACTCCGGGTTCGCCTGGAAGTTGTGGCGCGGGAACGCTCGGGGTTGGAGGTTGGGATAGACTTGGGGGAAGGGTGGCCCGGAGCTCTGTGACGAGCGATTTGAGCTCGCGCACTAGATCGTCAGGCACGGCCGGATGCGGTGGCATCGACGACGGCCGTCTAGACGCTGTGGTCTGTGGAAGATGTGCAGGCGGAGGAATCGACGGCTGGATGGGGGGCTTTTCACGAGCCGCCCGCGCGAACGCTTCGTCGATCGGAACCAGAAGATTCGCGGAAGTTGGATGTTCTTGACGTCTGGCGGTGACCCGTCCGGAGCCCAGTGCACAGAGCGCGGCGAGGGCAGTACTTCCGGTCAGGCGCGCCGACGCATCGTCCATGCGCACTGCTTCGGCGCCTGCGATCATTCCCGCCGCGAGGTCGACCTCGACAATTGCGCGAGGATGGCGAACGGTGACGTGAAACGTGTGTCCTGGCGCGGCCAGCGCGCGCAGCAAGCGTGTCGGTCCAACCGCGTCCAACCGAATGTCTATCTCCTGTTCGTGCTTGGCCCTGCCACGAATCTCTTGGTCGATGCGCACGAGAGGTCCAACTGCGCCGGCGAGTCGGTCGATCTGCAACGCACCGGCTCGCGTCCAGAGTTCCTCACGGTCAAGAACGAGTACGGAGGCCCATCGAAGACGCGGATCAGTGCGAATGCGCCGCAAGGTGGCATAGCCCCAGCTCTCAACGCCAGACCGCTCAATGAGCACCACCTCCGGATCAAGCTGCCGCGCCCGGTCGAGCCCGCCATCTCCTTCGCCAGCCACCACAACTTGCGCTCCGTGGTAGCGCAACCCTTGCGCAATAGCGTCCGCGTCGGCCGGATTGGATTCGAGGACTAAGATTCTGCGATCGCGGAGAACCGAAAAATCATCACGTGTCGCTTCGTCATCGAGTATCGCCAGGCGGCTCGAGAGCGCTTCGTCGAAGTGAAACCGCAGCGGTTTGGCTTCGCTCAGCAGCGGTCGAATACGTCGCACAAAGTCTCGAATGGCGTGTTCCACCGAGCGGCCCGACTTGAGGACGAACCGCGCCCCTCGGGCTGACTCGCTGGCCGGATTTCGATCGTGGCTGACCGACAAAATCCCCGCGCGCAGTTCTTTGCCGAGAATATCGACCAGTTCGTCGACGGTCGCTTCGCCGATCTCTCCTTCAACCTCTCCGGGAAAGTCAGGCGATGATGCAGCAAGCTTTGAGATTTGTCGGGCCATATGATCCAAGCTTGCAGACTTCGGCACCACTGCGACGGCGCCGTGACGAAACGCGGTGAGGCGTACATCAAGCCCCGGTTCTTCGAGAAGCAGCGCCACCGGGATCACAGCGACGCCCGGGTGGGCTGAGAGCTTGCGCAGAATTTCTGCGCCGTCGTCGGCGATTGCATCCCCAACCGCCAGGATGAGATCCGGCGCAGCAGCGAGGGCGGCTGAAACCGCGTGCTCCTTTTCGCATTGTTCGACCGAGGTTCGATGGCGGCGCACCGCCTGACACAGTCCATCGATCATGGGATCCGCAGATCCCACGACGAGAAGAGTCGGATCTTCATCGTATGGTGGTTTGTCGACCAAGGTACTGTCCACCGTAGGTCGCACGGAGCTGGCGCAACGGTTGCTTGCTACAGAATAGCGCAGCCGCCGGTGTTCAGGGTGCAGCTCGAGACGGTATGTGGGCTGGCTCGCGAACTAACGCACGGTGAAGGAAAGAACGCGAATCTTTTGGTCCGGTTCAACCGTGTAGTTGTACGTGCCAAGCGTCGCGCCACGTACGGAAATGGAGGAGGTGGTGGTTGTGGGGCCGGCCTCTGCGCTGCATGAGCTTCCGGCCCAGTAGTGGAGGTCGATATGGTAATCCCCGCGCGGAGGATCGGTTGCACTCCAGTACACGTTTTCTACGCGGGATGTCTTCGGTGTTTCCTCACACGCGCCTCGTGCATCGCGGTCCATGCGGCCCCCCGAGGCGGTGCGCGGTTTACGATAATGAATCGTTTCGCCTGCCGGATCGGTTACGTAGAGGTCGATATCGGCTTCCGTGTTCCACGTGAGCGTGATCTGAACTCCTCCCGATGAATAACCACAGCCTTCGTCGATTACTCCATCGCAATCATCGTCGACGGCGTTGCATCGTTCGGGAGCGTTTGCGCCGCAGATTGCGTTCAATCGGCTGACGCCGGGGCCCGCGGTGGCGGAAACGCCCGGGGGCGTCGTGGCCTCGGACTTCGACGCATCGGAGTGCTTTGACGAGCCTCCGTGACTCGGCTGATCGTGGTTTGATGGGGATTGTTGCGCGTGACCGCACGCCGCCGTGATCACGATTGGCGCGAGCGCCCAACGAGTCAAGTCTCGCTTTTGCAGCAGATTACTCAAGTGCTTAGCCATGTATGTTCAACCATATGTGTTCAAACCATGTGTGTTCAAACCAGGCCCATTCAACCCGTGCCCCACTAACCCGTGCCCATTCACTCGTGCCCGACTAACCCGTGCGTAGTTACCTGGCGGCGCGCTCGAATCGCTGCCAGGTCCCCTCGATGAGTCGTTCGTGGGGAAGGAAGCGAGCTTTGTACGCCATGTGAGGATTGTTGGCTACGTACAGCCCTAAGTACAAGTAGTCGAGCGACCCATGAGCACATAGTTCGATTTGTTTGAGAATGGAATAGGTACCCAGGCTGAGATTGGCGTGAGCGGGATCGTAGTAGCAATAGACAGCAGAAAGCGCTCGCGAACCTCGATCCGTGATGGCCACGCCGCACAACCGGCCTTCGATCGAATGACGCATTTCGAACACTGGAGCGCGCTGCCCCCCGGCGAAGCAATGTTCAACCAAGAACCGTCGATAGCGAACCAAATCCATACACTCGTCACTCCGCGCACATAAGTTTCGTTCGCGTTTGTGTTTTTCGTAGAGCGCCACCCGCTCCGCATCGGCGATGGGCGGGCCAATTTCAGTTGTCACCACCGGCTCCGCGCGTCGCACTATGCGGCGATGACCTCGCCCGAACGTGAAATCCCGGACGGGAATTCGAATGGGCTCGCATGCGCGACAATGCGGGCAAGAGGGTTGGTAGAGCAATCGACCATGTCTTCGATCGCCCGCCGCGAGTCGGCTGTCGAGCGTCGACGCGCTGATCGGGCGGAGCGGCAACCGAAGGGGCATGCGCGCGCGTTGGCTTTCGATATAGGGGCACGGCTCTTCTTCATCGTGCACCACCAGTTCCGCGGGGTCGCGATCGAGGAGCACGGGGAGCGACGGCCGAGGTTTCACCCGGACGATGATGCCGCGTCGCGTTGTGCATCACAACGTTCTTCGTGGCAAAGTTCGCTCGCTGCAATCGAGGGGTGTAGGCGGCCGGCTGCGGTTGCGTCGAGCTCGGCTTGTCGTACGTTGCCGACGACCATCTACGATTCTGGAGTAAGCGATGACCGCGCCACCGCGAACTCGGTCCACACCGAGTGATTTGTTTCGACCCGACCTTTGGACAGAGGTCGAAGCTTTTCAGTTCGAAGATATTACGTATCACCGAGCAAACGAACAGGGAACCGTTCGCGTGGCGATCGATCGTCCGGAGGTAAGAAACGCGTTTCGACCCCGAACCGTGGACGAACTGTATACCGCGCTCGACCACGCCCGATGTTCGTCAGATGTCGGATGCGTATTGCTTACGGGCAATGGGCCTTCTCCTAGGGACGGCGGCTGGGCTTTTTGTTCCGGTGGAGATCAGCGAATTCGGGGAGCCGACGGGTACCAATACGAACCAGGGACTCCGACGCAAGGTAGCGGAATGCGAGGCAGCGGCGGACGCCTTCATATTCTGGAAGTGCAGAGGCTTATTCGATTCATGCCCAAGCCGGTGATCGCGGTCGTTCCGGGATGGGCGGCGGGTGGTGGGCACAGTTTGCATGTGGTGTGTGATTTGACGCTCGCGAGCCGGGAGCACGCGATGTTCAAACAGACCGATGCCGACGTGGCGAGTTTTGACGGGGGATACGGCTCGGCGTACTTGGCGCGCCAAGTTGGCCAGAAAAAAGCACGCGAAATATTCTTTCTGGGTCGTGCCTACAGCGCCACGGAGGCGGAGCGAATGGGCGCCATCAACGCTGCGGTGCCCCATGCGGAGCTTGAAGACGTTGCGCTAGAGTGGGCTCGGGACATCAATGCGAAAAGCCCCACCGCGCAGCGTATGCTCAAATACGCGTTCAATCTGATGGACGACGGACTGGTGGGACAGCAGCTATTCGCGGGCGAAGCGACCCGGCTGGCCTATGGAACCGACGAAGCGAAAGAAGGAAGAGACTCTTTTCTCGAAAAACGCGCAGCAGACTTCACCCGGTTTCCTTGGCATTTCTAGTTTCACTGATATTTCTGGCGGCTTTGCGATGATGGCTTGCGATGATGACAAAGCGCGTACCCAAACCTGGTGAGGCGCGATAGACTTGCCTCGTGGCGCTCATCGAATTTCGCGGTGTGCAAAAGGCGTTTGGCCCGAAGGTGGTCTACCGACACCTCGATCTCGATGTCTTCGAAGGCGAATCGCTCACCATCATCGGGGGCTCCGGTCAGGGCAAGAGCGTCATGCTGAAAATGCTCATTGGCCTTCTCCCCGTCGATCGCGGAAGCATTCAGTTTCAAGGACGAGACGTAACAACGTTGACCGAGGCAGAGTTTTCTGCGGTGCGCCGTCAGGTGGGGATGCTGTTCCAGGGGGCTGCGCTCTTCGATTCATTGGATGTTCGCGAAAACGTCGCCTACGGGTTGCGCGAACACTATCAGATGAGCGAGGCGGAGATTTCCGAACGGGTCCGCGAATCGCTCGCTTATGTGGGCTTGCCGGGCATCGAATCGATGTGGCCGGCGGATCTCTCGGGCGGAATGAAGAAGCGCGTCGGGCTTGCTCGGGCGATTGCGGTGCGCCCCGCGGTATTGCTTTACGACGAACCGACCACCGGTCTCGACCCCATCAACGTGACGCGCATCAATCACCTAATTTTGCATCTCAAAAAGACGCTGCACGCTACGTCGGTGGTGGTGACCCACGATATGGCGAGCGCGTTTGCGATCAGCGATCGAATTGCGATGATTCATGAAGGCGGTGTGATTTTTTCAGGGACCTGCGAGGAGCTGCGCGCCTCGACGGATCGCCGGGTGCGCGATTTCATCGAAGGCAACGCCCCTCAGGACCCACATATCGCGGATCCGGATGCCACTGAGCCAAACGCGACCCCTTCTCGATCTCAGGACACTCTGAGTACACCAGCGACAGATCCGAACTTCAGCGAGCGAAGGTGAGCACGGTTTATGCCACGTAGTCGGAGAACTGAGTTTCGTGTGGGGGTGTTTGTGGTGGTGGCTATCGTGGTGGGCGGCGCGCTCGCGTTCATCATCGGCAATCAACGCAATGTGTTTAAGTCCAAGACAACCTACTTTGCTTACTTCAACGACGTCGGCGGGTTGCGTCCCGGAGGCCCGGTGCGCGTCGCCGGTGTCTCCGTGGGTACCGTCGATGCGGTGCGGTTTCGTGACGACGGGCGGGTTCGGGTTGAGTTTCAGATCATCAACCGCGCCAAACGACTCATTCGCGGCAGCCAGCAGCCTCAAGAATCAGAGCCGGGTCGACCGGCGCCCGAGCCCAGCGTGGCCTCGATCGGCACAAAAGGCATGTTGGGCGACAAGCTCATCGAAATTACGGTAGGGGATTCCTCGCTCCCGGCGTGGAATCCCGAGCGCCCGCTTCCTACCAGCACGGGCGCCGACCTTATGGAAACCGCGCGAAGCGCGCTCGATGAGGTACAAGGCACGGCAAAAAATCTTCGCCGTGCGACGGACCCGCTCAGCGACCAACAGCTCACCCACGACCTTAAAGAAACGGCACGGAACCTCGCCAAAGTCACCGGCATGCTGGCCAACGGAGACGGGGCCATTCAGCGACTCATGACGGACCCCCAAGTAGGCGACCAGCTCGCATCCACGCTAAGAAATCTGCAAACGACGAGCACCGAGCTCGCCCAAACTCTGCGCAGCGTCCGCGCGATCAGCAACGAGATTCAGCAAGGCGACGGTTCCGCGCATCGCTTGATCTACGGTTCAGAAGCGGTGGACTCGGTCGCGAGCTTGGGGCGAGCCGGAGAAGAGATCGCTACCTTGCTGCGCGACGTCCGGGAGGGAGACGGCACCGTGCACGATTTGATCTATACGGACGCCGCGAACGATTTGATCAAGAACCTCACCGACGCGAGCGCCGACGTAGCCCATATGACCTCAGAGATGCGCGCCGGCCGAGGCACGATCGGGGGATTGATTTCCGACCCGTCGATCTACGAAGACGTCAAACGTTTGGTTGGCGACCTGCAGCGAAACGAAATCCTCAGAGCGCTGATTCGCTACTCCATTCGGAGGGATGAGGCGACCGAACGCATCGACGTCCAAGACTAGAGCAGTGGCCTTTTGGCCAGAGCGCGGCTTTCCTCCCCTGCTCGGCCAGCCGAAGTACCCGACGTACGTCGGCTGGCCTGCGCTGCCGGGGCGCTCGCGCTCTGACCAAAATTCCACTGCTCTATGGGATGCACCTCAACCTTTCAATCAACCAATCTGATCACTGCTATGGAGCAGTAGCCTTTTGACCGTTCAAATCAACCTATTCGACCCATTGCCATCGTCTGGTTGTGTGTAGTTTGAACGGCCATTCGTGGCTGACTCCGAATCGTGGTTACGAACCCGACCCTGAAGCCGAACCCGACCCTGAAGCCGAACCTGACCCTGAAGCCGAACCTGACCCTGACGCCGATCCCGAACCTGGTCCCGACCCCGACTCCGATCCTGAATCTGAATATGCTCCTGAATCTGATTCGGCGTCGGCGTCGGTCTCCGTGTCAGCGTCGGTCTCTGCGTCCGTGTCAGCTTCTGCGACAGCGTCGGCCCTCCGACTATCCGACGTAGAATCTGCGTCTGCACCGGTTTCCGCACCGGCGATTGCTCCGTCGCGGGTTTGAGGCACACTGGGCGGAATGCAGGCGTATTTGGAGCTGTTGCGGCATGTACTGGAGCAAGGCGTAACCCGAGAGGATCGGACGGGGACGGGAACGCTGAGCGTGTTTGGGTATCAGATGCGGGTGGATTTGGCGGAGGGGTTTCCTTTGCTCACCACCAAGAAAGTTCATTTGAAATCCATCGTGCACGAGCTGCTGTGGTTTTTGCGCGGCGAAACCCACGTCGCTTCGCTGCAAGAAGCGGGAGTGTCGATTTGGGATGAGTGGGCGACTGAGGAGAAAACGCGCCGCTTCGGCCGCGAGCCAGGAGATCTCGGCCCGGTGTACGGCCACCAGTGGCGGAACTTCGGTGCGACCCAGCAAAGCGCGGGTCATGGCTATCGTCGTGATGGTGTCGACCAGATTGCGCGCTTGGTAGAAGAAATTCGCGAGCGCCCTCACAGTCGCCGCTTGCTCGTGACGGGATGGAACCCGCGCGAAGCCGACCAGGTCGCGCTTCCCCCCTGCCACACCCTCTTTCAGTTTTACGTGCACGACCGCCGGCTCAGCTGCCAGCTTTATCAGCGCAGCGCGGATGTGTTTCTGGGTGTGCCCTTCAATATCGCGAGTTACGCGTTGCTCACCATGATGGTCGCCCAGGTGACCGATTTGCGGCCGGGACACTTCGTGCACACGTTCGGAGACGTGCATTTGTATCGTAACCACATCGAGCAGGCGCGCTTGCAGCTCACCCGCGAGCCGCGGCCCTTGCCCAAGCTGACGCTCGACCCATCGGTCCGCGATCTATTTGAGTTTCGGTACGAGCACATTCAGCTCGAAGGCTATGACCCGCATCCGCGCATTAAGGCGCCGGTAGCTGTTTAGCTGGGGGTACGGCAATTGCAGCACCGACATATGCTGTCTACCCTTCCCAAGGAGGAAGTGAGCGTGCCGACGTTGCCGAAGAAACAACTTGGTTTGGTGGTTGCGATGAACCAAGATCGCGTTATCGGCCGTGGAGGCGCGCTGCCGTGGCACTTCGGGGAGGATTTGCGCCACTTCAAGAACGTGACGATGGGGCATCCCTTGCTGATGGGACGCAAGACTTATGACTCCATCGGCCGGCCGCTTCCTGGTCGCCCCACGATTGTTATTTCGCGCAACCCCGAGTTGACCATTGAGGGATGCAAAGTCGCTGCGAGCTTCGATGAAGCACTCACCGTTGCACGAGCGGAATACGACAAAATGCCGATGGTGGTGGGAGGGGCGAGCGCGTATCAAGAAGCGCTACCTGTGGTTACCCACCTCTACCTCACCGAGGTCGATCTCAAGGTGGAGAATGCCGATACGTTTTTCCCTTCGTTTGATCGGAGCGAATTCAAACAGGTCAAAGAAAATGCCGGACAGGATCCGAGGCTGACGTTCTCCGAATGGGAGCGCAAGGATAGTTCATCTGCGCTTGGCCATTGACTTTCTTTCTAGCAACCAGCTCGTCCGAGTGACCGATTCGGCGCCCGCGTAGGTCCATTCGCTTCTGAACTCGCGGTTGATCATATCCTCATGGCCGACTCTGGCTCGCCAAGCTTCGTGAACCAACTCGCGAAATTCGGATTTCTCTATCAAAAAAGGAGGCACTCTAGGCGGACGGCAATACGAGGCATGTAGCGCCCGGATGAAGGCTCGACCTCCTGGGCGAAGAAGGCTTGCGACATGGTCAAGGTATCGGGCTCGGCGGGACGGATCGACTGAAATGAACCCCCCATCGTCAAACACCCAATCAAATCTTTCTTCGTACGAGAACGTGAAGAAATCTTCGATGAACATTTCGATATTCGATGCCCTTCTGAGATTCCCGTTCCGGAGCACTTGCGCGTTACAGGCCACGATACCTCGAAGCATTTTTTCGACCGCCGCTTCTACGACGTCTACACAAACGATTTTCGCACATCGTTTTGAGAGTTCAGCAACTTCCGGAGCCGCGCCACAAAAAGGAAAAAGCCCGACGGACGTTTCGTTGATTTCTAAGCGATCCGTTAGCCACTCGAGCTCAAGCGAGGTGCAGCCACGACTTTGAGAAGCTTGCCCGCGCGCCCAAGCCGTTCTCCAAAATTCGTGGTTCATGTGGCATCCGAGTGAAGGGAAAGGAAGCCCATGCTGACCAGCTCGTTGACCAAGCTATCTCGTTCTCGGGCGTTGAGATCCCCTCTAGGAATGGACCGAATCAACCGAGACTCGGCGGACTCCATCGTACATAGGTGCCGCATAAATAGCGCCGCTTTTGCGGGCGCCCAAAGCGTTTCGTCACCGAAGCGAAGCCCCGCACTTCGGTCTCTTCGAATTACGAAACCCATGAGCGCGGACGTCCGAGCTACATGGCGGTCCTCGAGGGCAATATCAAGTCTTGGATTTTGCGTTTCCGAGTTCCGCGAAGTTGCTTCCAACCCTTTGCGTCCGATATGAGCTTGCAGTGCTCTTACGGGAGCGGTCAGGTCAGAATCCGCGATAAGGTCACGCAGCAGTTCATGCAGGGTTTCACGAACCTGTTGATCATCGAGTCCCAAGCTCAAGAAACCCACCGGTAGGGTCCGGCGGAACTCGATGTTGGTGCGCGCGGCCGATTCGACCAGTTCACAAAGTAGATGATGATAGCAGTACTCGTCACAACCCACGGTGATGTGCAGGGACGCTTCGTCGAGTGTTTTGGTTTGATGAAAGTGTCCGCGAGGCACATAAAGCACGTTTCCCGGCTCAAGGGTGACCGTGTCTTCTATCCGTCGGCCACCTAGACTCAATCGATCTTCGAGCAAAGAACGGCTTCCTACGTCGGGGTGGTCCACCGGATCTTCGAAAATATCCCAGCTTTTCTTTCCAGCTAGCTGGATGATGAAGACGTCGTGATAGTCACAGTGGGGTTGAACCCCCGTGGTTTCGGCGCCCGTATAGTAGGCGTTGGCTTTCACGCGCGCCCCGAGCTCCACCGCCAGCTGGCAACATAAGTCTCTGAGTTTCGCATGTTCGCGGTCGACTTCTTTGAGAACGATAGTGAACCCATCGCGGATATGCTGATGAAGCGTGTCACTCGCCGTGGCAGGCTCCAGAGTGACTGACTGGTTGCTTCGTTTGGCTGCGAACACAGGCGAACCCCAGGCTTGGTGCGTGCTCACGAGCGTTTCGATGTTGTTGCTATCCAGCAGCGCGCTGCGATGCTTCACCGACGTAAGAAACCATCGCTTGTGCCGGTACTCCGACAAAAACGTTTCACATCCGCCTTCGCCACACAGCCACGCCAGTGCAGTGTAGCTGGCGTAGATTGCGCGCGATGCATCAGTTCTGTCCACGCCTCGAGATCACCGACGGAACCACCGGAGCGCGCAGGTGCATGCGTGCCCATTTGGGTGGCAGCGATTCTGCGTTGGAGCTGGTCTCGGCGCGTTTGTGGATCGAACGAAGGTGGTTCTTTGCCGCTGCATCTGCAGAATTAGAGCCCAGCTCGCCGTAGAGGTCTTCCCCGAACACTTCGCGCCAAAGCTGCTGGCTATCGTACGCTTGGCGAAGCAGTTGATCCCTGCTGTCGCGACTTGCGTCGACTTCAGCTGGCAGATGGTGCAGCAGGTAGCCGAAGAAGCGACCACAGTCTTCCGCGTATCGCCTCGTGTTGAGAATGTGCAGATGCCAGAACTCATCGACCAGAAAGCTCGGGACCAGAGCGACGGTAGGAAGAGCCCGGCTCAACGCCAAGAACCGACGATAATCCCGTTCAGCGGCCTCACAAACGTGATTCGGCCACGCGGCGTATCGTTCGGAGGCTAACTTGTTGGCGATCCATCGGAAATGGAAATCGCGCAGCTCCTCCAATCCACATCGGATGTCTCGGAGCTGCTGATCCGACACCGTCACGAGCGTCGCTTCCGGTCTAAGTCCCGAAGGGGACCACGCTGCAGTTTCCGCATTCGGCGGCTGAGTTCCCAGTGCCGCCAATCGCCGCGGCGGCGGTTTCTTCATCGAGTGCTTCATGTTTTTCGACGAACAACTCGAAGTCGGTTTTATCAGCGTGTTTTTCGTCGTTTGATCGAGCCGAATCTTTTTTTGTGTTCTTTGCCATGAGAGACTCCCTTACTGCTTCGATGCATTCGTGCGCTGACTAGGGCCTACTACCCGGTAGTGTTCTTGTGATCAACCCGAATTGTCGTTTTGGCGAGTGTATGTCGTTGCCCGAAACAAACTGGAAACCGGAGCTCGCTCCCGCAAGCGCCGGTTCCGTTGGACAATCAGGTTGCACAAGGTTCTCTCGCCGTTCGGCGAGATGGCTTTGGAGGCGCGACAGTCACGCGTTCTACTGTCTTCCCTAACCTCGAAAGGTACCTACGCCGCATTCGGGAACGCATTCGGCGGCCGAGTTCCCAGTGCCGCCGATAGCTGCGGCGGCGGTCTCCTCATCGAGCGCTTCGTGTTTCTCCACGAATAGTTCGAAGTCGGTCTTTTGGAGGTCAAGGTGTTCTTTGTCGCTCGATAGCGTCGAGTTTCTTTTTGTGTTCGCGGTCATCGAGTTACTCCTTCGTTCGCCTATAAGGACACCTTGACGACAGGTAACCGCCGATGTCCGCTTGATCAACCAGAAATGGAAATTCTCAAAAACGCGTCGAACGAACTGGAAACCAGCGCGTGCTCCCACAAACGGGAGGCAGCGCTAGTTCTTTTGAGCAATCAGTCCGCGCAGGGTTTGGTGGGCGATTTGCGCTTGAAAGTCGTTGCGAAACGGGCGTTCGTCCTCTGGTCGTTTGCGAGGCGCACTTCGGGCTTCGTTTCGGCCGACGAGAGGTTGTGCAGTGGCGCGGTCTTTCTCTTCACCTTCGGCAAGGTGGCCCTCGAGGCTTTCTTCGCGAATCTGATCGTCTGTTTCCGGCGCGTCTTCCTCTCGAGGCTGTTTGACCTCGACGTCAGGGGTGATGCCTTGCGCTTGAATGGATGTGCCGCGCGGGGTGAAGTAGCGCGCGATGGTGAGCTTCATGGCGCTGCCGTCTTCGAGCTCGATGACGTTTTGCACGCTGCCTTTGCCAAAGGTGCGCTCGCCGACGATGACCGCGCGCTGATGATCCCGGAGCGCTCCAGCCACGATTTCGGCGGCGCTCGCGGTGTAGCCGTTCACGAGAAGCACGATCGGCCAACTGGGCTGGGTGCCTCGGCGGTGGGCGCGGGATTCCTGAAGTACTTTGCCGTCTCGGCCTCGGGTTGAGACAATCACGCCTGAGGACAAAAACTCGTCACTCATATCGACAGCTTGATGCAGCAATCCTCCTGGGTTGTTCCGCAGGTCGATGAGCAGACCCGCGACGCCTCCCGCTCGCCGGGATGCCGCTTCGGCCTGGTCCAACGCTTCCTTCATTTCGCCCACGGTTTGCTCCTGAAAGGATCGGACTTCGAGGAGCACCGTTCGATCGGGAAGTACGCGGGCGGCCACCGAGGGCACGCGAATGAATTCTCGGGTGAGCGTGAGCTCGATGTCCTTGTCTTCAAACTCGCGACGAATGCGTATGTTCACCGTTGTGCCTGGCTCCCCACGCATTAGGCGAACGGCGTCGGAAATCGAAATCTCTTGGGTGTCATGGCCTTCGATGGCCACAAACCGATCGCCAGGGCGGAGGCCGACTCGCTGGGCGGGGCTTCCGTCAAATACCGCGAGCACCGTCAACCATCGCTCACGGACCGCAATCTCAACGCCAATGCCTGCGAATCGGCCTTCGGTGTCGCTGGTGAGGATTCGGTATTCTTCTGGGTCGAGAAAACTCGAATGGGGATCTAGCGCGCCCACCATGCCGCGGATCGCCCCATACACGAGCTTCTCCTGATCGACCGGTTCGACGTAGCTCATGTCGATGTGGGCGAGTGCGCGTGCGAAAATGGCCAGGTTCGCAAATGGGCTCGCGTCTGTGGGTACCGCGCGGGCGACTTGGTTTTCCGTGGCCACGGTTCCAAGCCACATGCCAACTGCGAGAAGCGCAGCGCCCCCTGTGATTTTCGACGTGCGTACCGACGATATGTCCATCGAACTCAATGCTCCTGATCGCGGTTTAGTCGTTGACACCGTGTCGTCATGACGTGTACAAAAACATATATATTGGTATGTACGCCGTCGTACAGAGTCTTTGACGTACAGTCTTCGACACGCAACGTCTTCGGCATACAACGTCGTTCTTCTTACACGTACAGTAGACATCAGGGTCGGAATGGAGGGTGATCGACAGTATGGCCGGTACGGACAAGCGTAAGCAGAGCCTGTACTTCCCGGAGTCGATGCTTCAAGACATCCAGGTCGAAGCAGCTCGTCTCGACCGTTCGTTGTCTTGGATCGTTCAACGCTGCGTAAGGATCGGTCTTTCGGAGATTCGGAAGCTCCCGTCGGTCAACGACATTCCGGACAGCCCGGACGAAGCCACGAACGTCTAGTCGCGGTCGCCGACGCTTTCGGTTGAGCGTCGGCGATTCGACATTGTGGTCGGGATAGGCCAAGTTCGTCGCGAGTGGATTACGACGAGGAAGGCTTTGTTCCCGCCGAAGATGGCACGCGCCTGTTTTATGGCGTGCGCGGCGACGGCCCGGTGTTGGTGCTCAACGACGGCATTGGTTGCGACGGTTTTGCGTGGCGCTACCTGATGCCCTACTTCGCGCAACGACATCGCGTGATCCATTGGCACTATCGAGGCCACGGTCGCAGCGGGCCGCCCCAAGATCCTTCGCGGCTCGATATTCCTTCATTGGCGCGCGACCTCCAGGCTGTGCTGGATGCGGTCGGCGTGGAACAAGCGGTTCTGCTTGGTCATTCGATGGGCACCCAGGTGGAGCTCGAATTCGTGCGGCTCGAGCCAGACCGGGTTCGCGGGCTCGTGTTTCTTTGTGGGACCTACGGCCGGGTGACCGACACCTTTCACGGCACCGACCTGCTGAAGCGCGTGTTGCCCAGCGTCATTGAAGCCGCTTCCCACAAACGTGGTTTGGCGCGCGCGCTTTGGAGCCGGGTACCGAGCAAGCTTGCCTATCGCGTGGCGAAATGGAGCGGAGAGGTCGACGGCTCAACGATCATCGAGGAAGACTTTCGTCAGTATTGGTCCCATGTGGGCGTGATGGATCCGCACACGTTCCTGGTGATGCTTCGGCTCGCGGGTGAACATTCAGCGTACGACATGCTGCCGCGCATCAAGACTCCTTCGCTCGTCGTGGCGGCCGAAAAAGACACCTTCACACCTCCCGCGCTCGCGCAAGAGCTCGCGGTGGGTATTCCCGGCTGTGAGTTCTTCCTCGTACGCGGCGCGAGCCACGCCGCGCCGGTGGAACAGCCGGTGGTGATTCAACTCCGGATTGAAGAGTTCCTCCGAAGGATCGAGTAGCGCTTGGGAATCGTGTAAGAACGCGGCGGGCTTCAGATGCAGCCGTCCGTGAGCACGACCCGAAACGGGTAGGGGATGCACCGCGATCGCGAATCACGATCGAGCACACTCGATGTCGCATCGCTGAGATCGTACGCTCCCTCGGGGGCGGCGTTGGCCATCGACGACTGGACGAATAGAGTCGTCAACCCGGCGATACCAAAGAACACAACAAGGCTAAGTCGAAGTCTCATCACAACGCTCCGTGAATCTGAAAAAGGGTTCTGAAGCAGACAACGGTACCGAAACACGTCAACGTGTCGCGAGTGTTTCCATGGCCCTAAATGGAGGTAACAACAGCGAGAGGCAGTTCGCCTTGTTCAGCCTTTCCATGCCTCAGCAATCGTCGCGCCGTTCGCCACGTGCGCAACCACCGTACACGCTTCGCCCGACGCCCCCATGACAGCGCCTGAGCAATTGATTACTGCTTCGGCCGCATCCCATAGAGCAGCGGAATTTTGGTCAGAGCGCGAGCGACTGCTTCTTTCGGGGGCGACGATCGCCCCCGCCCCATCGAATACATCCGATGGGGCCCCACCCCCGACTGGGCAGCGCAGCCCGGATGACGCACGAATAGTGCTTCGTCCGGGCGAGCAGGGGAGGAAAGCCGTGCTCTGGCCAAAAGGCCGGCTGCTCTACAGTGCTTCGAAGCAGATTAGCGTTGGCCGCTCCTCGCACATTGGCGCGCCGCTCGAGAGGTCGCAGTACGAATCGAAACAGGAGTCCATCGGCGGGGGGCAGCTTGCGAACTCGGTTTCGCATTGGCGTTCCGCGGTGCACTTCTCGATTCCATTGCACGGGTTGCCGTCGTCGCAGTCGCCATCGTTCGTGCATGCTTCGCTTCCTGGTTCGCACGCCCCAGTGGTGGAGTCGCAGATTTCGTCGCTCGAACAGAAATCTGGTTTGAACTGCGGCGCACATCCTGTAGCCGAACCAGGGGCGCTCGCGCAGACGAGCTCGAAGCATGAGTCGTCGGACCCGTTGCAGACTGAATCATCGGGGGTGTGGATGCATCCGGTCGCGCCGTCGGCGAGCGGATGCTCGGGGCTGCAGCCATCGTTTGTGCATCCGAAACCGTCGTCGCATCGGTTGGAAAGCCGGAGGTGGGAGCATTCTCCAGTCGACGCCCGACAGGCGTCTACGGTGCAAGACAACCCGTCGTCACAAAAAGCATCGCTAGGCTCTGTGGCACATTCGTCTTTCGCCTCATCGCAGATCCCCTCCAGGCATCCGGAGCTTGGACAGGCAACGGGCAATCCCGGCTGACACAGGCCGTCCAAGCACATTTCTTCGCCGCTGCAGAACGCACCATCGTCGCATTCTTCGTCTCGTTGGCACGGTCGTCCGGGCCCGCAGCCGTTGTTCGGAAAGCAAACTTCGCCTGATCCGCAGAGTTCGCGTCGTGGTCGATGGACGCATGCGTCGAGGTCTTCGTTGCAACCGTCGGCGGTGCATTCGACCCCATCGTCGCACATTGGCTGGTTGCGGTGAACGCAGCGACCGCCCACACACAGCTCGATGCCGGTGCAGTAGCGGTCGTCATCGCATTCTGCGTCTTCGGTGCACGTCGCAGGCAGCGGGTCGGTGGGATCGGGGGCGCTTGCGTCGGTTGGCACTTCTGCGTCCAGGCCGGCTTCGGCGTCTGCGTTTTGGAGATCGAGCAAAAGGCCACACCCGGTGGCGCCGATGGCGAGGAGCGTCGCCAGGATCCAAAATCCGAGCTGTGCGCGCGTTGTTTCAAGGTTCATAAGCCAGTCCGATCTGCGGAAACGCCGAGTGCTTTTACGGTCGCGGTTTATATCAAAGTGTGTCGCATTTTTCTATAATCACGCAAATTCGTTGGTATGCAGTCTTGCTTAAGTCATGATTTTCCTGGACGGCGCGACGGGGGCGAATGTGGTAGTACGTCCCAAGGGCTGCGGAGGAGCGTTTCGTTTTTGGGGGGGCGCGCAAGCGGCTGGTGCGGCTCGTGCACAAGCGAGGGGTCGCCTCAAGCGTATGGCGTGATGAAGATCGATCTTGAAGAAGCGTACGAATGCTACGAAGACCGCTTCGTAGCGAAATTTGGCAAACAACCGGTGGGCGCGTTCGTCAAGTTCGGCAACTACCTCGTCCAGCGTCTCGGCGTACAGGAGTTCGACGAGCGGCTCGGGACCTACCTCGACATTCACGGAGAATGTCGACGCCTCATCAGCACCGGCGCCACCATCAATGACGCAGTCATGATGGAGTTCGAAGAAGCGGCAGCCTGGGTCGCGATCCAAGCTCCCAACCTCCTCGACATGTTCCAAGGCGAGCTCGGCGACCCCCGAGACGAAGTCAACAAAAAGCGCTCGACAGTTTAGTCTGGAGGGTCTGGCCGCAGCCGCAGTATTTTCTGGAGGGGCTGGCCACAGCCCCTCCCCCCGCGGAATACGATTCCGCGGGGCCCCCCACCCGCCGCCGGCCGCTTTTTGCGGCCGCCCCACCGCTGCGCGGCGGGGCCCCGGTTTCGTTGGGCTTCTGCTGCCGGGCAAGACTGCGAGCGATCGCGTCACTTCGATCCAACACCCCCGGTTCACCACTACGTAACTGCGCGCGTGCATCTTGGCGGGGGAGCTTGGGTGAATCGTCGGGGTCGTACCCCGACGAGAGGGTTTGGTGTCAAACCCTCAATCAACACAGTCGCGGGGACCCCCTCCCATCGCCGCTACGCGCTGCGCGGGGGCCCTGCGCCCCCTTGCTCTCTTCGTGCGGTGTTCGTGGTGAACTGCGTTCGTTTGTGCGGAGTGCGCCGTGAGCTGCTGTGTGGTGAGCTGTTCCGACTGCGTCTTCTGGAAGAGTGGCTTCGTGTCCGGTCCGGCCGCTCGCGCGGCCGCCCCATCGCTCCGCGACGGGGCCCCAGCAGTTTACCCCCACGAAACCAGGTCACGTGCATCTTGGCGGGGGAGTTTGGGTGAATCGGCGGGGTTGTACCCCGTAGAGAGGGTTTGGGTGCCAAACCCTAACTACATAGAGGAACGGTAGAGGCTTAACATGTCCTCTAGCGTACATGGACGCGGGTTGAGTCGGTGGGATACGTCTTCCATGGCCAGCTCAGCGAGAGCGGGGAGGTTTTGCTCGTCCACCTGGGCCGCCTCAAGCCCTTCTGGGAGCCCGATCTTTTTGCGAAGGGCGCGCACTGCGCCGGAACACTCGAATGCGAGGGTCTCGGTGTCTTCTCCGCGTGCGCCGAGCAGTCGAGCGACCTTGGCGATTTTCTCAGGCACGGCGATGCGATTGAAATCCAGCACGGCTGGCAAACACAGCGCGTTGGCCAGGCCGTGGTGCAATCCGTGTTCGGCCGACAATGGATGGGCGAGGGCGTGGCACGCGCCGAGGCCTTTCTGAAACGCCACTGCCCCCATGGCGGCGGCTTTGAGCATGGCTCCGCGCGCTGCGATGTCGCCCCCGTCGTGGACGGCGGTCTCCAAGTGGTCGACGATGAGTGAAATGCCAGCCACCGCAATGGCGTCGGCCATGGGGTGATCGCCGAGGGCACAATACGCCTCGATGCAGTGGGTCAGTGCATCCATACCGGTCGCGGCAGTGGTGCGCGGAGGCATCGTGACGGTGAGTTTCGGGTCCAGTATGGCCACGTCGGGAATCAGTCGCGGGCTGAAGATCACCGTTTTGCGATTGGTGGATTGCAACGTCAGCACCCCGCTACGGCCGACTTCGCTTCCTGTCCCGGCGGTGGTGGGAAGCGCGACCATCGGCGGCAGCTCTCCAGTGATCTTGCTTCCGCCTCCTTCCGCGTCGTCGTACTGCGCAAGAGGCAGAGGATGATGGGCGCCGACGCGAACCAGCTTGCCTACGTCGAGGGCGCTGCCTCCGCCAATCGCCACCACGATATCGGCGCTCGCGTTCCGAAACGCATCCACGGCCGACAGGACTTCAGTTTCCAATGGGTTCGACGATATCCCGCTGAATGTTTCGTGCTCGACTCCCGCTGCGTCCAGCGCATCGGTGACCGTTTCCACCAGCCCGGCTGCGGCGACGCCCTCGTCGGTCACTACGAGCGCACGGGAGCCGCCAACCGAACGGACTTCTTCTCCGATCTTTGCAGCAGTGCCCTCTCCAAAGAGCACGCGGGTAGGAAAGCTCCAGACAGCGGTCATGATGGATCGTATCTCTTCGTTCGCTTTTTAGGGGAACCGATGGACAACCCTCCGCCCATCTACCTGGTTCTGGTGGCCCCGGTCTACTCTTTTCTGCGGGGCGGCGCCATCCAGGCGTGGATTGTGTCCGATAAATCGTGTTTTCCATCCAAAATGTTTGAAATCGCTTGTGAAATTGGTGCGTCGAGGTGTCGGTCGCGGGCGTATGCGGCGATTTCTCTCGTCAGGCGTGCGCTTTCCACGTAGTTCTCCGATCGCGCCAAGGCCTCCTCTAAGTGGATGCCCCCCGCGAGATGTCGTCCGAGCACAACCTCGGGTCGCGGATCTCCAGCCACTACCGCCGCGAGATCGCCGAGCCCCGCCAGCCCAGAAAAGGTGCCTACGTTTGGGGCTCCCAGCGACTCGGCGATGCGCTTCGCCTCTTCAAGACCTCGTGTCACGAGCAAAGCAATCGCGGCGGGGGTTGCCTGCTGACCCATGGCATAGCCCACGCAAAGCGCGAGCATGCCCATAAGCGCGCTGCAGAGTTCTACGCCCACCAGATCTGTGGACGCGCACAAGCGTAGTTGAGGCCCGGCCAAGGCGATCTGCGCTGCGTCCACAACTTCGGGAAAAGGCGTGCCGATGACCCCTCCGGCCGGCGTATGGTCGCGCAGCGCGCTTTGCACGATCGGGCCGGCAAGGACGCCGATTCGACGACACGGGGTTCGCGATTGGATGATTTCAGAAAGGCGCGTGAGCTCCTTTCCCACCAGTCCGCGGCTCACGTGAATGACGAGATGGCGACCGTCGAGATGGCGACCGAGCGTGGAGCAAATCTCGGGCGCGTGACTCGAGCGAACCGCGAGCACAATCAGCGAGCCCGTGGCGACTTCGGAGATGTCCGACGTGCGCCGGATTCGGTCTGCGGATTCTCCTTCGCGTCGGCTCCATTGAACCACTCGATGGCCTTTGCGCTTCACCGCGTGAGCGAGCGCGGTGCCAAACCCGCCTCCTCCTACGATTCCCACGGTGATAGGCGAGTGAACCTCGCTCATCCCGCGTTTCCTAGCGCTTGAATTTCTCGTGCCGCCGGCCCCGACTTGCCATCGAGGTCTTCCAGACGTTCTGCGAACGGAACCAAGCGATTCTGATAGTAGAGCAAAAGGCGCGGATCGGCTGCAACCACGGACGACCCCTCGACGTGCGCAGCAAGTCGTTGATGGTAACCGTCCCACGCGCGAAGGGCCTGTTGAACGATTTCTTCGGGCGCCTGGCGTAAGGAGTCATGCACGTGCACTGCTCCTTCTCTCTCGAGCGCGAGCAAGCGATCGCGCGTGGTCCCGACGTCCGACACGAAGGCCGCGCGGGGCACCCGAATCTCATCTCGCAGGCGTATGCGGCCGAAGAGATCCATGCCCGCGGTGCTGCGCATCAAATCGCGAAAAAGCACATGCGCGACCAAGTGGGTGGGCAGGATGACGCTTTCCTGAGCTAAGCGAAGCGCGAGGAACTCTCCGAGCTGGCGGGTGTAGGCCTGGTCCCGTTTCGCATCGACGGTGGGCTGCCCGCCTCGCCAAACGTAGGACGCCGGGTCGACCGTTTGCCCCGAAGGCGCCACCGATTGTCCATCGAGGTCCACCGGGTTGCCGAATGGATCGCACGGGCGGCCAAAACGAACCACGCAGCCCATTCTCGTGCTGAGCAGTTTGCGCACAAACGCAATCCAGCGCTCGAACCTTGAAAACTCGTCGTCTTCGATGATGTATCGGCTCTTTCCAGATTCGGAGAGCCAATCGCCAATCAGCGTTTCCGCTTCGAGCACCAAAGCATAGTTGATGGTGGTCGGGATAACGAATACACGCCGATTTCCGCTGGGCAAATCACCTGCAGTTTGGTTGCGCGCGAACGCTTCCACGCCAGCTCCGAGCAGTCCGAGCTTGAGTTTTTTCTCGATCATCCCCGAGCGGCTGCGCGTTCCTCCCGGAAAAAATAGAGAGTGATAGCCGCGTTCGATCATCACGCAGGCGTATGTTTTGAGCACCTCTTTGTAGAGCTGGCTGCGAATACGGCGGTCTACCCGGTAGGCGCCGAGGTTGTGCATAAAAAAGCTGATCATGGGATTGGTGAAAAGGTTTTTTCCCGCTCCGTAGACCACCGGCGATAGTCCGCTTCGTTCAAGCGCATACCCGAGCACGATCGAATCGAGATTGGAGGAGTGGGTGGGCGCGTAGATCAGCGTGCCGCAGCGTTGCAGTCTGCGCAGCGCGTGAATATCACCTTGCACTTCCACCAAGTCGTCGAGCGCGCTGCGGGAACTTCGAACTTCCGCGACCAATCGCGCGGGATGCATGACGCCGGTCAGCAAGCGAGGCACGAGCCTTCGCGATAGTTCGTACACGCGCGGGTCGAAGTTGCCGGCGATGTCCTGCGCCGCTTCGTGAGAAAGGTTTTCCAGCTTGGCCGTTTTTTGGCTGCGGCTCAGCTGGCCCAGTCGCCGATGTAGCCGCCGCCATGAACCGAGGGATTCTCTCGATTCCGTGTCTTTTTGTTTTTCTAGCCGCCTAATTTCTTCGTACGCGGCGTCGCTGAGGATGCGCTCTATGGCTGCGTTTGCCTCGTACCGCTGGAGTACGCGCTTCACCACGCGTCGCACAACCTCTTCGCGCTCGGTATTGAAGGCGAAGATGCGCGGGTCTCCGGGCCCGGGAGCGTAGGGGCGAAGGCGCGGCAAGCGGAGCGGCTGGGCTAGCAAATTTCGAGGTGTAAAGGGTAACGGCATGGTGAGAACATCGACGCTACACGGATTCGAAGTACCGTCGAAGCTCCCAGGCGCTCACTGCGGTGCGGGCTTGCCGGATTTCCCACTCTCGGGTGCGTAGATAGTGATCAACGAAGGCTTCTCCCAGAATTTCGCGCGCTGTGTCGCTGCCGCGGAGCGCGGCGACTGCATCTTCGAGGGTCATAGGCAGCGGTTCTCCGCTCTCGGCGGCGTCGCCCTGCGTAGGCTCAGGCGGCTCGAGGCCATTGAGTATGCCGTGAAGGCCGGCGCCGAGGCTTGTCGCCATCGCAATGTAGGGGTTGATGTCGGCCGCGGTCTGACGAAGCTCGAGCCGCGCTGCGCTCGATCCCGGTCCATTGATGACGCGCACCGCGCAGGTTCGATTGTCGACGCCCCAAGACGGCGTGAGCGGCGCCCATACTCCCGGCACGTAGCGCTTGTATGAATTGGAAAAGGGTGCGTAGAGCGCAGTCAGCTCGCGGGATAGACCCACCACTCCTGCCAGATAAGCGCGCCCGAGATCCGACAAGCCATGGGGCCCGCTCGGTGATGCGAATAGGTTTTTCTCGCCGCTATCGTCCCAGAGGCTTTGGTGAATGTGCCCGCTCGAGCCGGGCAAATCGGCGTTCCACTTGGCCATGAAGGTCACCATGAGCCCATGGTCATGGCAGATTTGTTTCAGCGTGGTTTTGAAGAGCGCGGCTTTGTCGGCGGCAGGGAGAATATCGT
Organism: Myxococcota bacterium; assembly: GCA_028284955.1. Taxonomy (GTDB): domain Bacteria; phylum Myxococcota_A; class Polyangia; order Polyangiales; family Houyiibacteriaceae; genus JANQQS01. The sequence continues at coordinate 63,492 of JANQQS010000093.1, read as the reverse complement.
CGTAGCCGATCGCGGCTTCCCATACGCCGGGGCCCGTTTCGGTATGCAAGCCCTCGATGTCGATGCGGTAGGCCTGCATGTGGTCCAAAATGTCGTGCATGAGCTCTTGATGCTGACCTTCGCGCAGCCAGGAATAGCCAAACATGCCCGGGCTAAGCGGAGTGAGCGCGCGGTAGTCTTTGTCACGAATCGATTCGGGCGTTTCGCGAAATATCCAGAACTCAAACTCCGCCGAAAACTTGGCCCGGTAGCCCGCTGCTTCGGCGCGCGCCGCCATGTGCTTGAGCAGCGACCGTGGACACGCGGGGTGAGGCTTCTTGCCGTGTTCGAAGTCGATCAAAAAATGCGCAGTGTGCGGGTCGGTGGGCAGTACGCGAAAGGTCGACAGATCAATGCGCGCGATCGCATCAGGGTACCCGGTATCCCAGTTGGTGAGCGCACCGTTGTCGTAGAGCTGGTCGGCGATGTCCCATCCGAAGATGACGTCGCAAAACCCAAACCCGTGTTCGGCCGCCGACCAAAACTTCTTCAAGCTGATGTGTTTGCCCCGCAGCACTCCGTCCACATCAAACCCGCCTACCTTGACGCGGGTAATCCCGCGCTGCTCAAACTCTTCGCGAATCGTCTCTGGTGTCATCCGTCGCTCCAACCCCTGGACGATGTCCAAGGTGGAACAGACAGTAGTGCAATCGCTCTGAAAAATGAACCGTGGAGGAAAACAAAGCGGACGTTTCGGTGTGCAGTTACCAGATGAATGTCGTTCCAAACATGTAGGTTTCTTCGAACGAACGAGTCGAGAAGTCGTACTGCGCGGAAACGCGAACATCGAGAGAAGCCAAGTCGCCCAGGTGAATACGAATGAGCGGCTGAAGTCGGTTGGCGATGGTTTGCACCGATCCCAGTTCGATGCGCGATCCCAGTTCGGCGCGGTTGCCCGGGAGCCCTCCCCGAAAGAGCACCCGCTGAACATATCCGGCGCCAATATTCAGAGTAACGGCTTCGCCGAGCGTGTGTGTGTAACCAAGCGACCACGTGGACCCCCACGTCCGCGGTGCTCTCGGTGCTCCGAAGGTGCGATCGGGCTCCGAACTGGACGACCATCGGAATGACGAGCTCAACAGCATGCTCGTTTGAATGCTGCTGCGTGAACTCAACCACCATCGGGCCCAGACACCGACGCGGATGCCGAACCTCATCCCCGAACCCGACGCCGACACCGACGCCGAATCAGCACCTGAATCTGAATCTGAGGCAGTTGCAGATGTAGACGCAGATGGGGAAAAACTCGGAGTTTTTTGGTTCGGGATCGGCATCGGGTTCGGGATGAGGTTCGGCATCGGCTTCGGAATCAGCATTGGCGTCAGGATCGGTTTCGGCATCCGCATCGGGATCAGTTTCAGGGTCTTTGTCCAGTCCTTGTTTGCGGTCTGGAGTGCTGCATAGCGGTTTGCGTCGTCGGCTACGCTATGCGAATACCTCCGAACGTCTCTAAAACTACGAAGAGGTTGCGATGATCCCCGGGGTGATGTTGTTCGCAATGAGCCGCTTGATGGATGGGCGCCGAGCCGGCGCAAACTTGTGCAGCCGAGTCGGCTTGATTGTCATGGCGTGGATTGCGGGTGCGTGCACCGCAGCCACCAGCGACCATCCGTTTTCTGATCAGCAAAGGAAGTCCACGAGTGCTCAGCGCATCTTAAGCTGTGATGACGGCAGCTATCTCGTGCTTGATGGCGCCAGCGTCCGAGGCTGGCTTTGGAGCAAACGAAATCCGAAAACCGAAAACGTGGCCAACGTGAAAACGCTTCCGGCGCCGATACGCTGGCACGTGAGCTTCACAGCTCGTCCGGGTAGTTGTCGGCAGAAGTCCGGAGCCAAGGACGGCTACTGGAAGCTTCTGCCAGGCGAGAACCATGTCGAGGACGTTCCGGTGCTTCAACTCTGGGTCACGCCCTACAATGAGGCGTCCGTCGGACGAACCGTCACGATCGACAACGTGGAAGTAGGCAGGCCGGACGGCTACACCTGGACTTGGTACGAGAGCAATCCAAGCACTTGCACCGTGAATCCCAAACCGATCGACGCGCTTTTTTCCTCGCTCGGAAACGAATTTGGTCAGTTTGGGGATCTCACTGGCCTCGAATGCTGGCAGAAAGAGGAGCCCAAACCGGTCGCCGTGCGCTAGCGCGGCGCGGTGATTCTATTTAGAGCACTGATCTTTTCGCCTGACTGTGTGAAGCAGCTTTCGATCGACGCGGCTTGCGTTTTTGAGGCTCAAGCTGCTGAGCATTTCCAAGAAGCTCGGCCGCGGCGGCTTCGGTGCGCTCGGTGATTTGGATTCCGCCGAGCATGCGGGCGATTTCGTTTTTTCGTTGGCTCTCGGTCAGCGGAACGATGGCGCTTCGCGTGCGTCCGCGGGCGACTTCTTTGCGCACCAGGAAGTGGTCGCGAGCGAATACTGCGATTTGTGGCAAGTGGGTGATGCACAGTACTTGGTGGTGCTTGGCGACGTCGGCGAGCTTGCGACCGATGGTTTCGGCCACCGCGCCGCCGACGCCGGCGTCGACTTCGTCGAATACGTAGAGATTCGCTGGGCCAACGTGAGCGAGTACGCGTTTGATCGCGAGCATCGCGCGGGAGAGTTCGCCGCCGCTGGCAATTTGTCGCAGCGGCTTGGCGCATTCGCCGGGGTTGGGCGCGATGAGAAATTCGCAGCGGTCGATGCCCGTCGCGGTAAGCCGCGCGCCATCGATATCGACTTCGCCAGGCTTTCCTTCGAGCGGCGCGAGCTCCACAGTGACTTGGGCGTCGCCCATGCCCAGCGAGCCCAGTTCTCCGCTGATCGCTTGGCCCAGGGTCTTGGCGCCGCCAGCGCGCTTTTTGCGAAGCGATAGAGCGATCTTTCGCGCCTTGGCGAGCGCCCGGTCGCGCGTTTCCGCGCACTCGGCTTCTTTCTGTTCGTGCCGCTGCAGATCGTCGAGCTCGGCGGTGATGCGGGCTTGATAGTCTGCCACCGAAGATTCGTCCCGCGCGTATTTTCGCTGCAAGTGCGCCAAGCGGCTCAGCCGGTCTTCGACTTCGGCGAGGCGCTTGGGGTCGACGCTAAGCGAGCGTTGGTACTGGCCCAGGTCGCCAGCCACGTCTTCGATGCGCACGGTGGCTTCGCGGAGGCGTTCCGCAAGCGCGCCTAGCGTTGGGTCAAATTTCGCGATCGACTCGAGCTGCCCGGCGATTTGGGCTAGCCGCTCGCAGAGCGCGCCGTCTTGGGAATAGATCGCGAGCTCGGCGTTTCCGGTCGTCGAGGCAAGCTGTTCGGCATGCTGAAGGCGCTGCCGTTCTTCTTCGAGCTTCGTTTCTTCGTCGGGCTCGGGGGCGAGGTCTTCGATTTCGCTGAGCTGGAATCGCAATAAATCTTCGCGCTCCGCGCGCGCGCGTCCGAGCTCTTCGAGCTCTTTGAGGGCCCGCGCGGCGTGCGCCAGCGTGGCGTGCGCTTGGGCGATCGTTTCCCGCTCGTTCCGAAGCTCGGCGAAGGCGTCCAGATAGTTGAGATGGGTGCGCGCGTGCACAAGCTCGTGATGCTCGTGTTGCGAAGAGATATCGGCGAGCCCCAGCGTGATCCGAGCGAGCTCTTTTGCGGTGACCAACCGCCCGTTGACGTAGGCGCGGGTTCGGCCGCTGCTGAGCACCACGCGGCGAATCACCAGCTCCGCGTCGACTTCGCGGTGAATCGGATGCGCCTCGTCGATCTCAAATAGCCCCTCGATTTCTGCCTGCGGCGCCCCCGTACGCACCACCCCGGGCGTCCCTTTTCCGCCCAGCACGAGCTGCAGCGCCGCCACCAAAATCGACTTCCCCGCCCCCGTCTCGCCCGTGAGCACATTCAGCCCCGGACCGAACGTCACTTCCAGCTCTTCGATAATCGCGAAATCGCGAATGCGTAGACATGTCAGCATCGCGACTACTGATAGCATGAACAGTTGTGTGGCGCTCGTCGTGGTTCGAGACGCCGCGCTACGATCTGCGTGCGAGACGCGGCGCTACGGTTCGCAGCTTGGTTCGCGGTCTGTGCCTTCGAGCGGATAGAACGTGACGTAGCGTGAGCTCAAAGGCTTAGCCATCTTCTTGTTGACCAGCGTTCGATAGAGCATGGTCGCCGCTTCACCAACCTGGGCGAGCGGCCGGGTTTGCCACCGATTGCCGACGTTTGCACCTTTGTAGTCAACCGTCGTCAGTCTATCGGGACGCAGCGTGAACGAGAGGTTGATCGCGATCTGGTTATGGATGGCGATGGCGAGGTCTTTGGTGCGCTCTTGGGCGTAGTGAGATCGAATGGCGGGCCACAACAGACGGTAGTTTTCCCGGAGCGTGCGTTCAGCCGTCTTCCCTACCCAGAGCTGCATCTGCGTGCCACGAACCAGCGCTCGAATCGCGTCCATATATTCCAGTGGCTCGTCGGGCCGAAACAATCCTGACTCCCCGACATCCATGAAGTTCTTCTGGTACGCGAAGCGAATCGCAACGTAGTCAGGGTCCTGGCGTGTGACATCACCGAAAGCGGCGTCGCCGCGGACACTGATTGCGTATTCGCCTCGGAACGCGCGTTCGAGCCATCGCGCAAACACCCGCCGTGATAGAGCGCGTTCGAGTCCCCCTGAGACTTCGTCTGTGAGTATCAGCCTTTTTCGGTGCAGGAGCCGCACAAAGGGAGCGGCGGGGTGGCACGCGTCGATGCGCAAAGGAGGACTGTCTCTCGAGGCGTCGAGAGCCTCTCGAACCAAATTGATCCATGCCTGGTGCCGCGCGATGGAGACCGCTTGCCCTAGGATGGAATCGAGGCGGCAAACAGCGGCGGACACGATTCCATGGAGACCACCGTTGTCGTCGAACAGACCGCCACCGCTATGACCCGGCGCGAGTGCCAGCTCGCGGTTCCGCTTCAACATCTCGCCGTCCTGCCTCATCCTGAAAAAGAATTGTGACTCCCGGTCGATGAGTGGGTCTAGCGACGTCATCTGTTTTACATGACCGCTGACCACGACCGGCGCATCGATGCGCCGTCGGACCTGCCCAGAACTGTCCTCACCGTATCCCGAAGCGACCGCCTTTGTGCATCGCCCCAACATCTTCTCCGGTTCGGTGACCAGGTTCGCCGGGGTCTGAAACGCCCGTCGCTTCAACTGGACCACGGCCAAGTCGAGATGGCCAAAGAACGAGGGGTTGTAGGCTTGAGCGTCGGGAAAAAGAAACCCCGGATGTTCGATGAGCTGACACGCACCGATCCGGCCAAAAGTCGGCCTTTCCCGACGCAACACGTGCGCCGCGGTCAATACCGTTTTTCGATCGTACACCAGCACCGAAGACGCCGAGGTCCCGTCAGGATATCGAACTTTCAATACGCTTGCGTAGCGCCCCCCGGTTCGTTGTTTTTGCTCCGAATCCGAGCTCGCGTCCTCCACGGCGGAGCATGCGAAGAGCGGCGAGCCGCAAAGCAACATCATCAGGCAAAGCGCGGAGCGGTTCACTCTCTGGCCCTGCGCAAGTTGCGATCCAACCATCTTTGGTGGGCTCATCGTGCGACGAGGGCGAGATTGCTTTGTGAAATCAGGGGTATGAACGGGTTGCTCGCAATGGGTCGTGCCAAGCAGGCAAGAAACGGAAGGTATGTTCGCCGACCCAGCGCCTTGACCGGGCGCGGTGGTTCCCTAGTTTAGGCCCCCTGGAGCTCGCGGTTGACGTGTTCGTGTAGCCCGCCGTTCGGGACATGCCTGTAGTGAAGAATGGCCATGGAACCATCCTGTCGTGCGCGCTGAGCGTGATGAGCCTGGCCTGCGACGCAGCGTCTGCGGGACAGCCGGCCGATACCGCCAAGCAGTCTGCGGGGGGGCTGTCGTTTTCGGCGCACATGGTGATGCGAAACCGGTTGCCGAAAGAAGCACTTGAGCCTCGCGACCCGAGGCGCGGGACCGACGGCCGGTTCATCACGCACGGGATTCGCGTGAACTTCCAGAACGCGAAACCGGGCCAAGCGTACGAAATCCGGTGGCGACAGTTCGAGCAACTTCAAAGTGGGGATTGGCGCCGGGCGGTCCCCGCGCCCGAGCCGGAGCACTGGAACTGCATCGTACGGACGGTGGTCCCTTGCGACGCGGCGGACTCCTCCGGTCGGCCCCAGCCAGTGTACTTGACGGCGGGCTCGATGGGCGTCGCGCCCGAGGGCGAAAACTTCCATCCCGAACGGTTCACTCGCGTGCCGCGTCCGTTTGAGTTTGATGGGACCTACCTCATCCAAGTTCGCGAGAGTCCGGAAGGCTTCGCAGCGCCGGCACGCTGGTGCGACGACAAAGGGTTCGACGACCAGGCGCTGCGGGGCGAATCGATCTCTCAGAAAAAGATCACCGTCGACTATCTCGAGGTCTGCCGAAAGGGGCGTGTGTTTGACGACGTCAACCGGGCCGTGCGGTTGCTGAAAACGGCGTTCGCGCCCGGGGGCGTGGGCATTGCGCACATCAAACCATCGGGGCGGTTTGCGAACTCCGTCAATGCCAACCGCTACGTTGTCGCTCAGCTAGATAAGCCACCCGAGCCTGTTCATGAGCTTGTGGTGCTCGGCGGTTGCATTCGCTCGTTATTCAATCGAGCGTTTCCAGACTATTGGATGAGATTCGATAAGCGCATGAGGCGGAGAGAAAACGGCGCCATCAACATCAACGAGAACGCCAAGTCGCCGCTCGTTGACATCGCGGCATTCCCGCCGACTACCTTTCACTACGACAACGTGACCGACGTGCGCGCGCTTTGGTCCGAAAGCGGCACCTGGGGGTGCACCCAAGGTGAAGAAACTGGATCGCGAGAAGGCGGGGTGCGCGCGTACCGATGCACTGGGGACGTGCTCGAGCCGGAGGTCCCGTGGTCGATTACGTATGTTGGCGACGGGCCGCCCACGCGAACCGCAGGTTTTCCGGCGATAGGGCTGCATCAAGCGCCTCCGACGCTCGGAGCCATGGGCCATTTGGTCGCTCGCTACTTTCTCAGGCGGAGCGACAGGCACGATCACCCTGGCAGTTGGATGTAGACGACATGCCTGTAGGTCGAAGTTCAGACTGCGGGCGACGGTTGCGGTTGGCGATGGTGGTGTCGCTTACTGCCCTCGCAGGATGCGATGCGGCGTCTGCGGGACGGGCCGCCGACACCGCCAAGCAGTCCGCCCGTAGGCTGTCGGTTTCGGCGCGCATGGTGATGCGAGAAGAGCTGCCGAAAGAGGCGCTCGCGTATCGCGACTCGACGCAAGGGACCGATGGTCGGTTTGTGACACACGGAATTCGCGTGGACTTCGACAACCCAAAGCCCGTCGCCTACGAAATACGTTGGCGTCAGTTCGAGCGCTTTCAAGAGTGGAGCGTTCCTCAAAGACTGCAGCTTGGTTCGCCGAAGCCGAACGAGTGGAACTGCATTGTACGGACGTTCGACCCGTGCGAACCGGGATCAACGCCGGGGCCGGTATATCTAACCGCGGGCTCGATGGGGGAACCGCCGAGAGGCAGACTGTTTCGGTACGTTCCTCGGCCGCTGGAGTTTGACGGCGCGTACAAGATCCAAATTCGCGAGAAACCCACTGCAGGCTCCCCTGAGACGAGCCGCGACTGTGATCTCGAAGGCTTCGAAGACGAAGGTTTCTCCTCACCCGCAAATGTCCTCACAAAATATGTCGCCGTCGACTATCTTGATGTCTGCCGGAAGGAAAAAGTGTTCGCAAACGTGGACGACGCGATCCTTTCGCTGCGAGAAGGTCTCTCACGTCCCTCGTCGGCAAACTCCCCGTTGCGGAGAGGCTTTGCATTTGTAAAGCCCGGGGGCCGATTCGCAAACGACGCCACGGCTTCGAGTATTCTGAAACGCGGGTTAAACGCCAATGCCGACAACCCCGTTCAGGAGTTGGTTCTGCTCGGCGCCTGCGCTCGATCGCTATACAACCGCGCGTTCTCGGCGTTGTGGATGAGGTTCGATACAAAAACCGAGGGACGGTCGATGATGGATGTGGAGAGGTTTCACCCCACGCCTTTTCATCTGGATTTCAAAACAGAGGTGCGTGTGCTGTGGTCCAAAACCGGAACGTGGGGTTGCACGAATGGGGTGCCGAATGACGAGTCAATAGGCGGAGTGCCGAACTACGACTGTACAGGAGACGTGCTCAAGCCAAAGTTTTCCTGGCCAATTACGTATGTCGGTGATGGAACGTTTCCACCTTCAGGTATACACAAGGCTCCGGACACTGTCGGCAACGGTGGGCATTGGCTCGTTCGTTATTTTCTCCGGCGAGCTGGCGAACGTGACCACCCGTAGAAAACCACTCAGGATGTGGTCAAGCTCGAGCGTTGCGAAACGAGTGCGTGCTCGATCTGGCGGGGCGAGCTAGTCTTGGGACGGACGCAGGCGCCGGACCCGGTGTGCGAGGTCTTGTGGGCGGCGCCCGTTTTTGTGTCACGATTTCTTGAACATGGATTCACCGCTTCCTCCTGTCGTCCAGCGACAGGGTACGATTACATGTAGATTCGCGGATTGCGACCCGCGCCCCGAGAGCCGGCTATGGAGCCGGCTATGAAGCGGCTTGCGCTCGGGCGCTGGCTATGGGTTGAGGCGGCGTGCGCAACAATGCTCGCCGCGTCGGCTGTTGCCCCCGCGGTCGTCGATGCGCAGATGCGGGTGGTGGTGAATGGGTTTCGAGGCCCTCAGGGCGCCTCGCTGCGGAGTTCGCTGGTCTCCAATCTCAAGGCTAGCGGGCAAGTCGACGTGGTGTCGAACGCGGAGATGAAGCGAACCGCGCGCGATATGTTTGGACGGTCTCGGGTTCGCCCGCAGGACGAGACCCAAATTGCGAGCGGTCTGGGTATTTCGGCGTTTCTGGATGGTCGCGTAAGCCGAGCCGGGCGCGGCTGGTCGCTGAGGGTAAGCGTGCGCAATGCGGCGGATGGAGCCACCGTAGGCTCGGCAACGTGGTCGGGCCGAACCATGCGTTCGCTCGCGGCCGTACGCCGAAACGGCTACTCGCGCCTCCTCCGCCATCTCAGCAAAACCTCGCCTCCCGGCGGCGCCGCAGTCCCTGCCCCCGCCCCCGCACCTGCACCCGCCCCGGCACCTGCACCCGCCCCGGCTCCTGCTCCTGCTCCCGCACCCGCACCCGCACCCGCACCCGCACCCGCACCCGCTCCCGTCCAACCCGCGCCAAACCAGGCCCCGCCGCCCACCGCTGCACCGGGCCAAGACCCATTCTTCCCCGCCCCAGGCCAGCCGCCCCCCGAGTATCTCCCGCCGGGCCTCCCCGACACCCACCCCGGTGGCGCAGCCTCGCCGTGGTACGCGAAGGGAGACGACGAAGATCCCGCCGCGGCGGATGACGAAGAAGACGACGACGGCGACGGCGACACCCACTTCGACGCGTTTCGCGTCGCGCTCCTCGGTGGCGTATTGCGTCGCTCGATGTCGGCGACCGCGTTTGTCGACGCAACGCTGCGGGGTCAGGACGAATCGCCGGACATGGGCAGCCCCGAGCAGCGCAGCTACCGCAGCGGAGGAATTGGCCATCCCGAGCTTGGGATCGAAGGCGAAGTGTATCCCGGCGCGTTTTTGAAAGAACAGCGCGTGCCGTGGTTCGGCCTCGCGTTCAACTATCGGCGCGGGTTCGCCCCGGCCACCATCGCTCCCGCCTGCCGCGAAGAACCGCGCTGCCCCGATAGCAATCAAGAGCAAATCGCCATCTCCACGGAGCAGCAGGAGTACTACGTCGGCGCCAAGATGAACTATCGTATCGGCGAGCAGCGCCGTGATCCGCATATCACCGCCGAGCTTGGCTACGGTGCCTTAAGATTTTCACTCAGCCCGCTGGATCTCATCAACGTGGATCGCACCAGCGTGGTTCCTCCCCTCGAATATCGCCATCTTCAAATCGGCGCGGGCGCGACCTACGGTTTGGTCCCGACCTATTTGACGCTGGCGCTTCGGTTTGCGTACCGCGTCGTGCTCGACATCGGACGAGACGCCAAAGCCATTTGGGGCGGCGACACTCGGCAGTCGGGCGCCATCGTGATTGGCTTCGATGCGATTCACGAAATGCCCTATCTCGTCGACGGCTTGTTCCTGAAGCTCATCGTCGAATACATGCGCTACCAAACGTCGTTCCGCGGGCAATCGATATGCGCGGACGGCTCGAGCGAATGTCCCAATACTGATTTCTGGGAGCCCTGGCCTTCTGCCGACCTCGACACCGGCGGCGAACAAGTCACTGGTGGGCTGAGAGACCCCGTCGTCGACCACTACGTTCGCCTCGGTGCCGGAATCGGCTACGCGTTTCACTAGCCGTGGCTAGGGAAAGCGACGAGCCCGCGTTCTGCTTTCTATCGTAGAGATCTACAGCTGAAAGTCGAGATCCGACTGCTCGTGACCGGTGCCACGTGCGCGCGATCCAAATAGCTTGAGTTCGCAGAGCCGGTCCGAAAAACGCTCCCGAATCCATGACTGGAACGCCGCCAGCGCGTGCGATTCGTGAGCGAAAAGCGGCATCGCGGGCGAAATGGCCATAGTGCCAGCGTACTTCTCCTCGTCGGCACCCTCAAGCCCTCTCGTTGCCATGAGATCGTCTGAGCGCTAGAGGACGCGTAAGACTATGGCTTCGTCAGCAGACATTCGTCAGCAGTTCTTGAAATTTTTCTCCGCTCGAGGGCACGAGCAGGTTCCCTCGGGGACACTAGTGCCGCCGAATGATCCGACGCTGATGTTCGTGAACGCGGGCATGGTGCCGTTCAAAGATGTGTTTACGGGCAAAGAGACGCGTGGCTATCGGCGCGCGACGTCTTCTCAAAAATGCATTCGCATTAGCGGCAAGCACAACGATTTGGAAAACGTGGGAGTGACAGCCCGGCACCATACGTTTTTTGAAATGCTCGGGAACTTTTCGTTCGGCGATTACTTCAAACGCGAGGCGATAGAGTTCGCGTGGGAGTTTGTGACCAAGACGGTGGCGCTCGATCCCGAACGCTTGGTGGTTACGGTATTCGGTGGCGAAGAAGGATACGGGCCGGCCGACGATGAAGCGGCGGCAATTTGGCGGGACGTGAGCGGGCTCGATGCGGCGCGCATCATTCGCTGCGGTGCGAAAGAAAATTTTTGGCAGATGGGCGAAGTGGGGCCTTGCGGTCCATGCTCGGAGATTCACTACTGTCTGGGGCTCGATTCGACCGACCCTTCGACGTTCGGGGAAGAACCGGCCGCCGACGGTCGAGGTTGGTTCGAGATTTGGAATTTGGTGTTCATGCAGTTCGTGCGGCATGAAGCAGGCGGCTCCTTGCACGAGCTGCCCGCTCCGTCGGTGGATACAGGCGCAGGCCTCGAACGCATGGCGGTGGTGGGGCAGGATGTATTCAGCAACTACGATACCGATTTGCTGCGACCGATTGTCGACTTGGCGTCGGAAATCGCCGGCCGACGCTACGGCGGGACTCAAGAAGCGCATGACGTGAGCATGCGGGTGATCGCAGACCACGCCCGGACCACCGCGTTTCTCATCTCGGAAGGTATTTTTCCAGACAAGGAGGACCGGGCCTATGTGCTGCGTCGGGTGATGCGGCGGGCGATTCGCCACGGCCATCAATTGGGGATCAGTGAGCCGTTTTTGCATCACTGCGCGCTCAAGGTGGTGGACTTGATGAACGCGGTCTACCCCCAGCTCTCCGAGCATCGTGATTTGATCCGCGACGTTACGGAGCAGGAAGAGGAGCGATTTCGTCGCACCCTGCGGCGTGGGCTTGATCTGCTCGAAGAAAACGACGCGTGGCTTGGCGATGGAGCGGACCGGGTGCTGCCTGGGGATGTTGCGTTCAAGCTTTACGATACCTACGGGTTTCCACTGGACTTGCAGCACGTAATCGGCGAGGAGCAGGGGTTTCGTATAGACGACGCAGGATTTGAGTCGGCGCTGCAGGAAGCGAAAGAGCGCAGCCAAGGGTCCAAGGTTGGCGGGCCGGCGGTCTTGGACGTGTATCGCCAAGTGCTTGCCGACGTAGGGCCGGTTTCCTTTACCGGCTATGCAGAGGAAGATGGCCAAAGCGAAATCGTCGCTTTGATCCACAACGGCGTTTGCGTGCGAGAGCTTCCTATCGCTAGCGGTGCGGAAGCAGGCGGCGATGGGCTAGACGGCGAGGTCGCGGAGGTCGTGGTGCGTGAGACGCCGTTTTATGGCGAACGCGGCGGCCAGGCAGGCGACCGTGGCGAGCTTCGGCTCGGCGACGTCGTCTTCGACGTGCACGATACCCAGCGCCCGTTGGATGATTTGGTGATTCATCGCGGAACGCTGCGACCCGGTACGGCGCGCAGCACGCTTCGCGTAGGTGATGAGGTCTCGCTTCGGGTCGATCGAGCCGCGCGCGTGTCCACGCGCCGGAACCATAGCGCTACCCACTTGCTTCATTGGGCGTTGCGAGAGGTCGTGGGAACCTCGGCGGTGCAAAAAGGTTCGCTGGTTAGTTCAGATCGTTTGCGGTTTGACTTCAGCGCGAGCCGCGCGCTTTCCGCTCAGGAGATTGCGGAGATCGAAGACCTAGTGAACCACGCGGTGCTAGAGAATACTGAAATCACCACCGAAGAACTCCCGATTGCGGAAGCCAAAGAGCGGGGCGCGATCGGGATTTTCGAGGAGAAATACGGCGCGACCGTGCGCATGGTGCGTATCGGGCCTTCGCTCGAACTTTGCGGCGGGACCCACGCCTATCGCACTGGGGACATCGGCATCTTCAAGATTTTAAGCGACAGCGGGCTCGCGGCTGGTGTACGGCGCATCGAGGCGTGCACCGGATTGCGCGGACTTGCCCGGTTTCGCGCCGTCGACGAAGAGCTCGCCAAAGCTGCGGCGCTGCTCAAATCTCCGCCGCTTGAAACATCCCAGAAAGCGAGTCGCGCGCTCGCCAAACAGCGGGAACTGGAAAAAGAGATCGAACGCCTCAACCGGCAGCTCATTCGAGGCGGCAAAGCAGACCTCCAAGCGCGGCGGGTGGGCGATATCAACGTGCTTGCGTCCACCGTCGACGTCGGAGACGGGAAAGCGCTCCGCGACATGGCGGACCAGCTGAAGAACCGCATGACCCCAGCGATCGTGATGCTGGGGTCAAAGAGCCGAGACGGGAAAAAGGCTCTGCTCGTCTGTTCGGTTTCGCAAGAGCTCACCGATCGATATCAGGCGGGAGCCATGATTCGCGAAGCCGCCGCCGTGGTAGGAGGCGGGGGAGGAGGCCGCGCGGATTTCGCGCAAGCGGGGGGATCGGACCCGAGCAAGCTTTCAGAAGCGGTGGAGGTCCTTTACCGGTTGGTCCAGGCGTAGGTCGAAGGGGTCGCTGGTGTCTACAAGCAGCGTATTGTATCCGCCCTATCGAAAAGTTTCGGGGGATGCGCTAGCGGTCCCGTTTCGCTGGGTGGGACGAACGCTCGGAGGTCGGCTGATTCGAGAGCGGCGACGCAAGCTCACCTTCTACCACCAAGTGGACGATCCCCACAGCCACTTGACGCTGCAGGCGCTGGAACGGCTCCGGGAAGTTTATCCTTTGAAGTTGTCGCTTGTGGTTGTGCCTCCGCCCGCCGCCGATGTGGACCCCGAACCGGAGCTTCGCGCGCGCATGAATCTCATCGACGCCAAGGAGATTGCGAGTTACCTGGGGCTCGATTTTCCTGCTCGCGCGACCTCGCCGTCGATGCATCAAGCTCGGCAGGCGAACGCAGTGCTGCTTGCCGAACGACCCCTGGACGAAACGTTCCAGGCTGCGAGGGCTTTGGGGAATGCGATATTTTCCGGAGATGGAGAAGCTCTTCGCTCCTTGGTCTCTCGGCTTGGCTCTGTACCAGGTCAGGATGTTCGACCCCGATTGGAGGAGAACTATCGCGGTCTGCGAAATCGAGGGTTCTATCAAGGCGGCGTCGTTTTTTACGCGGGCGAATGGTATCGAGGCGCCGAACGGCTTGCGTATTTTGAAGAACGTTTGCGGCGAGAAGGCTTGAACGTTCGTGCGCACCCAACCATCCCGCGGGTCTGTTCTCGCGCATCTGAACGCACGCGCTCCGATCTCCCTGTGCATGCGCGCCACCGCGGCGCGACGGAAAAAGAGAATCCCTACACGATCGACGTGTACTTCACGTTTCGCGATCCTCATTCGTATCTTGCGGTAGAACGGCTGCGCCGGATCCATCAAGAACTTCCGTTGCGCGTACGCTGTCGCCCGCTACTTCCCCGCTTTTTGGGGGGGCTCCCGACTTCTCCAGTTCAAGCCGCCTACTTGCGAAGCGATGCGTTTCGCGAAGCACGTCACGTGGGCGTTCCGTTTGGCCGGATTTGTGATCCAGGAGACGAAGGAGCCGCGCGTTGCGTCGCCGTCGCGCTCGGTATTCGTGAAGACAAGGTTTTCGATTTTGTTGAATCGGCGCTTCGGGGAATCTGGTCCGAAGGTGTAGATGTTTCTCGTGATGACGGGCTTCGTCACGTCGCCGCGCGCGCGGGGGTTGAATTCACGGAGGTTTGCGACGCGCTCAATCAAGACGGATGGCGAGAAATCGCTGGCGAGCATTGGGACACGTTTCGAGAACTCGGCCTATGGGGTGTGCCTTCGTTTCGAGTGGGCGAGCGGATCGCTTGGGGCCAGGATCGGGTATGTCTTCTCGCCGATTGGCTTTCATCCGAAACCGAGGCACACTGAGACGTGGCAGGCGAGGTAGGGGGATGCAGCCATTCGAGAAAATTGACGAAGAGCTTTCGTCGCTCGGCAAGACCGATGACGAGATTACGGAGGTATGTTCTCGTCACCGGGCAGCGTCGCGCTCGCTGAGCGAAGTTGATTCGTCGCTTCATGGTCTGACCAGCGTAGGCGATCTGCCTGGCCGCGAGAATACCGTCATATCCAGAAAGCCGCGGCGTTCTCCGTCGGCATCGTCCGAAGCAGTGCCACGTGCGTCGGGTGTTCAAGAAATTGATGGCCCAGAACCAGGTGCGCGATTGTCGGTTGATGATCTTTTTGGAGACTTGGATCAGGGCGATGTGTCGGCGCCGTTGGTGACCGATTCTCCCGCGATGACATCCTCGCATCCACCGGCGGCGGCACCTGATCTCGCGGAGCTCCTCGAAGGGGGACCGGAGGCGGCGGCTCGCTCGGAGTTTCCGTCGAGCTTGGGAACCGATGATTTCGAGCTTCACGTTTCAGACGACGTGGTGGTGGTCGACGGTCCGCACGTCGATAACCGCGAACACAATGACGACGGCGAATCAGAGGAGGGCGAAACCTCCAGCAATCCGGATGATTCGCAGGTGAAGAAGTTCTTTCGCAAACTATTTGGATAGCCACCGCGTTCGAAACGGCTTCCTCTAGAAGTATATCGTTCCGCCCAAGGTCCAAATGCCGCCTCCGGACACGTCGGTCGTCTGCCCATCCGAACGGATAAACTCCGGCGTCGCGTGGTCGTCGATACGCCTTCTGATGAAGCCGCGAATATCTGTGTTGAGCGCGAAATGGTTGCCGATGCGCCACTCTACGCCAACGCCGAGTTCTCCGCCTGCGTAGGCGAAATCTCGCTCGCGCGTGCCGTCCGGCGCAGGGCCTTCGGCGTGGGCGAGGGTGAGACCGACTCCGCCAAGAAAATAGAACTGGAAACGGGAACGAGGATTCACGTAGAGCAAACCATCGATGGTGATCGGGACTTCTACGCGATCGCGATCGTAGTAGTCGTTTCCGCCGTACACACCGACTCCAAAATCGAGTGCAAATCGAGGCACCGGGCGAAAACGAAAGGCCCCGCTAAATCCTCCCATCGCCACGTCGTCGCTGGCGACAAAGCCCACATGCGCATGCAAGCCAACCCGCTGCGGGAATCGCTCGACCTTCTTCACAACAACGGCCGGCTGCGGGGGCACGGGGGGAGCCACTATAGCGACCGGAGGAGGGGGTGGAGGCGCGGGATTGGGTACGACGACGACCGGCGGAGGGGCCTGAACGACGACTACCTGTCCGCCCGGGCTTGCCGACACCGTCGTCGTGGTGGTGGCCGGTGTCGTGGTGGTGGTCGGCGTTGGCGTGGTCGCCAGCGGAGCCGCGGGAGCGCTTGCGCTGGCCGCTTCGGCCTCGAGGCAAGGCCCGTCTGACGGATCACAATCCGCGTGTGCGGCGCTTACTTGAACGAGATGGGCCGCAGGAATCAGAACGAGAGCGGCACCCAGAAAACGTTGCATCGACACATACCTCCACAAGGGTCACGCTCGATCCCTTCGCAAAGGCAATGCCATTGTCGTTTCTTGCGAACTCCCGCGAAGTTACTGGGGTTTTGCTGCCCGATCCCGCGCGCGGCGGCCACGCTGTGAAGACTGGTTCACGCAGAATCGGCCTAGGTCTGGGTCTCACGGTTTACAGTCCGCTACAGCGAGATATGCCCGCGCGCTTCCACCGTCGCCTCAGGAGCGACGTCATCGTAGCTGAGCACGGCGACTTGCGGCAGGTCGACTTCGATCAAGCTTCTGAGCATCCATCGCACATCGGGTTGGGTAAGGAGGACGACGTTCTCGTAGTCCACGGAGACGCGTCTGCGAATCGCGTCGGTGATTTCGCGAGCGAGGTCGGGAGGCAGCGCGAGTCGGGGCTTCGTCGAACCGTGTTCGGTGGAGTCCCGAATGGCTTCTTCGATCGAAGGGTCGAGTACATATGCGCGCAGCACACCGCCGTCGGAGTAGCGCTGGGTGATATGTTCGCGAAGCGAAGATCGAACCTGTTCTGACAAGCGAGCGACGTCCTGTTCGTGCTGCGCGTGAACTGCGAGTACTTCCAGAATCTGGACGAAGGGTCGAATGCTGATTCGCTCGTGCACGAGGCGGGATAGAATTTCGGTAAGGGCAACGAGCGATACCGGTTTCGGCACGATGCTACGGATCAGCGCAGGGTGTGTGGACGAGAGCTCGTCGAGCATGTGCTGAACTTCCTGTACCCCGAGCCAACGGCGGGCCGACGTTTGCGCGATATGGCGTAAATGGCGCAACACCACCGCTTCCGGCCCCAGCGGCGACAACCCGCGTGCGGTAAGCATCGCTGCGTGCTGCGTGGGAACCCAATACGCGTGGGCCCCGGTGACCGGATCCGTCGTCTGACGCGTAGTCATATCGAGCGCTGCGAAAATATCGGTTGCTGCAACGATCAAAGATTGACCGCCCGGCACGGTGTTTTCGCCCACCACGACCTCGTCGGCGAGAATGCGATAGTGTCGCGGGGCGATTCGAGGGTTCGGCGCAATCGACGTGTCGGGCAAGACGACGCCGAGATCCAGAAAAATTTCCTCGCGAAGTTTGGCGATGTCGCGCTCGAGGGGAGGAGGCGAGGCAGGCGGCGCGCCGTGGAGCTCTGCAGCAAGCTCGGCGCCGAGTTCGATTTCCAAAGGTGCAACCTGACGAACCCAAGTGTCCGAGGCGAGTGTCCGGGCGCCCGCACGTCCTCTTCCGCGCGATGCATCTTCGGGCGTATGGGTGGGCCAAAGGCGATACGCGAGCCCTCCCGAAAGAGCCGAAAGCGCCAGGAAAGGTACAAGCGGCAAGCCGGGAACCAGGCCAAGAGCCAAAAGAAATGCGCTTGCAATCGCGAGCGCTTTGGGTTGTCCGAAAATTTCTGCGGCGACATCGCGGCCAAGCGATCGGTTTTCGGCTTCAGACGAAACGCGCGTTACGACCAAACCTGCGGATGTCGAAATCAACAACGCGGGAATCTGAGATACCAAGCCGTCGCCGATGGTCAACAAGCCATAGAGCTCGAGACTCTCGAGCGGTTTGAGGTCGTGGAGCGAGATGCCCACCGCCAACCCCCCTACGATATTGATGGCTGTGATGACCAACCCCGCGATGGCGTCTCCCTTAACGAACTTCATCGCTCCGTCCATCGCCCCAAAAAACTGACTCTCGCGTTGCAACTGAGCTCGTTTGACGCGCGCTTCGTCGGAGCTCAGCGAACCGTTGCGAAGCTCTGCGTCGATGCTCATTTGTTTGCCGGGCATGGCGTCCAAAGTGAAGCGGGCACCTACTTCAGCGACGCGTTCCGAGCCCTTCGCGATCACCAGGAATTGGATGAGCGTGATGATCAGAAACACCACCGCGCCCACGACGTAGTTGCCGCGAACGACAAAACTACCAAAGCTTCGAATGATCTCGCCAGCGTCAGCCTGAAGCAGAATGAGACGAGTGGACGAGACATTCAGCGCTAGTCGGTACAGCGTGGTGATGAGGAGCACGGTAGGAAATGAAGCGAACTGGAGACCACCGGAGATGTGCATGGCCACAAGGAGCATGACGACCGCGACCGACAGATTTCCGGCGATCAAGAGATCGAGGATTGTCGTCGGCAGTGGAATCACCATCATGCCCACGATCAACAATACGAGCGCGGCGAGTACTGCGTCCGCGACGTGCCGCGCGCCCTTTGCGCCGGAAGAAAGGGTTGCGTTTGTCATGGTTCTTGACCTTGGCTCTGCGTCGAGTCGTGGACCGATTTTCTCTCGGAGATCGCGCGTCCAAGCGTAACCTGATCTGTGAACTCGAGCTCGCCGCCGTGCGGTACGCCGCTCGCGATTCGACTCACCTGGCAAGGCATATCGCGCAATGTTTCTGCGACGTATAGAGCTGTCGCTTCTCCTTCCACATTGAGCGGCGTGGCGATCACAACTTCGCGTACTTCGCCGTTGCGCACGCGCTGGATCAACGTATCCAGGGGGAGGCGTTCCGGTCCGATACCTTCGAGCGGTGCCAGCAGGCCATGAAGCACATGATATCCCCCGCGATAGGTTCCGCTTCGCTCGATGGCCACTAAGTCGGGCACCCGAGCGACAACACAGACCAGCGAATGGTCGCGTTTGCTGTCAGAGCAGATGGAACACAAGGCGGAAGCGCCGTAGTTTCCGCACCGTGTGCAGCGCACAACACGGTCGTGGATTTGCGCGATGCTTTCCCCCAGCGCGCGCGCAAACCTCGGATCATCGGCCAGGACATGGAACGCAAGCCGTGTAGCGGTACGTTCGCCGATGCTCGGCAGCCGCGAAAGCAGAGAAGTCAGCTCCTTGATGGGATCGTCCACGCGAATATCTTGACTCACCCAATACCCGGGATAGCAAGTCCGCCAGTGACTTTGTCGAGCTCTTCGCTGACAGCATCACGCGATTTGGTGAGCGCCGCATTCATTGCCGCGACAATCAGATCCTGCGTCATCTCAAGCCCTTCGTCTTGAAGCAGCTGTTCATTGATCGTCACACTGACGACTTCGCTCGCGCCGTTGACGACCACCTTGACCGCATCGTTGCCCGCGGACGCATCGAAGAGCTCTTCTTTGAGCTCTTCTTTCCGTTTTTCGATTTTCCGTTGCATGCGGCTCGCTTGCCGCATCAATTCACCCATTCCACCCCGGAATTTCATGTTCTTTTCGCCTCCGATCTACGTACCTGCATGCTCTGCCGTTTCCCAGTTCAAGCGTCGGCCTCTACTCGGACATCAACATGATCTTGCGATGCTGGAAATAGCTGCAGCGCCTCGCGCACGATTGGATGGTGTATCGCTTCTCGATGCAACGAATCCTTTCGTGCGTCGCGCCGTTTTGCTTCGATGACTGCTACCGAACGTTCTGCGCTGCGCTCATCTGCGTCAAATCGGATCTTCACCTCAGGTTTCGTACCGAATCGCGAAAAGATCGCGGTTTCTATCGCCTCAGTGGTTTCCGGTGCTGTCGCTTTGCGGCCGTAGAACGATCCCTTCTGAAACGAAAGCACCACCCGGTCGCCCGAGACGACGCGCGGCACAGCATGCTGCAACACTGCAGCGATTCCCGGTCGGTCATCGCGCAGTGAAGAGATGAGTTCTTCCCACTCCTGGACCGCGGATCGGCGAGGATCAGGAGCTACGCCGTCCGCGATGCCGAAGTTGGCGGACACAGGGTTCGTTGCATGACCGTTTGAGTGGTGACTCTCTATCGTCTCGCTCGTCGTTGTTGTTTCGCCCGTCGTTGTTGCCTCGCCTGCAGGGGAATCGATCTTGGATCCGGCGAGTGCCATTGCGCGCTTGACCGCAGTCGATGTGTCCACCGGGTGGGGTTCGGCGACCGTTGATGTCGAGCGGGTCTCGGAAGTCTCGCTGCTCGTCCTCGAGTCTCTTGTCGTCGAGTTGTTCGTTCCCGAGCTTCCGGTGCCAGGGCTTCCGGCGCCAGGGCTTCCGGCGCCAGGGCTTCCGGCTTCGAGGCGCCGCTCTAGTTGCTCCAGACGCGAAAGCAGGCGACCGATATCTTGTAGTCGAGGACGCGTTGCGAGGCGCATCAAGCCCATTTCAAGGATCACTCGCGGTTGGGCTGCTCTAGTGAGGTCCTCCACAAGCGTCGACAAACCCGCGAACGTGCGCTGCAGCTCGAGCGTTTCGCAAGAGCGTGCCTGGGCCAGCGCAGCGTCCAGCTCGTCGGGTGCCAAATCCACTACGCTGCCGTCATCGCTCATGTTCAGAACGATGAGGTCTCGTAGCCACAATGTGAGCTGCTGGGCAAAGTGCACGAGGTCAGCTCCTTGTTCGGCGACCGTGCGCATTCCACTGATCACTGCCCTCCCGTCGCCGCCGAGCATTGCATCCGTCACATCACGAACGAGTTGTTGGGGGGCGACCCCAAGCGCCTGGGTGACCTCGGATCCGACCAGTGTGTTCCCTGCGAACGCGACCGCTTGATCCAGCAACGTCAGTGCGTCTCGCATTGAGCCGGCTGCTTCGCGGGCGACGAGTGCGATCGATTCTGCGTCGGCTTCAACTCCTTCCGCTTCGAGAATTTCGCCCACTCGCTGCGCGATCGTCGCCCGCGGGATGAGTCGGAAGTCGTAGCGCTGGCACCGAGACCGAATCGTGACCGGCACTTTGTGTATTTCGGTGGTCGCAAACACAAACTTCACGTGGGCCGGCGGTTCTTCGAGAGTCTTGAGAAAAGCGTTGAACGCACCAGTCGAAAGCATGTGGACTTCGTCTACAATCACCACCTTGAAGCGATCGCGCGCTGGCCGAAACGGAAGCGATTCTTGTAGCCTCCGCACGTCGTCGACCCCGTTGTTGGATGCGCCATCGATTTCTTGCACATCCATATCGATTCCGGCCGTGATCTCTGTGCAGGTGGTGCACTCGTTGCACGGATTGGCCGTGGGGCCACGTTCGCAGTTGATGGCCTTCGCCAGGATACGCGCGGTGGTTGTCTTTCCCACGCCCCGCACCCCGGTGAACAAGAACGCGTGGGCTACGCGGTCGGCGCTTATCGCGTTGGATAGCGTTTGTGCGACGTGTTCTTGGCCGACGAGTTGGTCGAACGTCTGCGGTCGATATTTCCGGGCGAAGACGGTGTAGGCCATGGCGTTCGGCTACACCTAGGTCGATTTCGTCTGGTTTTCAATACGTTGGTACTCAACCCGCGACATCCGACCGGTCGAGGTCTGCTGAGGTGGTCTCCCGAGGCTACTCGGCAGCGTCAGGAAGCAGGCATGTTGGGGATGGAGCTGGCGTATTTGTGGCGTCGAGACCAATCTGTCGGCCGAAGAGCCGGGTCGCCTCAAGAACACCTGGTGCGGTTTCGGAAATCGGGATGAGCTCTAATCTTTGGGGGGACGCAAGACGCACACCGAGAAACTGCGCCGGGCGCGTGAGGCTTCGTGCCAGCGCCCAGCAAGAATCTGAAGGGGCGCTCGCCGCCAGAATCGCTCCCGGGGTCATGTGTTGTTCTAGTTGGCTGAGGGAGTGCGCGGACTGGTCGTCGAGCCTAGCGCTTTCGTCCGGAAGCTCCTCACCCTCAAGCAAGACCCACACTAAATCGGCGTTCTGCAGGGCGTCGGCGGGATGCTCGTCGGAGTCGGCAAGATGGATCACGGAGAACCCGGCGCGGCCACACCGTTCGATGAGGCCGGCAGCGTGGACTGGGTTTCCACGGATCACAATGGTTTGCACGCTCACTCGAACTCCCTCCCGTTGTGCTGCGTCGTCTGAATCGTTCCCCCGACTTGTCCTGTGTCCACCAACGCGGCTCGGCAGCTCCAATCATACAGTTTACATCTTCACAGTGATACGGAGCCAACAGAAGTTTCATAAGCATTCTGTCGCAACGCGTCAAGACGATGGATCCGCTAGCGAGTACTTTGACACAGTGTCTTCGTTCGAGGACGGTCGGTGCTGTTCTTGTAAATCGGCTGTAAATTGACGCGCCGGAATGCGCATGTGCACGCGGTTTCTCTGACTTCAAGCGCGCGTTGTGGGCAATTTTTGCACTATTTCGGCTGCGTTGACAGCCACCGCGCGCCCCCGTAGATTCTCCGGCGATTCGGCTTCCTGGCCGGTCTCTGGTGCTCGAATGCGGACAGCGTCCTACACTGTACCAATTGCCAGCAGGCCTGTGGCCGCGTGGTCAGCCGTACTTGGCCGATAGCCGATACCCGAAAGTGCCGATAGCCCGAAAATGGGAGTGTTGTTGAATGAGCGAACGTCGCACCAAGTTCATTTTCGTGACCGGAGGCGTCGTCAGCTCGATCGGGAAAGGGCTCGCCGCGGCGTCCATGGGAGCGCTGATGGAGGCGCGAGGCCTCAAGGTCACGCACCTCAAACTCGACCCTTATATCAACGTTGACCCGGGCACGATGTCGCCCTACCAGCACGGGGAGGTGTTCGTTACCGACGACGGTGCGGAAACGGATCTCGACCTTGGCCATTACGAGCGCTTCACGTCCGCGACGATGGGCCGCGCCAACAACTTCACCACCGGCAAGATCTACGACGCCGTCATTTCCAAAGAACGACGGGGCGACTATCTCGGCGCCACCATCCAGGTGATTCCTCACATTACCGATGAGATCAAAAACCGCGTGCTCGACGTCGCAACCCGTGCTGACGTCGCGATCATCGAAATCGGAGGAACGGTGGGAGATATCGAGTCGCTTCCGTTCCTCGAAGCGGTGCGTCAGCTGAAAGTCGAGCTCGGCGGACAGAACGCGGTATCGGTGCACGTAACGCTTGTTCCGCACATTGCCGCGGCGGGTGAACTCAAAACCAAGCCCACCCAACACTCGGTCAAAGAGCTGCTCGGCCTGGGGATCCAACCCGAGCTCTTGATCTGCCGCGCAGAACGGGCGTTGCCGAAGGACGTCAAACGAAAGATTGCGCATTTTTGCAACGTCGCGGAGCGCGCGGTGATTGCCGCGCCAGACGTAGACACGATCTACGAGCTGCCTATCGTGCTTCATCAGGAAGGCTTGGATCGACAGCTGGTTGAGCGCCTCAACATCTGGTCCCGCGAACCAGACCTTTCCAAATGGCGCGCCACGGTGGAAAAGACGCGCGCGCCGACGCTTGGTCGAGTCTCGATCGCCGTCGTCGGCAAGTACGTGCACCTCCGAGATTCTTATAAATCGCTTCACGAGGCGTTGGTTCACGGCGGCCTGGCCAACGGCGTGTGTGTCGATCTTTGCTACGTGGATAGTGAGGCGTTGGAAGCCGGTGACCTCCGAACCAAGCTTGGCGATTGCGATGCCGTGTTGGTGCCCGGAGGTTTTGGCGACCGAGGAGTTGAGGGCAAGGTGCGGGCGATTCAATACACCCGCGAAGAACGCGTTCCCTTTTTCGGAATCTGTCTTGGTATGCAAATGGCGGTGATCGAATATGCGCGTCATCAATGCGGACTCGAGGGAGCGAATAGCGCAGAATTCGCTCCCGATGTAGACCACTTGGTGGTGGACCTTCTTCCTGGGCAGCGCGGTGTGAAAGACAAAGGGGCGACCATGCGCCTCGGCTCCTACCCCTGCGCGTTATCCACCGGAACGCTTGCTTCGCGCATTTATGGGGCGCGCGAGGTGCACGAGCGTCATCGGCATCGTTTCGAGGTGAACAACGAATACCGCGCGCAGCTTCAGGAAGGAGGACTGGTGCTCAGCGGAATCTCTCCGGACGAAACCCTCGTTGAGATGATCGAGCTCGCGAATCATCCATTCTTCGTTGGTTGCCAGTTTCATCCCGAGTTCAAGAGCAAACCCCATCGACCTCATCCGTTGTTTACTCGTTTTGTGGAAGCGGCGCTGGTTCATCGAACTGAGCGGATCCGGAGAAATAGAGAAAATAAGTCAGCTGACGCAAGCTCGCGGGCGGATACGTCGTCGGCCAACTAGCCCGTCTGAACAAAACACAACAGCGCGGCGTCCTGATCCTGTGCTGCAAACAACTCGGCGCGGTCCCGCAATCGCGCGCATTCGGTAGGGGGATCGTCCAATAGGAGGAAGAAGCGAATGAGTATTCGACTTAGCTTGGTGATGGCGCTCTTGGTGACGCCGACGATGATTTTGTCTTCGTGCAGCAGCGATTCCAAAGACGATACCGATGGCGGAACATCGGACTCCGGAGCCAATCCTGCAGACCTCTGTCCCGCGGCGGCCTGCAACGTTATGGACGAAAGCGAGTGCTCCGACGGCAACGCTTGCTATGTGGGGCTTGCCGACAATGACGACCCCATCCCGGTGTGTGGCGTAGCCGGGACCAAAACCGACCTCGAGGCCTGTTCGCGAAACCAAGACTGCGCGCCAGGATTGCATTGCGATCGAGACGACAAAGTGTGTCGGACGTATTGCTGCGGAGGGTCTTCGGACGCCTGTCCATCGGGGCAGCAATGTTTGATCTCCATCATTAACGAGAACACTGGCGACGATACCGGCGTGGGTCTGTGCCGTGCGACCGACGATTGCGACCCGCTCGCTGATACCGGTTGTCCCGCGGACCGGGCTTGTACTCCCATTGGCGGCGGCGAGTTCCTTTGCCTTCCTCCCGGATCGGCGGAGGTAGGCGCGGCATGCGTCAGCTCTAGTGAATGCGTGAAGGGCGCGGCGTGCGTCGAAGAGACTGGCCGATGCGCCACATTCTGTGACCAGGAAGATGACGATCCGTCGTGCGACTCCGGCCAAACCTGCGGAAATTTGGCAGGTTATACGAGTCCGCTGGGTGCGTGTCGTTGAGCCTGATCAAAGCGACGGGCGAATGTTCGCATTCCGCTGTAAACTAAAGGCAGGGCGGCGGCTGACTAGCCCCCGAGGTTCGCTTGCTTACAAAAACGACATTCGCTGGGTTCCATCACTTCGTTGGGTTCCATCGTTTCGCGGGCGCGTGGTCGGGATCGACCGCCGCGCGCTGCGTATTCATCTTTTGCTCGATTCTCGCCGCGGCGTGTTCGGACGGAGACGGCGGCACGTCGGCTCGAGATGCCGGCACGTTGGACACCGTGTTGTTTGACGGATCCATCCTGTCCGACGGAGGTCTTACGACGACAGCCAACTCCGACGCTGGAACCAACCTCGGGGAGCCGGCGTGCTTGGGCGACTGTCGACCTACGACGGCGGATTCGTGCGCAGGCGATCTTTCCTGCGCGTTGGTCGACGGGCAAGGCATGTGCGTGGCCGACGTGGGCCATGGAGAGGTGGGGCAAAGCTGCACGCGGAGTAGCGACTGCGCGCTCGGGCATGCGTGTTTTGAAAAACGGACCGGAGGCGAATGCGGTAGGGTGTGTTGCGACGGCACGGAAGGCGCTTGCGGAGCGGAAGAGCGCTGTGGTGGTCCAGGACTACTCATCGAAGAGGGACTTTCGGTGGCGTCGAGTTGGCGGGAGTGTGGCGCTCCGCGATCGTGTGACGTACTGGATACGCGCTCGTGCGAGCCAGGCGAAGGCTGCTACGTCGTATCGTCTGAGCCCGACACCGAGTGCTTGGCGGCCGGCACGGGAGAGGTTGGCGCGTCGTGCGCCAAACAAAACGAATGTCGCGCCGGTCTGTTTTGCGCCGGGCTTGTGGATAGCCGATGCGTGCGCATCTGCGAATTGGGCCAAGGCTGCCCTGCAGGCGAGGGTCGATGCGTTGCGCCCGACATGCCTTGGCCGGACAACGCCGGCTTGTGCACCAACGGTCCTTAACTTAAGGGTCTGGCACCCAGACCCTCTCGCCCGGGATACAATCCCGTGCGATTCACCCAAACTCCCCCGCCAGGAAGCACGTGACCTGGTTGCGTGAGGAGTGAACTGCTGGGGCCCCGCCGCGAAGCGGTGGGGCGGCCGCGCAGCGGCCGGAGTCGGGAGGGGCTACGGCCAGCTCCTCCGAAAAACAGCGAGGCCCCGCGGAATCGTATTCCGTGGGGGAGGGTTTGAGGCAAACCCTTCAGCGAAGGTTCCCGAAGCGTTTGAGGATTTGTGGGCCGATCGGGCTTTCTTGAATGGCTGCAATGAGGTCGTCAGGGTTGAGTCCTTCTTCTCGGCATGCGTCGGCGCGAGCTTCGAGGTAGGTGCGCGCAATGTCGGCATCGAACTCGGGGTGAAATTGAACGCCCCATGCGCGTTCGCCCAGGCGAAAGGCCTGATGCGGATCGTGGGCGTTGTAGGCGAGGCAGATCGCGCGGGGAGGGAGCTCGAGGACCGATTCGCGGTGGGTTGCCTGCGCGACGAACGAAGCGGGGAGCGTGTTCATCAGCGTGTCGTGTTTCGCATCGGCAGTGAGGGAGACTTCGATAGTTCCGATCTCTCGGCCTTTGGGGTTTCGCTCTACGTGTCCGCCGAACGCGTGGGCGAGAAGCTGGTGTCCGTAACACACGCCGAGGAATGGCACACCGGCGTCAACGACCCGCCGAAGCCACGCCGCGGCTCGCTCGCTCCATGGTTCGCGGTCGCTGACGAGTGAAGACGAACCGGTCATCACCACCGAGCGAAATGGTTCTGGCGAAGGCAGTTCTGCGCTCCGTGCATCAATGATTTCAATGCGCGCGGGATCGCCCGCGAGCGCGCTCGCAAACCAATGCTCGTAGTCGCCGCGACGCGCCTGGAGGTCGGGCATCGTCTCGCCCATTTTGACGATAAGAAAGCGCGACTGATGGCTGTTCATCGGAGACTCGAAGCAGGCGCGCGGCTAAAGAGTGAGGTTCGACGTTCGCAAGACCGACCTTCCGCTTTGCGAGCTGGGTGTAGTGTTTGGAGTGCTCGGAGCTCCGGCGCCTTCGACCGGAGGAGCGGTGGTCGGTCGACGCACGGGGCGCGGAAGCGGCCCTTCGGTGGGCAGCTTGGCGAGAGGAGGGCACGAAGCAGGCGCGCCCATACAGTCGCAAGTATCGACTTGAATGGTACCGAAGCCGCTGCAGCGATAGAAGAGTGTTCCGTCAGCGGAGCAAATCGGCGCGAATTCGCTCGGGTTGCAGATCGCTCCCGATTGCTTGATGAGGTCGTAGTCGGTGACTTCGCCGCGCGGACCATGGGAGCACATGCGATCGGTGTTGACGGGAAGCATCAGGCTATTGGGCGTCCGAACTTTGTACCCGAGGCTTGCGTCTTGACTGCATTCGGCGGTCGCCGCGAACTTGCCGTCGGGCTGACAGACGGCATGAGGCAAGCATGTGTGTTTGCCGAACCAGCCATGCTTGTCTGGGCCGCCGCCGCCCGCGTATTCGATGCAGTACCCTTCGCCCACCGCGCGACCCTCGCTTTCCGAGTTGCAGCACGCGGTCACATCGCCCCACGTGTTGCCAGTCAGGCACACCGAAGCGCCGGTTTGTGAATCGGCCAATCCGGTGAGGCATGTCCCAGGAGTCACTCGTTTGCCTTCTCCGGCATCGCAGCAGTCTTCACCCGGCTGACAAGCACTGGTGTCTCGCGGAAGCAGCGAGCGAATCTGCTCGATGCTCTCGAATTTTTTTCCGCAGCCGTTTTCGCTGTTGTGTTTCATCCCCATGTTGCGGTAGTTGCCTACGTCCATGGCGACAAGCACCTTGTGCGCGTCCACCAGCCAGCCCTGATGGCGGATGGTATAATGGAGGTGTGCCCCCTTCGACCTTCCCGTATTGCCCTGTCGCCCCAACAACGTGCCCGCTTCGACCTTTTGCCCGAGTTTGACGTTTGGTTTGTCGGCAAAGTGGATTGCGGCGAACGTCCAGTCGCCGGATTTGAGCACCGCGCCGTAGCCGTTGGCTGTTTTGTTCTTGTCCCAGACGCCGACTATCTCGCCCGCGGTGACGGCGTAAATGGGCGCCTTACCACCCTGAGCGTAGTCAGTTCCGGTGTGGCAGCGATCCCAGCGCCACCCAAAGTGAGAAGTGAGCGCGGGATTTCCGGGGAACGGGTCCACCATTTTCGCCATTCGGCGCGCGAGCTTGTTCTCCTGAGCATCGTCGTCCTCTGCCGCGGCAGCGCATCCTGCGCCGACTATCCCGGCGAGAGCGGCGACCATGAATGACATCCCACTCAGTGGTTGAAGAATGTGTTTGCTCCCGCGCGGTAGTCGACCGGTCACGTTCATCCCAACGGTTGGCCCCACATGATTCCCAAAGCAAGGACTACACCAAGCTTCGCCGAGAGAACACTCGTTGTATTTAAATATCTGTTTTTATTTTGATTTTAGGCAATCCTGCGCTTTCGAGAGCGATGTCGCGAGTGCGCACAAGGCAGAACGCGTTCGGATATCCGCGGCTTGGTCGGGGTACGGGAGTTCCCTGTGGGGTCGGCAGACTCCAGGTTTTCGGAAATTGTGGTGGCCCGCCTCCAGGGACAAACCGACGGAAGCGCTCTGGGCGGAATTGAATGTCGCCAAAATTGCGGCAGTTTGAGTTTGACGAATGTTGGCACGATTCGAGCAAGACGTCCGGGCTCACGCGGCCCTGGGCCTTGCTCGGTCACTCGTAGCTTGATGTGACCTAGACGGTCTCGCAGTTTGATTCCGTCTTGCCGTTCCGCTTGTACAGGGGAGCAAGGCTCAGGCTCCGCGTATCCGTTTCATTTGGCCTCCTGGCGGAGGCGTCAAGTGGTCGGGGTGGTGGGATTCGAACCCACGACCTCAAGCTCCCAAAGCTTGCGCACTGCCAGGCTGTGCTACACCCCGAACGGCTCGGCTGGGTATCGTTCCCGAGCGACGGGCCGCACGCTAGCCGACGCGAGCGTCTGGCTCAAGCCCGCGCACGCTTCCATCGGTGTTCGGGCGCTTCGGTACCGGTTTCGTGCTCTACGTTCCGGTCTTCTTCAGCGCGCGCTCGAACTGTTGTGAGAGGGCCAGCAGACGGAGTTCGAGCTGTCGCCGTTCCTCGCCGTTTTGGGCGAGCTCGTCTTCCATCGACGCTCGTTTGCGTTGCACGGCTCGCTCCCGTTCTTGCAACTGTGTTCGAAGGGCTTCGAGTTGGAATTCGAGATCCGCCACATCGCTTGCGTTCTCAGACGCAGGGGGTGGATTCGAGGACAATTGTTCCTGTCGGTGCGCGGAAAGCCAGTCGGCATAGGTTGCCACCACATTGCGAAACGCGGCGAGGGTATCGTCCGAGGGAGCCGTGGGGGAAACCGCGTGTGCATGCTGGGCTTGGGCGAGTGTATTCAGAAAACGCTCCCGGCATTTCGTCCCCGATTCGTTTGCTGGCGACGCGGGTTGGCCGGTCGGCGCGTGTCGTTTTTGTTGCGTTCGAGCGCGCGACAAGTCGGCCGCGATGACGTGGACGGCGCGACCGAGCAGTTCCCGGTCGGTTTGCAGTTCTTGGGCGAGCGACTCCATTCGTTCGTGCGCTTCCAGCCCTTGTTTGCGAAGTCGCGTGAGCCGTCCCAGCGTGGCTTGAAGTTCGGCGAGCGTTTCGCGTAGTGGCTCGGTCGCCGGTTTCCCGGCCAGCGTTTGGCGATCGAGGGTCGAACCGTATTTCGCAATTCGCTCTACCCATTGATCGAGCCGGCTTGCTTCTCCCACGGGAACTTCGCGCGAATACGCGGTCACCCGGCGTACGCGACGCGCTTTGGAGGTCGCCATATCATTTAGCGCGGAGACTACCTGGTGCGCGTCGACCGGTCGCTGGGCGGGGTCTTTTTCCAGCAGTGAAGCAATCAGCTCGTCGAGCGCCGAGGGGCATTCGGCGATGATCGATCGCACGCGCGGAGGAATGGTTTCAAGGTGATGAATCATAAACCCGGGCGCACTGCTCGATGCGAAGGGCAGGTTGCCGGTCACGATTTCGAAGAGCACGATGCCCAGCGAATAGAGATCAGAGGGAAACGAAACATCTCTTCCGCGAAATCGCTCGGGCGCCATGTATTTAGGGCTGCCAATGAGCTGGCCGGTATGAGTGAGCCGCGGGTCCTCGGGAGAGAGCGCAATGCCGAAGTCAACCAGCTTGACCACCGGCTCTCCGTCTTCGCTATCGCAGACAAAAATGTTCTCTGGTTTGATGTCTCGATGAACGACTCGGAAGTCATGGGCCCGGGCCAGGCCCCGCGCGATTTGGAGGCCGAGCTGGATGGCCCGGGGCGGTCGGATACGTGCTTGGTCCTTCAGAAACTGATAGAGCGTTTGACCTTCGAGCAGTTCCATCACCAGGAACGGCACGTCGTCGTCGGTGGTTCCGAAATCGTACATTTCGACGATATTGGGATGGGCCAGCGCGGCGGTGCTCTGTGCCTCGCGATGCAGTCGTTCGCGCAGCGGTCGGTCTCCGGCGAAACGCTCGTGGAGGATCTTGACCGCCACTTGTCGTTCGATGAGCGAATGCGTGGCGCGATACACGGTGGCCATGCCCCCGCTGCCAAGCCGCGCCTCGACGGCATATCGCCCGCCTAGCACCGCGCCGATGTTCGGATCGGTAAGCGGCTGTAAGAGCTCCCCGTCGACCATGCAGCGCGCTGTATCATCTCGGTAGCGCAGCTGACATACGGGGCAAATTTTCATTCGCAAGCCTTCATCGATAGATGTTCATCGGCGGCGGACGTTCAGGGCCCCGTCGTCCGGTTTTGTTTGAGGGTCTGGCACCTCAGGGGTCTCGTCGAAATAACGTTTGAGCTCTCGCATCGCGTTTGCTCGGTGGCTATGGGCGTTCTTAAACGACGCCCCGAGTTCTGCGAGCGTAGATCGCTCGCCTTCGGGAATGAACAGTGGGTCGTAGCCGAATCCCTCGGCTCCGCGCGGTTCTTCGGCAATGCGTCCATTCAGAAGCCCTCGCGTTTCAAACACGACTTCACCGCTCGAGGTGGCGAGGGCGAGTACGCAAACGAAACGCGCGCTTCGCTCTGCCGCGGGAATCGACTGAAGTGCGCTGAGGAGCTTGCGGTTGTTGTCTTCGTCGCTTGCGTGAGGCCCCGCGTAGCGCGCGGACCAAACGCCCGGGGCTCCATCGAGCGCGTCGACTTCGAGGCCGCTGTCGTCGGCCAGCGAGAGCAGGTCGCAATGTGCAGCAAGCTCTCGCGCTTTCTTGCGCGCGTTGCCGGCAAAGGTTGGCTGATCTTCCACCACATCGGGGGCGTCCGAAAAGTCTGCCAGCGACGAGACCGACACGCCGAACCCTTCCAGCAGTCGCCCGAGCTCTTTTTGTTTGCCGCGGTTTTTCGTCGCGATGAGCAGATTCATGACATGAGCTTATCGACATCCACTTCGGCTTGCGCAAGCGCCTGCGTTTGCAAACGAATCAGTTCGGGCATCGCGCCAAGAGCGAGATCCAACATAGCGTCGAGCTTCTCGCGAGCCACGGGAGCGCCTTCCGCGGTTCCTTGCACTTCCACAAACGAACCGCCCGCCGTTCCTACGACGTTCAGGTCGACCTCGGCGTCGCGATCTTCTTCGTAGCAAAGGTCGAGCAGTGGGCGCCCGCTAAGCAGCCCGACGCTGATCGCGGCCACCGGCTCGCGGAGCACCCCGGGGCCTACCAAGCCTCGTTTTCGTAGACCATCGAGCGCGAGCGCGAGCGCCACAAATCCCCCGCACACTGAAGCGGTTCGCGTACCCCCATCCGCGTCCAGGACGTCGCAGTCGATGGTGATGGTGCGGCTTCCTAAACGGTCGAGTGCCACCGCGGCACGCAGAGCACGACCTACGAGGCGCTGAATTTCGGACGTGCGGCCGCCTACGCGACCGTTTCGGCCTTCTCTCCGCTGGCGACCTGGGTTCGCGCAAGGGTGCATCGCGTACTCAGCCGTGAGCCACCCGCCTTGATCCCCGAGCCAATCTGGGGCGCCGTCTGCGACCGCAGCGCTCACGAGCACTGTGGTTCGCCCTGATCGATAGAGCACCGACCCCTGGGGGTTTCGTTGAATATTGGTTTCGATGGTCACCGCTCGGAGCGCGTCTGCGCTACGGCCGTCGGTTCTGGTGGTCATGCTGTGCCTACAGTGCGGGAGCCTACATTGCGGAAAAATCCAAAGCGTCAGGCTAACAGGCGAATCGCGTTTTCGCCCACCCAAAACGGATGGCTCGCGGTTATCGGATGGGTTCCGTGGGTGCTAGGGATTCGCGAGAGGCGGTGGGCAGCCAGACTTCGAATGTGGTGCCGCCACCCGCCGGGGTGCGACATTGGATTTCTCCCCCATGCGCCGCGATGATCTGCTGGGTAAGCGGGAGTCCGAGGCCTGTGCCACGCTCTTTTGTGGAATAAAATAGGTCGAAGATGATTTCGCGTTCGGTTTCCGAGATACCGTTTCCATAGTCGCGCACCGCAACGGCTACGCGTTCGCTTTGCTGCTCTGCCGTCAGCTGGATCACGCCCCCTTCCGGCATGGCTTCTCGGGCGTTGCGGAGAAGATTGAGCAGCGCTTGTCGAAGCTGGGCTTGGTCCATCGCGACAGGTGAAAGGGTGGAATCAAGATGGACGCTCACGTCGACTCCGCAAGCGTCCATCTCCGGTTTCACGAAGCGCACGACTTCTTCAATCATCGATCCAATGTCGCCTGTCTCGAGCGCAGGCTCCGGCACCCGTGCGAGTCGCAGGTACTCCCCAGTAATGTCGGTCAATCGGTCGAGCTCTCGTTGGATCGCGGCAATGAGCGCCCGCGATTCGATTTCGTCCGGTGTTTGGGCATGGCCGTTTCGAACGTCGCGACGGCCGGCGTCGTCTTTCGCGGGGCGGCCAAGAAGTTCGTCTTCCAAGAGTTCAACGTTGAGGCCGATGCTCGACAAGGGGTTGCGTACCTCGTGGGCGACGTGCGCGGCCATGCGACCGATGGCTGCCAATCGTTCGGTTTGGCGAAGCCGCGCATCGCGCGCGGCGAGCGCCGCGACCATTCGTTCAAACTCCGCTGCAAGCCGTCCGACTTCATCGTCTCGCGTCGATTCCAGCGCCGTCACTGACAAGTCTCCACGCGCCACTGCAGAGACGCGCTTGTGGAGCAAAGGCAACGGCTTGAGCAGGCGCTGGCTCCACCACAGCACGGCGATGCCTACCGCGAGCGACAACAAAGTCAGCGCGCCGAGCCACAAGGCTGATCTTCGCTCATGCTCGGCAGCCTGGGCGCTGGTTTCAGCAACCTGTTCTTGAATACGTCGCCATCCATGGCGGTAGTGTCGCTGGATCGCGCGCTCTCGCTCCCGGAGTTCCGCCAGCACAGGTGCTGCGCGTTCGTCTCCGCCGCGTTCCATGAGCGCGAACAGAGCGTCGTAGCGCTGGTCATTGGTTTCGAAGGCTCGCCGAACAGCATCGAGCTCGCGCCGAATCGCCGGCACCCGGTTTTTCTCGTCGCTCGCTTGCCCAAGGCTTTGTGCACGATCGAGATCGCCAAACGCGCGTCTGAGGGTCGCCGGTCGAACTCGTCGGGCGGCGTTTAGCCAGTTTTTCGTAGATTGGTGCTGCGGCCCCTGCTGCAATCGATCGAGCAGCGTGGCAAAGACGGCTTGGGTCGCTTTGGCTTCGCCGAGCGTGAGCGCCAGGGGAAGATACCCTTGATGGAGCAACTCGAGCGTTTGTGATGTGCGGCGGTGCTGAATCACGCTCGCCGCGGCCACGGTTCCAAACGACACCAGCACGATCGTGAAACCAAAAAAAATCCGGGTCGGGATGGACCATCGCGAGCGTCCGCGCATACCGCAGACTACTGGGAGTCTCGCTTCAAATCACGGGGCCTGTTCAAATCACGGGTGCCGATTCAAAATTTGGTTTCCTTCGGAGGAGAGTTTCGCGTCTGCGGCGACAGCCTGTTTCACCGATTTCTTGGCGTCTTCGAATCGACGGAGCGCCATCAGGGCTCGCGCCCGGCCCAGGTACACGGGCCCTGGTTGTTCCGGCGACGCGAGTAGCGCGGTGTCGTATTCGAACAGCGCGTCTTGCGCGCGGTTGGTGCGAAGGTAGGCCGCCCCGAGCACAGCGTGGGTTCGTACGCGCCCCGGGGTCAAAAACCGGCCCATCTCTCCGAAGCGCACGAGCTCGCCCCATTGCTCCCGGGCTCTCAACAGGTCGAGCAGCTCGGCGTTGATTTCCGGGTTGTGTTCGTCGATTTGCGCGAGCTTGGTGAGCGCTCGGAGTCGAAGTCGACGGTTTTTCGTTCGGCGAGCCACTTCTCGCAAGCCCAGCCACGCTTCAGGTCGTGCAGAATCGATACGCTGCGCGGCTTCGAGCTCGCGCTGGACTGCGGCCAGGTCCTTTTTTTTGCGGCGCAGCATGGCGCGCGCGAGCAACAATCGAACTTCGTAGCCGTTGTGTCCGTCGGCCAGGAGATGGCGCAGATGAAATTCAGCGCGATCGCGATCGACATGCGCCATGACAAAGTGAGCGATCGGTTCTTTGTCGTTTATAGAGAGCGCGCGCTGCGCCGCGGTGGCGGCTTTTTGTCGATTCCCCGCGGCGACCCAAGCCGCGGCCAGCTCGGCTTGGCGGGTGGCGTTTGATTGTTTGGCCGCGCGTTCCTTATAGCGGTCGAGATCGGCGTAGCGGTTGAAATCTACGCGGAAGTCTTTTGCGCGGGCGGCCATTCGGGTTCGGGAATGAGCTCGAAACTTTCGGTCGAGCTCATCTACCGATATGCCGAGCGCGTTCTGAACTACGTCTGCGGTCTGTTTCCCTGCGCCCCAACCGCGGAGCATACGGACTACGCGATCGAACCCATATTGCTCGACGATGTATTTCGCAATCTGAGAACTCGCGTAGTACGCAGTCATCATGTCGTGCGCAGACCGGGCCCGCGTGAACGCTTGGTTCATCAAGCGGAGCGGCGGCAAGCGATCGCTATGGAGCGCGGACCAGAGCTCGTGGTCGAGCTCTCGCTGCCATTCCGGCCGCGCGATCATGGTTTCATATTCGGCGAGCCCTTCCGTGAACCAGCGAGGTACGCGATTGCGCGAGAGTTGAATATGAAAAATGTGGGCGAGCTCGTGCCAGGTGATCTGCCCCCAGTTGAACGGGCCACCTCGCGGCGAAATCGCGGTGACCACCTTTCCGAAGCAGACTCCCTGCACCCCAAGATTGGGGAGACCTGCAGTGCGCAGCGAAAAATGTTCGGGGTCGGCGAAGAGTTCGAAACGGATCGGGCCCTCGGGGCGAAACTTGTATCTCGCGCGCATGGCCCGAAAAGCCTTCTCGAGCGTGCGCGGGACATATCGCTCGAGAATCGCGCGTTCTTCCTTGTGAAAGCGAAAGATGATGGCGGGCGTCGAAACTTCTTCGTACTGGCTCGCGATGATGTCGTCGTAGAGGTTGAGGGTATTAAAGACGCGAACGTTGAATCGGTCGCGGTCCCATGCGGCTCGCAGCGCTGCGAGGCCCGCTGTTTCGTCGCCCATGCGCAGCAAATTCAGTCCTAGCGTGGCATGGGCGTGCGCATCTTCCGGGTCTTGCGCGAGGCGCTTCCGCGCGAGCTGAACGAGCTCGGGATATCGATGCTCCCATTCGGCGAACTCATCCAGGATTCGATACATCGGCCCAAAGCGCGGGTTTTGCTTCTGCACGTCGCGCTTTGCGCGTTCGAAACCGGTGTCGTCTGACGCCACAAAATGTTGCGCGACCCGGACGCTCAGAGCTTCCAGATCGCGCGGGTTGATTTTGAGCGCGCGCTCGAGGTGCGCCTTGGTCGATGCAAAGTCGCGGTCGCGAAGCGCCATCCCCGCGCGCGTGACCAGGGCCATGACGAGGTTCGGGTTGACCTCCATCGCACGGTCGAGCTCTTTTTCTGCGTTGGCAAAATCCAGGCTTTGCTCGATGCGAATACGCGCCATCAGCGCGTGTGCTTCGGGGTGCTCGGGGTTTTCGCGCAATGCCTGCATGACGCTCTCTTCCGCGTGTCCAGCGTCTTTTTTATCCAGAAAAAGGCGTGCCCACCAAAGTTGCGTTTCGATGCGTTTGGGGGCGGCCTTGGTGCTTTGCTGAAACGCGTCGTTTGCGTCTTGAGGGCTATCGAGCGCGGCGGCAGCCGCGGCGACGTAGGCGAGCCCCGCCGCGTCGCGAGGCCCGATCGCCTCGCTGTTGTAGGCTTCGATGAGCTGCATGAGCGCTTGCTCGGCTTCGTTCTGTCGTCCAGCGGCCTGATGGAGCAGACCGAGAAGCAGCTGGGCTCGCGTTGCGCCGTCGTTTTGGGCCAATCGAGACAGCGTGGACTGCGCTTCGGAACGCTTTCCTTGCGCGATCATGGCTTCGGCGCCGAGCGTCTCGGCGTCATTGCGGAGGCTTGGATTGCCGCGCGCGGCCCGGGTTGCCGCATGAGTTGCGCTCAACGCTTCGGGGTAGCGTCCGCGCACCATGGCGAGCCGCGCTTCGAGGAGGAGGAGCTGGGCTTTGTCGGCAGGCGATGAACGCGATCCTTTGATGGCGGGAATCGCCTGCTCGAGCGCAGAGTAATACCCTTGTCGAAGCGCCTGCTCCGCGCTGGCGAGATCGCCAATCTCGAGGCGCTCGTTGAGTCGGCGCGGCAGGGTGAGCGAGGTTGGCGCAGGGTCAGGCCTGGGCGCCATATCGAAAGGTTGCGCAGAGCCAGGTTTGGCTTCTGCGGAGCCTGTCGCGGCACGGGGATTGCGTTTTGGCGCAGTGGAGGAGTTTGGCGCAGGGCTGCCGCATGCGATCACCGCGCCAACGACGACGAAGCCAGCAACGATGCAGTGAGGCCAGAGAGAACGTGACATGGGGTAAGGTCTCTAGATCCCAGTTGCCTTAATTCCAAGCGCCCTGGCGATCGAAGGCCTGGATTCCGAACGTCGATAGTTTATGGTGGAAGCATGGCGAAAGATAGTGCTTACGATTCTTACGAAGGTTTCTTGCGGGCGGCCATCAAGGGCTACTGGGAAACCAAGGGCGCCAGCAAAGCCACGTTCATTGCCCTCTTGCTCGCCACGCGGGAAGCGTGGGCCGTGGCCTGGGGAAAAACCACCAGCGCCGAAGCAGGAAAAAAAATGCTGACGGGCGCGGCGGGCGCGGCAGCGGTGGCGGTACTCTTGCGCACCTTCGTGGGCGGACCGATCGGGCTCTTGCTGACTGGCGCGAGCGTGGCTTCTCTCGTCGCGGTCTACGTGCGCAACCACGAACGAATCTGGGAGCGCGTAGAGATCATTCGCCGGATGGTCGACGCCTATCGCGGGCAGTACGAAACCGTCCATCGCGATCGGAGCAACGGAACGCTTACCGATGACCAGCGCGATCTCATGATCGACGGATTGATGGGCCGGTTCTTGCTCGACCTGGATCGAGACCCTGCTGAAGACGGGGGCCCCGCCGAACATCGGGACCCAGCGGGATCGTCTCCGCGTCGCGGAACGTTTTCCGAACACGTGCACCAACGCCGCCAGGATGATGATGAGCCAAGCGCATAAGAGGAGCAATTTAGGCACAGATAGTGTAATTTTAGCACATACGGACGCTTTGTGGCTGTTGGCTAAATCGAAGCTACTGCGATGCAGTTGAATCACTCGGGTAGTGGAAGCGCATCAGCCGGACATCTTCTCCTTCAGCAAAGTCGGAGTCGAATATGATGCTGGCCGGTTGAGAACCGTTGTGGACGACATGGGTGAATGGATACTGGAGTTTTTCGCCTACGATCTCGAAGAGTGCACTATTCACTCGAAGCGTTGCCAATCCGTGATCCAGTCGTTCAGATTCGTCGGATCCTACGATCGTCGTGAGCGGGGTACGGTCTGAGTTCCAGGTGGAACGAGCTTGATCGAACAGTTTCAGCGACGATGCGATGTAGAGATTGGATCTGTCGGACATGATGAGCGGGATGGTGAGAAGCCCGGTGTTGGAATAACCGACGCCCACGGCGAACCGATTCGTCGGCTGAATGACGAAGATGTCGACGTGATCCTGCTTGCCGATGTCGCGTATGTAGCTCCGCAGAGACATGCCCCACTTGTACTTGAGCGTTCGTTGCGCCGGTGAAGACCGAATGTATTCGCGAAGGGCGGTCATCGATTGTTGAGTCGTGTTGAATCCCGCGAGTCTTGTTGCATCGGAAGCGACGTGTCGATTCTCCCAAGCGGACATGGGCGTGTGATCGTCCACGAGAACGGTGGTTTGGTAGTGCTCGATCACTGAAAGCACGTGTCGCAACCCTCCGGGGCCGTAGATGAGCCCGCCGCCGATGACTGCTTTCCGGCGCGCAGCTTCGCAAGAAAATCCAGAGTGTTCCTGAAATACCGCGCGAATCTCTTTGGGTGCTTCCAGTTCATTGGCCGACACCTGCTTGGGCCGGCCCTCGTTCGATTCAGAAGCTGATTCGCACGCGGTGAGGGTCGAAACGGCATGCGCCGCGTACACCACCAACCACCGAAGCACTGCTCTACGTCTGCCTCGAACCAACATCTTGACCGCTGCCGGCAATCCATTTTGATGCCGGATCGCCTGACGGTATGGTGCGATGTGTATCGCTGGTCAATACGGCGTGGAGTCGGTAGCGGAGGCTGAGCGGGACCGTATCGGCGTCAGGAACGGGAACGGCATCGGCGTCGGGAACGGGATCGGCATCAGTATCAGGTTCGGCGTCGGCATCAGTATCAGGTTCGGCGTCGGCATCAGTATCAGGTTCGGCGTCGGCGTCCGGTTCGGCGTCGGGTTCGGTACTTTACTAAGTCCGCCTCCTGACCTCAAACCCGCTGTGTGAACCCGCACCCGAACCCGTTCCTGATGCCGATGCCGAACCCGTTCCTGATGCCGATCCCGTTCCTGAACCTGAACCTGAACCTGAAACCGCACCCGCACCCGCACCCGCACCCGTTCCTGAACGCGAACCCGACCATCACCATCAACGCGACAGGCCACTGCTCTAGTCCTAAAGCAGTGGTCAGTATGGTTGATCGAAATCACGCAGCGTAAAGACATCCGACGAACTCCTTGGCAACCATGTCACGTGCCTCCTGGCGGGGGAGTTTGGGTGAATCGTCGGGGTCGTACCCCGACGAGAGGGTCTGGGTGCCAGACCCTCAGGCAAATTGATCAGTGCTCTAGCCGCCTTTGCTCGCGCCGATCACGCGCAGCGGCGCCTCGGGTTGCTCCTTGATGTATACGTCGTGTTTGCTGAACGGTATTTCGAGGCCGGCTTCGCCAAAAGCGCGGTAGATGTTGGTGTGGAGCTGGTGCTCGACGAGCTCTCGGTCGCGGGGGTCGTGAATCCAAACGTAGAGTACGTGGGTCAATCCGGATGCGCCGAACGCGCGAAATCGGACGCACGGAGACGGCCGCTTGAGTACGTTGGCGACGCCTTCGCTTGCGCTGAGCAACACTTCGTGTACTCGATCGATATCTGCTCCGTAGGCGGCATCGACCGTGACGCCCACGCGCTGGTAGGTGGCGGGGCCGCCGGCTTCGTTGACGATTTTCGAGGCCCCGATCACGGCGTTCGGAATGGTGATTTCGATGTCGTCGCGCGTGAGCACGCGGGTCGACCGTATGCCGATGGAGGTGACCTGTCCGCGCAATCCGTCGTCGAGCACGATGACGTCGCCGATCTTGTACGGCGCGTCGGCGATGATGAAGATTCCGCTGAAGAGGTTGGCGAGGGTGTCTTTGGCGGCGAAACCGACCGCGATGCCGACGACGCCGGCCGATGCGAGCCATGCCGTCAGGTCGATATCCCACGCGAGAAATAAGAAATAGACGCCCGCGCCGATGATCAGCGCCTTGCCCACCATGTCGAATACGGGAAGGGTGCGTTTTTGGATGAATGAGCTTTCGGTCGCTCCGCGGCTGAGGTGGTGCAGCGCGGCGTGAAGCACGCTGAACCCGCCGATCACCCAGACGATGATGGCGAGCGATTCCAAAACGGAGTTGCTGATGCGCTTAAGAGGGGCGGGAGCGGGCAGAATGGAGATCGCGACCCCCAGCCCAAGCAGCATCACGCTGATTGCGATGGGCTTGCGCAGCGCCTCGACGATGTGGTCGTCGAGGTCGGTGGTGGTTCGCCGGGCCAATACGACGAGCGTTTTTTCGATCAAAAACGCCACCGCATAGGCGCCAAGTATCGACGCTACGACCAGCGCGGCGGCCGCCGCGTAGCGGCTTTCGGATATCGTGTCGAAAAGTTCCGGCATCAGGAGTCGGTGCTTGCGCCGTCGTCCGAGCTCACGGCGACAGCCGGGTCGGCCTCTTTGGTGGGCCGCTGGCGGACCGGGCGGACGATAAAGGTTCGTGACGAGCGGGCTCGCGCGGATGCTTGTGCGTGCGCGGCTTTGGCGAGCTCACGGAATCTTCGCTGGCTGCGGCATTCTTCGGTGTCGCCCTGTTCGCTGGGGGGATCGACCGGGCGGTAGCTTCCGTCGGCCTCGAGCAGCCGCGCTTTGGTATTGTCGGCGAGCGAGATGCCCAAGATTTCTGTCGCGACGCGGTCGCGAAGCGCTTCTTCTTCGATGGGAAACATCACTTCGACCCGCCGATGGAAGTTTCGCGGCATCCAGTCCGCGCTTGAGCCGTAGACTTCGTTCGCTCCGCCCGCGCCGAAGTAGAAGATCCGGCTGTGCTCGAGAAAGCGGTCGACCACGCTGCGTACTTCGATGTTTTCGCTGAGACCGGGGATTCCTGGCCTGAGGCAGCAGATGCCCCGAACGATGAGTTCGATGTGTACGCCAGCCTGCGATGCGCGATAGAGACCCTGGATGACATCGGGATCGACCAATGAGTTCATTTTGGCGATGATGCGCCCTCCGCGGCCGGTGCGGGCGAAGCTCGCTTCCCGCTCGATGAGCCCGAGGACTTGTTCGTGCATGCCGAGTGGCGCCACGATGAGCTTGCGCCATTCGCGCGGGGGCGTGCACGAAGTGAGCAGATTAAAGAGCGCGGTGGCGTCTTCTCCGAACTCCCAGCGGGAAGTGAAGAAGCTTAGGTCGGTGTAGAGGCGCGCAGTTCGTGGATTGTAGTTGCCGGTTCCAAAGTGAACGTAGCGTCGAAGCTGCCCTCCTTCGCGGCGCACGATCAAGATTACCTTGCAGTGCGTCTTGAGCCCGACCAATCCGTACACCACGTGCACTCCGGATTCTTCAAGCTCGCGCGCCCACAAGATATTGTTCTCTTCGTCAAAGCGGGCCTTGATTTCGACCAGCGCGGCGACTTGTTTGCCGTTCTCCGCCGCCCGCGTCAGCGCTTTCACGATCGGCGAGTCGCCGCTCGTTCGGTAGAGCGTCTGCTTGATGGCGAGCACGTCGGGGTCGTTCGCGGCTTCTTCCACCAGATTGACGACCGGGTCGAAGCTTTCGTAGGGATGATGCAGCAGAATATCGCGCCGCTTGATGGCTTCGAACACGCTTTCCGACTGCGAAAATTCCGGGGCGGGGCTCGGGTTCCACGCGGGGTCGCGTAGGTCGCGGCGTTCGGCGAGTGGCTGGCCGAGCGCCGTGATGTCCGGCGTGGGCAGCGGCATGTCGACGGGAAAGACGAACTGTCGGTCGACCCCCAAGGCCTTGCGCAGCATGTCGACCGCTTCAGGGGCACACCGGGCGTCGTGGGCTAAATGCACCGCGTTGCCGCGGTCGCGGCGGCGGACTTCCTTTTTGATCATTTCGAGCAGATCTTCGGCCTCTTCTTCGTCGATCGAGAGGTCGAAGTTTCGAATCACGCGAAAGCACCATGCGCCTCGCTGTCGAAATCCGCGAAACAGCTCTCCCGCGTGTTCGCCGATGACGTCGTCGAGCAATACGAACGTGGTTTGGTGTTCCTGGTGTTCCTTGCTGCGGACCGGAATCAACCGAGGCAACACGTCGGGCACTTGGACGATTGCGAACGCGGGCTCGCCACCCTTTTTGCCCGACAACATGATGATCAGGTGCAAGCGCTTGTTGGGCACATGCGGGAACGGGTGGCCGGGGTCGATCGCGAGCGGGGTCAATATGGGAAATACCTGTTCGCGAAAAAACGCCCGCAGTCGCGTTCGCTCCGATTTTTTGAGCTTGGACGGGTGGGTGAGAACGACGCCGGCGTTTTGAAGCTTGGGCAGCAGTTCGTCCGATACGGTGGCGCCAATG
This sequence comes from Myxococcota bacterium, assembly GCA_028284955.1. Lineage (GTDB taxonomy): Bacteria > Myxococcota_A > Polyangia > Polyangiales > Houyiibacteriaceae > JANQQS01. The sequence continues at coordinate 21,294 of JANQQS010000093.1, read as the reverse complement.
TCTTTGTACATGCGCTGGGTGCGCGCGGAGATGGCTTCGAGCTGCTCCGCGGGGCTCATCCCGTCGGGGGGCAGGTCCATGATTTCTTCGTTGCGCTGCTCGAGGAGGCCGGCGACGCGGACCATGAAAAACTCCTCGAGATTGGCGACGCAGATGGATAAGAATTTGAGTCGTTCGAGCAGCGGCACCGTGGGGTCGCGCGCTTCTTCGAGCACGCGTTCGTTGAACTCGAGCCAGGATAGTTCGCGGTTCAGAAACAGGTCGGCGTCGAATCCCGCGGAAGGCTGTCCTCCTGGCGGTTGAGAGCCGGTGGGCTGAGAACCTGCGGGCGGGGAGTCAGATGCCTCGTCAGACGCCGGGGAGCTCGCTTCCGAGCGAGCGATTTCGAACAGCGTGGGCGACTCGGTGGGCGACTCTGCGCGGGACCCTTCCACTTGAGCCGCCGCGGAGGTAGACGCATCCGAATCAGGGCTTCGGCCGTAGGGGAGCGCGAGTTCAAAAGCGTCGTCGGTCATTAGATGCGACACATATAGTATAGATCGTCACATCGAAACGAGCTCAATCAGGACTTCCACTCTGGGCGGAATCGATGTACCACCCAGGGACCTCAAAAAGGGAACTGCGGAGACATCATGAACGACGTTACGGCGCTCGATTACCTCGCCCGGCGCGCCTCATCCACCACCGTGCCCATCGTGTTGCTCAAATCCCGAGCGTTTTCGAAGTGGCTGCAGAAGCAATCGGCGGTCACTAAGAACTGGGTGCGAGGGGTTCGATTTCGTCCTCGGGTGGGCGCCCATTGTTTGATTCCTGCGCGAGACGGGTCCCTATCTCGCGTCGTGGCCATTGAGGGCGAGCGATATCTCACGTGGGCCAGCCTCGCGAGCGCGCTGCCTGAGCGGAGCTATCGCATCGACGGTACGATGACGCCGGACGCGGCGAACGATGCGGCGCTTGGTTGGGCGCTCGGAACCTACGAGTTCACCGCGTACCGAGCGAGAAAGGGAAAGCCCGCGACGTTGGTTTGGCCGGAGCAGGCTGACCAGGCGCATGTGGGTCGGCTGGCTCGAGGGATATTCTTGGCTCGCGACCTGATCAATACGCCGGCCGGCGACCTCGGTCCCGTGGAGCTCGCCGATGCGGCACGCGCAGTAGCCAAAGCTCATCGAGCCAAGTGTTCGGTGATCGTAGGGGACAACCTGCTGAAAGAAAACTACCCCACGGTGCACGCGGTGGGCCGAGCTGGCGCGCAACCTCCGCGGCTGATCGATATTCGATGGGGCGCCGAGGAGCATCCGAAGTTGACGCTGGTGGGCAAGGGCGTTTGTTTCGATAGCGGGGGATTGAACCTCAAACCGGCTTCCGGCATGAAGTTGATGAAGAAGGATATGGGCGGCGCAGCCACGGTGCTTGGGCTGGCTCAGGCGGTGATGGACGCGAAGCTGCCGGTTCGGCTCCGGGTGTTGATTCCCGCGGTGGAAAATAGCGTGGCCGGCAATGCGATGCGGCCGCTCGATGTCGTACGAACCCGCAGCGGGAAAACGGTGGAGATTGGCAATACGGATGCGGAAGGACGGCTTATCCTCTGCGACGCGCTCGCCGAGGCGGTCGACGAAGATCCCGATTTGATCGTGGATTTCGCTACGCTCACGGGGGCTGCGCGGGTCGCTCTGGGGACCGACGTTCCCGTGGTGTTCGGGAGTCATCGACCGATCGCGGAAGAGCTGGTGGCGACGGGAGAGCAAGTGGGTGACCCGCTGTGGCAGCTTCCGTTGCATCGCGGCTACCGCAAGCTGCTCGACAGCAAAGTCGCGGACCTCAACAATATTTCTTCGAGTCGCTACGGCGGCGCGATCACGGCGGCGCTGTTCTTGGCGGAGTTCGTGGGGCCTTCGCGCCCCTGGGTGCACATCGATACGATGGCCTACAACCTTGCGTCTCGACCGGGTCATCCTGTGGGGGGCGAGGCGATGGGTTTGCGGGCCGTCTACGCGTTTCTGCGCAGCAAGTTTTCTGAGCCGTCTTGAGCCTCTGGCGATGGAGTTGGCGAGGCCGAAATCACCGAGCTGGGGGATGAAGCGAGTTTCCGCCAGGCGGTGACCAACGTATGACCAAAGCGGCGGGTGCGTCCTGGTAGCCGCAGTCGGACGACGGGCAGGTAGTTCATGTTGTAGTTGGTTTCGAACAGCGACAGTCCCGCTTTTTCACCCATCCGTTTCAACGTCCACATCGGCAGCGGCGTCATTTGATGCGCGAGCTGATAGTGGCTGTCGAGAAAGTGCGGGGTCTTGTGGGTCGCGAGCTCGAAGAGCCGGACGAAGAGGTGGTTCATGTTGGGCGTGCTCATGACGAATACGCCTTCCGGCTTGAGAATGCGCGCGGCTTCGCGGAAGAGCAGCCAGGGGTTTTCGAGCTGGTGGGCTGCTTCTTGGCAAATGGTGGCGTCGCACGATTCGGATCGCAGCGGGATGCCTTCTTCGAGGTTCGCTTGGTGACGCTCGATGCCTTCGAAATCGTGTGCTTTCATGGGCTCGAGGTCGACGGCATGGACTCGAAAGCCGTAGTCGCGAAGCCGCCGCGAAAGCGCTCCGGAGCCAGCTCCAAGGTCGGCCACGGTACCGCCTGACGCGGTATTCTGCGTGCACAAGTCGAAGTTGAGGTCGGCGGTGCCGGGGGCTGCGTCGGCGGTGTATTTGGGGATTCTGATGTTCATGGTGTTGTCGATATCGTCTTGAGAAAGCTGCGGGTGAACTGCCGAGGGGAGGTGATGTAGAACGCTTCGGCGTACTCTACGTAGACGCGAAGCGCACGGTACCGATTGAGTCCGATGACTTGTTCGGCACGTTCGCTGTCGAGTTGATGGGAGATCGCCGCCTTTTTTTCATCGACGACGCCACTGATGTCGACGCAGGCGCTGGGCCAAAGCGGTGACCATATTTCGTACATCCAGATTTCGCCGCGGAAGCGTTCGTTCGAAAGAACGTGCCCGAGCTTGTCCGCGAGCGTTGGAGCATCCGGCCGATCGCTGGGGGTGGGACAGAAGATGACGTCGGGTTGAGCTTGGCGTAAGGCGCGCGCGATGGCGGCGGGCGCATCGGTATGGCCGGGGCCCACGATCGAGTGAACCTGGCTGCGCGCCGCCCGGTGGCGGAGCAGGGTGCCTCCGATCCCGACGGCTAGGTCTTCGGGGGTTTCGGCCAGCGCGAACACCCTCCCAGGACGGATGTCGCGGAGCACGACGGGCAGGCGATGCGTGGTGCGATGCACGCGACGGAGCGCGCGTCGCCACGGCGACCTCGCCGCGAGCTTCAGCCGCCAACCACGCGGCGCTGCTTTCCGCGCAACACCCATCGGCGTGACTCTGAGATCGGACGGCCGTCTGTGCAAGTCCCGCCGGCAGGGGGGGAGCAATTGTGCTAACCCTCCACCGGGTGGCGGTATGGACGTTGTCAAATATGGATCCTTTGTGGGTTCCGTTCGCGAGCGGACCCTAGACATGCGGCGCTTGGCGAGCTGGCTTCTCACAGGGTCGCTTCTTACAGGGTCGCTCTTTACAGGGTCGCTCCTTGTTGGATGTCAGGGGTCTGCAGCCGGCGCGGTCATGGAAAACAACGGCCGCGGCCCCTTTTTGACCGGGACGGGCGAGCTCGTTACCAATCGCGTCAATAATGCGCGAACGGGGGCGAACCTTCGCGAAGAGGTTCTCTCCCCGCAAAATGCGGCCGGCCTCGCGCTGAGCAATCGGTTTTTGATCGATGGCGATGTGTTTGCCCAGGTCTTGGTCGCCGACGGCGTCCGCATTCGGCAGATTTCTCGCCCGGTTGCGATCGTGGCAACCATGAACAACTCGCTGTTCGCGTTCGATATGGATGGCTCAGCACCGGGCGAGCCGCTTTGGACGCGGGGGGGAGAGGACGAAGATTTGGGTGCACCGGGCCAGTCTGATTTCGGCATCGTCGGCGACCACGGCATTCTCTCTACTCCGGTTGTCGATACGAGTCGCAGCCGCGTCTTGGTGGTGGTTCGGGCGTGCGATCCGACTCTGCGCCAAGCCTGCAATTACCGCCTGCACGAAATCGATATCCGAGCTGGCGACACACGGACCGAACGTCTGATTTCGGGCCGAACTCAGGTCGGGTCTGAGGAGCTTCAATTCGACGCCAACGCGCATTGGAATCGTCCTGCCCTTCTCCTGCACGAAACGGGTTTATTTGTGGCGTTTGGCGCGGGCGCCGAGCGCGAGGATTCGGACGATCCCGACGCACCTTCGGGGGACTCCGCGAGCTCGTCCGGAGCGGCCGGTCAAGGCTGGATTTTTCGTTATGACCCAGAGGACATCAATATCGGTCCCCAGGTCTATGTGACCGGTTCGATGAACGCGGCCGCGTCAACGGCCCAGGCCGGCTCGTCGATCGCTCAAGCCGGCGCCGGGCCTGCGGCCGATGATGAGTTTCTATACGTGACGGCCGGCCCGTCGACCCCGGAAAGCACCGACGGTGGTCGGGTGATTCGTCTCTCCCTCGATGGTTTTCAGAGATCGAATGTCTCTTCGGAACCCGGCGCGAACCGGAGCGACGCCTCGGCTGTGGTGTATCGGGCGCCGGGCACGAGTTCGTTGTCGAGCGCGGAAACGATCTGGGAGCTAAGCGGAGGCACTTCCGGGGTGACGCTGATTCCGGAAACCGACCATCTGCTCACCAGCGTGAGTCCTGGCTTGATTCATGTGTTGAGCCGCAGCGCCCTCGAAGAAACCCAGGAGCCGCTGGCGCCATTTGGCGACGATAGCGAAGCCACCCTCCTTCAGGGGATGGTGTTTTGGCGACCAAACGAAGCGGGCGTGGAGGGGCCCGGCAACTTCGGATATGCCTACGTGTGGCCGAATCGTCAGCGATTGACCTCGTTCCGGTTTGACTACCAGACCGGAATGCTGGAGGTGCTGGCTACCGCTGAGCTTCCCGCGTTGCGCGACGGGGGCAACCTCATGCTGACCGCTCAGGGGGGCGTTGCGGAAACCGGAGTGCTTTGGGCCACTACCGAACGGCCGCCTGCCGAGACTACGCTAATGGGGAATCGACCGGGTCGAGTGTGGGCGTTCGATCCGTTTTCTTTGGAGACGCTTTGGTACGCGGATACACCTGGGTTTTCGCGATTCAACCCGCCCACAGTGGTTCGCGGCCGAGTGCTGGTGGCGAGCACGTCGGGCGATGACGCGGAGGAGCAGTCCGTTCTCATGTACGCGGTGCGCCGACCCACGATGTTGGTGCCCGATACCGGTTTGCGTTAAGGAGAGCCGGCGGTGGGCTTGATTCCTTCGATTCATTTCTCATCCCCAGACTTCCGTGAGCACGTCGATGCGCTCAGAGCGCGGATTCACGGCGGGCAGCTCGTCTCGGCGCAAGGGGCGCGATCCGCCAAGAGCTCAGAGGGAAGCCCAGCGCCCGAGCATGCGACGATTCAGGACATCGTGACGGACATTCTCGGGCGGGTACGAGAAGAAGGCGACGCTGCGCTGATCGATCTTGCCCATCAGTTGGACGGGGCCGAGTTGCGACGCGGCACCCTGCGCGTGGGTCCTTCGGAGCTTGAGGCAGCCCACGCACAAGTCGATGCGGAACTCCTCGCGTTGATGCGCCGCGCCGCGTCCAACATTCGCGCGTATCAGGAGCACATTCGCCATCGAGATTCGCCGCCGTTGGTGCGTGATGGTCGTCGCTTGGGGGTGCGCTATCGACCGGTCGATCGCGCCGGAGTGTACGTTCCCGGCGGACGCGCACTGTATCCGAGTTCGGTACTCATGACGGTGGTGCCTGCGCAAGTGGCTGGAGTGTCTGAGATCGCGCTTTGTTCTCCGCCCACTGGCGGAGACATTCATCCGCTGGTGCTAGCGATTGCCCACGAGCTCGGCGTACGGGAGGTGTACCGAATTGGAGGCGCGGTGGCGATCGGTGCGATGGCTTTTGGTACCGAGACCGTGCCAGCCGTGCAAAAAATCGCCGGCCCAGGAAACGCGTTCGTCGCGGAGGCAAAACGACAGGTGTCGGGGCCGGTCGGCATCGACATGATGGCGGGGCCCAGCGAAGTGATCATCATTGCCGACGCACGCGCGTCGGCGCGCTACGTCGCAGCCGACTTGCTGGCCCAGGCCGAGCACGACCCAGGTTCGGCGATTTTGATTACTCCGTCGGAGGCGCTCGCGGACTCAGTCCGCGAGGAGCTTGCCTCTCAGATCGCCCGTCTCGAACGTGCAGACGCGATACGGCCATCGCTCGAACATAACAGCGCCCTCGTGGTCGTCGAACACCTCGACGCTGCGTGCGCCCTGACGAACGAGTTTGCCCCGGAGCATCTGCAGATCATGACGAGCGACAACGCGCGATGTGCTGCCGAAGTGCGCCACGCGGGAGCCATCTTTCTTGGCGAGCTGGCCTCGGTTCCGTTTGGCGATTACATCGCCGGCCCATCGCATACCTTGCCGACGGGCGGCACGGCGCGATTTGCAAGCGCGATGTCGTGCAACGATTTTCTCAAAGCCTCGAGCACGATCGAATACGAAGCTGAAGGCATCGCTCAAGACGCTGGCGATGTGGCAAAGTTCGCCACCCACGAGGGGTTGACTGCGCATGCTTCTTCGGCCGCCATCCGACGCTAGAGCAGCAGGCTGGGCAATGTTTGCCCTACGTTGGTGTGGTCGTAGTCAGTGGCGAACCCTGGTCCTTTTTCGAGAGGCCGCGTTTCGCCGAATCCGCGTCCGGGGTTTCGTTCGTATTCTTTTTCCGTAAGGCCCATGGCTTGCATGAGGGTGACGAGAAACCGGTTGTATTGAACGCCCTCGATCACGGAGCCGTCGTGTTGGCGAAATCGAACGGGTTGATCGTGGTCGACGTAGTCGATGTAGCGCCCGGTGTTCAGTACGCCCCCCGCCCGGCCCCACGTCGCGGTTGGAACGCTGTAGTTTAAATGGTTGAAGCTTACTTCGTTTCCCCAGACCACCAGGGAATGGTGGAGCATGGTATTGCCGTCGGCCTCGTTCACCTCGCTCAACCCGTTGAGCAACCGCAGAACCACCTGCTCCGCGATCCATTGGGCGCCTAGGGCGAGCCATCGTTTTGCGTTGTCGTCCCACTCGTGCGCCTGAAAGTGCCAGTTGTCTCGGCCTGCAGAATCGGCGGCCTCTGAATCGCCCATGCCAAAGGCGGCATGGCGGTCGCGCACCACCATTTTGCTTACATCCAAGGTTACGACGCGCGTGACGTCGCACTGAAATGCCATCAAGATCACGTCCACGAAGCCTTCGAACAGGGCGGTGATTTGGTCTACGTCGACGTTGAACTCTTCGCCCGCATCGACGGACTTTGGCGCGCTCTGGTTTCCGCAGGTACGGTGCGCCGCGCGCGCGATGCGATGCTCGAGCTCGCTCAGGAAGTTGAGATGTCGTTCGAGCAGTCGCCGGTCGTCGCGCCCCAGCTGCGGGTTTGCTCGAACGCGTCGGTAGTCTTCAATTGCGCCGTTCAGCAGGCTGCCGCCCACCTCGGGTCGTCCGCGCGTGAGCATCGGCATGACAGTGCCGAGCGCAGCATTAAAGGCGGATTGCGGGTCGGTGTACGCCTGAGCTTGCTCCACCGCGTCGAGGCCAGTGGCGAGCAGCGGTCCTCGTGGCGCGTAGGATGCGGTGTTTCGGCGACCCCCAAGGTGCAGCACGCGCGGTCCGATGGGCGGCTCTGGGTATACCGCGCGCGAGGCGGCGATCACATAGTCGATGGTGGTGTTGATTTGAGCTCCAGGAAAAGGCCCTCCAGTAGCGTCGGTATTGATTCCGAGGTTTCCCAAATAGCCACCGTGATTGTGGTTGAGCCCGGGCATGAAATCGAGGCCTCGGAACAGCAGCATGGTGTCGAGATGTGGGTTGAGTTTTTTGCTCAATATGCGCGACACACCGAAGGTACGAAAATCGCTAAGCGGTGCGTCGTGGCCGGAATACGGCTGTCCATTTTTGTGGCGGCCCGTAGGGCTCGGCAGTGGCCGCTTGAGGGCAACCGTTCCGTCTTCGGAATGTCGGCGATATTGTTGGGGTGCGTTGCGCGGAAGCCAATCGAGCACCGGCATTCCACTGTAGGTTTTGATCGCAACAAACCGGCGGGGCACCGTGTGGCGGTCTGCCTTGGTTTGCGCGTCTGCGGCGGATCGAAGACTTCGAGGAAGCAGAGAGGGAAGGAAGGGCGCGGCGACGATGCCTCCGCATGCGGTGCGGAGGAACATTCGTCGGCTGGTGGGGACAAAAAGCATAATCAGTCTTCGATTCTGCGCAGACGAAATGTGGGATCGAGCGCAATGTCGCGCAACACCTCGGCCACTGGAGCTCCGCTCTCGAGCTTTGCAGCTATGCGTTCCACGGTGCACGCGTCGAATGCGTCGATCGTTTCTCGGCGGAACGAAAAGGCAACATAGCGCTCCGCAAAACAGCGGTAGGTCTTGGGGCTCTCGGCGATCTTGCGAACCATGTCCACGGGGCCCGTTATCGGATCGCGATCGTTCGGATCAATGGCCGGTACCGATCGAAAGTCGATCGGCGCAAAACCCAGCGCTTTACCGTCCGCAGTGACGACTCGCTCTCGTGTTCGGTATCGCCCCAATCCATCATAAGCCTCAAGCGCATAACCCACACCGGTGAACATCAAGTGGCAGGTGGCGCACGGCTCGCCTGTGATCTTGGCGGCAAACTGAGCTCGCGTGGACGCGCCCGCTTCTGGTTCGGGAGGTTCTAGAGAACCCGCGGGAAGGTCGGCGGGCGGCGGCGGAATATGCTCGCACATGACACGGCGGCGCAGCTCAGCTCCACGGCGAAAAGGGTTGGTCGACCCGTCGGTGGTGGCGAGTACGGCCGCGCGGGTCAGCAGTCCGGAACGCTCCGCAGGAGGCAACCGAGACGGATTGGCTCGCCCGTCCCATATCGGTACGCCATAGATTTGCGCGAGCCGTTCTGTCTTGGCGAACGAATACGGCGAGGTCAGGATTGTTCTCCATGAGTCTCGATGGTGAATGTGGTAGCGCAATAAATCGCGAACCTCTTCCGCCATTTCTGCGTGAAGCTCCTCTGTGTTGAGCTTGTCCCGTAGTCGCTCGAGGCGCGGGCTTCGGTGAAAAGGCGACGGGGTGAGATGAAGCCATTCGTTGAAGAACGAAAGCATCGTTGCTTCAGTTCGAGGGTCTTCGAATATCCGGCGCACGGCCGCTCGATACCCCGCTTCGTTCGAGAGGGCGCCGCTTTTCGCCGCTTTGAGCAAAGATTCGTCCGGATTGGTTCTCCAGAAGTGATACGAAAGACGGGTAGCTAGTTCGAAGGGCGTGAGCCGTTTTGTTCGTTGATTCAATCGCCGGCCGCGGTGTTCAAATCGGTAGAGAAACGCGGGCGCAACCAGCGTGCTGAAGACAAGCGCATAGATTTGCTGGTCGGGGGCCACGCGACTCATTTGCCGGATCATATGCTGCGTCTCTTGGGCCTTGGGAGTGCGCCGGAATGCTCGTCGCAAGAATCGAGATACGATTGCCCGACGGCAGCGATCATTGAGCTTGGGGTTCTCCAGTCCCTGGCACCTCGAGAACCTTCCGAACACAGTCCGGTATGGCGCATCCCCCGAAGCAACCTGCGTCGCCACCACATCGGCGACACGGAAGTAGGCGTCGACGTGCGCGGAAGACAGGCGATGGTCGCTTCGCCGAAATCCCGTTGCGTGTGCGGGGGCGTTTGGCGGGAGCATGGCCAGTTCAAGCTGAAGTCCGTCAACGATGGCGTCACCAAACAGTGACCGGAGCGTCGACTGGTATTCATCTGAAGAAAGACGGGTCAGCGGTGCACGCATTGGCACGGCAGCACCGGGGCACGTTGCGCCTATCTGGCGCGGGGAGATGAAACGCAGCGCGCCGTCTCGCATCGGATGGTCCTCTGCGGCGAGTCGATCGACGGGGTGTTCGGGGGGATGCGGGGGCGGTTTGGGACCGCATCCTGCCCAGAAAAGCAATGATATCGAGATTGTCGCCCGATACGACATTTGAGTGTATCCCGTACTCATCCTGGAGAGGCAAGGCAGAGGCCAGCGTTTGCATTTCTCAGAACCGGCTGGATACTGTCCAAGCATTAGCGAGGTATCCCGATGCGAGCGTTTGGCGTTGGTTTGGCTGTGTGCATGCTTGGAGTCGCGTGCGGCGATGACGATGGAGGCGGAGCTCCAGGTACTGACGGTGGTTCGAGGGTGATCGGCGGCGATGGGTCGGCGGCCACAGATGGAGGTGCAGGCTCCGGTCCACCGGAAGAATGCGGCGATGGTCTCGACGACGATTCGGACAACAAAGTCGACGAGGAATGCGAGTGCGAAGACGGGCAGACGCAGGAGTGCTTCATAGGCGACCCAGCGGCCGCCGACGTCGGCGTGTGCGTGCGAGGAAGCCAGGCGTGTGACCCCGAAAGCAAAACGTGGACCCTTTGCGACTCCGCGATAGCGCCATCGTGTGAGATCGCGGGCGACAGCCTCGACAACGATTGCGACGGAGAGGTCGATGAAGCGTGCACCGTGGGCGAGACATGCATTTGCGGGCCGCCGGGCATCGGTCGATGTCGTTCGGGGCAGCGGACGTGCATCGCCTCCACCGCCGAAGAGCCTGAGTGGAGCACGTGCCTTGGATCACGCGGTGCCGAGCCGGAGGTGTGCGGTGACGGCGAAGACCAAGATTGCAACGGGTCGGACTTGGAGTGTCCCGAGCTCTGTGCAGAGGGCGCCTGCGGCTGTGGCGGGGAGACGTGCGAAGACGTCGCGGAGTGCACGCCCGCTCGATGCGTCGCCGCGGGAGGAGCCGATTCTCAGCTTTATTGTGCATCGAGCGCTTCGTGTGAACTAACGGGCGAGGCATCCACCATGTTCCAGTGCGACCCAAGGTCGAGTTGTCTGATCCGAGCGACGGGGCCCGCGAACGTGTTTTGCCAAGAGGGTGCGCGATGCCAAATCGCAGAGGACAGCAGCCGGGTAGTGGTGCAATGCGCCAACGGCTGCACGGTCATACGGGAGCCCGCAGGTTCATGCGGCGTGCTCTGCGCGGGGCGTTGTGAAGTTCGCGGGTGCGGCGGCGCCGTGGGGTGCGCCGACAATGCGAATCCGGTGGAGTCGATGGAGGAGGAGGGCGTATTTCTATGTCCGTAGTTTCACATTTCGTCGGTCGAACGGATATCTGTGCTGCGCTTTTGGTGCTGCTACTCGGCGGCGTCGCGGGTTGCGGCGATGATGACTCGGATGCGGTTGGCGACTCAGGTATGACGCCATCTGCGGATGCCGCAGTCGACGGCGGCCCCACAACGAACGGTGGGGGCGTGGATGGTGGAGGCGTCTCGGGCGAGCCTGAGGCGTGCGACGACGGGCTTGACAACGACCAGGATGGTGAGGTCGACGAAGGCTGCGCATGCGAACCGGACGAAACGCAGCAGTGTTACGCTGGACCGGTCGCCCAAGCCGGAGTCGGGCTGTGCAACCGAGGCTTGCAGCGCTGCGTGGTCACAAACGATTCAAACCAGAGCGCAGAGCCACGCTGGGCGCGTTGTTTGGGGTCGGGGCAGCCGGAAGCGGATATCAAGGATGACCTAGACAACGATTGCGACAGCCTCGTCGACGAGGATTGCGAAGCAGGAGACACGGTGAGTTGCTTCGGCGATTCAGGTTCGGCGATGCCCGGAGTCGGCATTTGCCGCGCCGGGATTCGGACATGCATCGCCGACGCAGACGGGAATACCCAGTTCAGCCAGTGCGCGGGCAGAGTCGGTCCGCGCCTAGATTTTTGCGGTGATGGTCTCGATGACGATTGCAACGGCCAAGATCCTACCTGTGACGATCTTTGCGCCCCGGGGGCATGCTCCTGCAGCGGCTCGGGCTGCGCCGCGCCCACGAGCTGCACGCCGACCAACTGCTCCATCAGTGCGGATGGGATTACAGACCTCCGCTGTGCCCCGAACGCAAACTGCACATTCAGCGTGGATGGCATCAATGACGTTCAATGTGACGCCAACTCAACGTGTCAGACGAATATCGTCAACGGTATCGTCGATGTATACTGCCTTGCGGGCGCCCAGTGCACGATCGCGGTGGGCACGGACAACCCGATCGTGGGTGGGGTTTGTGTCGATGGATGCCAAGTCACGTTGGGGCCGCTCACCGCGGGGTATTCGTGCTCTCGCTTTGAGTGTCGCGGCGCCTGTCAAATCACCGGTTGTCGCGCGCGATGCGAGGACGGATCCTCCGCGATGGAAGTCTCGCCAAACGTATTTCGCTGCGAGTAGCTGACCCGGGCTAGCCTGGGTCGGAGAAACGGGGATCGGTTAAGAATTCTTCGTCGGTGAGGGATCGGAGAAATGCGAGCAGCGCTTGTTGTTCGTCGTCGCTCATTTCGAATCCGCGTACAAATTGGCTTTTGTTGGGATGTTCGCGGCCGTCGCCAATATTGGGGCCTTCGGTGACGTTGCGTCCTCCGGCGGCGTAGTGCTCGAGCACTTCTTCGAGCGTCGCGATCGATCCGTCGTGCATATAGGGCGCGGTTCGTTCGATATTGCGCAACGTTGGGGCTTTGAAGCGGCCGAGGTCTTTGCGGTCGGTCGAAAACTCGTAGACGCCTTGATTCCCGGTAGGGTAGGCGCCGCGGCCGTCGGTGTTGTAGAGGCCGTTGTTGTGAAAGGCAGCCTGGTCGAACACGTTTTGGTCATGGTCCACGGAGTTCGAAAAGTTGAATCCGCCGTGGCAATGAAAGCACTCAAATTGTTCCGAAAAAAACAGGTCGAGACCTCGTTGTGCGTCCTCGGAGAGCGCCGATGAGTCGCCGCGCAGGAAGCGGTCATAGGGCGCGTTCCCGCTGATCAAGGTTCGTTCGAATGCAGCCAAGGCCTGGGTGATGCGTTTGATGGTGATGAGGTTCTCGTCGCCTGGCTCCTCGGAAAATGCCTCAGCGAATTGATTGGGATAGTCGGCGTCGCTGCGCAATCGGTCGAGCGCGACGTCTTCTTTACCGCCCAACCCGAGTTCCACCGGATCGTCGCCGAACATAGGAACCAGGGCTTGCTCTTCGAGCTCACGAAGCAGCGGGTTCGCCCACGCCAGCGTGGCGACGTAGGCGACGTTGGTGAGGCCCATGGCCCCGCGGGGGTGCATTTCGCCGGTCGATCCCACGGCTCGCGCTTGACCGTCGGCAAATGCTAGCTCCTGAACGTGGCACGATGCGCAGGATTGCGTTTCGTTTCCCGATAGTCGCGTGTCGTAGAAGAGGCGGCGGCCAAGTTCGACCTTGGCTGCGTTCATCGGATTGTCGTCGGGCACCCGAGGTTCGGGAAAGTTATCAGGGAGCTGCCAGGTCCATTCGCTCGCCGGCTCCGAGGAGGAGCACGCCGCGAACAATGTCAGCGCCGCGCACGCCCAAGTCTGCTTCCTTGGACCCACCAGACGATGGCTCCGGCGCCTACGGCGAATCCATGGGTTCGCTGCGGAACATTCGTTGCTCCGTGGCGGAAGAGTCTTTCCAGGGCAGGCCCAGGTTTGCGAAGTAGGGCGCACAATCATCGTCGTCTCCACCCGACATACATCCTGGCGGGGTGTCGGCGATGTTGCTCGCGAGGCTTGCGCCACGAAGCAACTCCGCCACGTCCACCACAATTCTACTTTCCCCGGGTGTAAAGTCATCAAAGGCAAGCTCGGACCGATTGGGGTTCTGGCATTCGGTCACGTTGCCCATGCTGTCTCCGTCGCATCCAGTGCTGCCCAGATGCAGGCGCCAGCCCTCAAGTTCCGGGGCGTTTCCGTCCACGCGGAGAAACTTATAACCCGCATTCCAGTTCCAAAACATCGCCGTGAGGTTGAGAGGGGGAGGCGCCACGGCAGCGTCGCCGTGGTTGCGCGCGAACGGAACTCCCAGGCTCATGCGCACGCCGACATACGAGCCGGACGGCGCGGTGCCCGTCACGGTGGTTCGCGTTTCCGGGGTTCCATTTTCACAGGTGGCACTGCCGTCTTCAAAATCGAGGAGCGCGATGTCTTCGAGTTGCCACTTGCCGTCTTGTTCGAGAGCAAGTGCTTGCTCGGCACCGCTTGCGTCCACGAGGCGAATGTTGTGGACATAGAGCCGCAAGTCGTCGAGGCGCAGCTCCGATTGGGTTTCGCCCACGTCCGAGTAGGTGTTTCCGCACCCGAAGTCTTCGGTCCCTACCTGTGCTGCAAACGACAACTCGATGTCCTGCTCATCGTCTGAGCAGGCCCCCAGTGAGCAGGCCCCCAGCACGATCGCGCTGGCCAGCGCTATGGTGCCCGCGAAGCTCGTGGTAGGTTTGAGATGCGAAATATTTCGTCCCGTGGGCATGTCGTCCTCGTTGCGTATCGTTGATGCGCGCTAAACCGTTCAGTGGATTTCTAGCGTGTGTTCGGTCGCACGGCACCGCGGCATATTGTCGCGCGCGATGATCGAGACGCGACAATATGCCGCGGTGATTTGCGCTGACGTTGGTTTAGGGTACGCCCCGCATGCGAGAAGACTCCCTGCGCACGAGCGGCGGCGCTCAATTCGTCGTGCGGCTGTGTGTGGGCCGACGGGCGCTTGCGGTCGCGGGTTGGCTTCTGTCGCTGTCGGCGATGCCTGCGTTGGCACGGGCACATCACCCAGGGCTAGGCAGTTCAGTGGATGCGGTCGGCGCGCTTGGCCGAGTTCAGGGCTACGGCGCGTGGCGACAGTTGAACGCGGTGGAGACCGGCGCGTCACCGACCTCAGCGACCCAGCATCGCTGGGATGCGGGTTGGATGTCGCGCTACTATCGATTTCCATCGAAGCCTCGCTCCTACACCGACCCTCGAGGTCGTGCGACTCGTCATGGGCTGCGGGGTGAGGCTTCACTCGGTCTCTCATGGGCCGGCCGCGCGCGGTTGGCGTTGAGTGCGCCGCTGGATGCGACCTGGGGCGACGTGCGCGGAGGTGGCGGAGAGAGCGCCCGGGTGCGCGCGGCGGATGTGCGTCTCGGTGCGGTTTGGTTGCCGTACCGCAATGCTCGTCGAGGGTTTTCGGCCGGCACATTGACCGAGCTCTCGATTCCGGTGCCGGACGCGCGCGCTCGATGGCGCCGCGGTGATGTTCCTACGAGAGTCGGTGGCGTGCTCACGTGGCAGCCGGCCCGCCGTCAGCCAGGTCGGGCGGGCGAATCTGGCGCAACCGGCTGGTGGGGCTCGTTTGAATCCTCGCTGCTCTCTTCCTGGAATGCTTCGTCGAGGATGGTCATCGACTACGGGCTTTCGATTGGGTACCAGCCTTGGTCTCGTTTTGGGGTGCTGATCGATACACGCGCGCGCACAGTGGTTCGCTCGAGTTCGCGCCAGACTCCCGATGACGCCTCGCTTGGCCAAGGGCTTGCGGGTCCCCAGCCCATGCGGGATCTTGGCCAAACGAGCTTTGCGCTAAGCCCGGGGGTTTGGGTCGCGGCTTCGAGCGTTTGGTCTGTCTATGCCAACGTAGACGTGCCGGTGACCCGAGAACGCGAGTTTGACTTTTCGGGTTCGCTCGGGGTGCGCGCGGCGCTGTAGCCGTCAGCGCGTAGAGGGGTATTTTGACAGCTTTCGCTGCAGCGAGCGGCGATGAATACCGAGCAGTTTTGCGGCTTGGGTAATGTTTCCATCGCATTGACGCAGAACCCGCTCGATATGCTCCCATTCCACCCGGGCGAGGGAGGGCACATGAATCGGCGGAAGGTCTGATTCGCTGGGCAGGTCGGATGCGGTTAGTGATGCTTCGATATCGTCTACGGTGGCGGGTTTGGTGAGGTAGTTTGTCGCGCCCAGTCGCACGGCTTCAAGCGCCGTCGCGATGCTGCCGTAGCCGGTGAGCACAACGATGCTGGTTGACGCATCCAACTCCTTGAGGTCTTTGATCAGCGATAGGCCGGATCGATCTGGCATGCGTAAATCGACCACCGCGAATCGCGGCGACGTTTCCGTGGCGACGGCTACGGCCTCGCTCGCTGAATTGGCGCCGCGCGCATTGTATCCTCGGTCGGCGAATGCGCGAACCAGACGCTCGCGAAATACGTCGTCGTCGTCGACGACGAGGATAGACCGCGGACTGATCACGCTGGCGCCTCCAGCAAAACGGGTGCCTTCGAAGTTGAGGGCACGTCCGGCCTCGCGGGCACCTCGACAAACGCAGTGGTACCGTGTTCGTCAGCGGATTCGAGACGGAGCCGCCCGCCGAGTCTCTGCGCGACTGACTGCGCCAAAAACAAGCCTAAGCCCAGGCCTTGCCCCGCAGGTTTGGTGGTGAAGAAGGGGTCCGCTGCGCGCGCAAGCAAATCTTCGGGCATCCCATGTCCTTGATCGCGTATGTAGAATTCGATTGTGTGGCCTTCTCGGCGGGCCGCAAGTTCTACCGAATCGTCGGGCCCAGATGCGTCAAACGCGTTGTTCACGAGGTTGGCGAGAATCCGGATGAATATTGCGCGAGGCACGCGTACGGGAGTGGGGTCGGGCGGCGCATGGACGGTGACTCGGGTCGCTCGGTCTGCCGGCAGTGCGCCAAGCACGTCGTCGAGAAGATCGCGCGCGTCGACGGCATTGCGCGCGTCCAGTGCGCCTCCTTCTGCTTGCACACTCAGGTCATCGAGAATGCGGCGGCATCGCGTGACTTCGGCCTGAATGAGGTCGATATCGTCGCGCAGCGCGTCCGCGAGCGGAGCTTTTTGAGCCGCCCGTTTTAGCTCTCCCGCGATGACCGCGATCGTTCCGAGCGGCGTGGCCAGTTCGTGGGCGGCGCCTGCTGCGAGCGTGGTCAGCGCGGCAGTTCGTTCGCTGCGGGCGGCTTGTTCTCGAGCGCTGGCCAGCTCTTGCTCGCGCTGCTGCAGCGCGCCGGACACGCGGTGGACCAAGTACGCCACGGCGATGGCCGCCAAGGTAAACGCGGCGAGCATGCCATAGAGATGAAGGCTGAACTGCCCCTGCGCGCTCATCGCGCCGGGCGCGTGATGCGCCATGTCCGATTGCGGGTCTCCGACAAAAAAGAGCGCGGCAAAGCAGCCTACGGAAAGGCCGACCATGAGCCAGGTCCATCGACTGCTGAGCACCACCGCGGCGAGGGCGATTTCTACGATGTACAGAACGCTAAACGGGTTTGCGGCGCCTCCAGTTGTCGCGAGCAACCCGGTGAGGGTGATCGTGTCGGCTACGGTAATCCAGACGAGCCCTCCGCCAGCGCGCGTGTTCCCCGGGTGGCGCGAAAACCAAGCGTTCGTGCCGAGCATGATCGCGATGAGGCCGAGCGGAATGACCGGAGTAGTACGAAGTGTATTCGTAGCGTAGGCGGCCGTGATCATCGCCAGCCCGAGCAGAGCTGCAATCCATCGCACTCGAACGAGCCACTGGAGACCTACGTCGCTAGCCCAATGCTGCATCGAGGGATTCCTTACAACCGAAACGCGTGGTTCATCAACCCGACCTTTTGTTGACCCTCGTGGCCCGCCAGCTTTCGTGCTCACCCTTCCTCCTTCGATCGTCGGGCTTTTGGAATTCGTTCTGGGCGGCTCTTCGGTGGTGCGTGTGTTGTGCCCAAATTTGGATTGCGCGTCTCGTTGTCGGGTGATAGGAACAGCGAAGCTTTCGATATAGAAAATCGTTTTCAATTTCATCTGAGCTATGAGGTCCCGGTGAATCGAGTAACACTCTGTTTTTGTTGTCTTAGTTGTGTTGGTCTGGTGGCGTGCGGTGACGACGACACATCCCTGTCGATGGACGCCGCGACCGACACCGATTCCATGGTGCCGGGAGATGGATCGACCGACGGCAGCGTTTCCATCACGAAGCCAGACGAATACGTTTTTGAAAGCCGTTTCACCCCTGGAGAAAGCAGCGTGAACTACCGCGGGCAAACTACGCGGTCTGTTCTGATTCGGGGACTTGTAGACGAGATGAAGAAGATTTCGCTCGACGCGCAGAGCGGGAGCCTCGAGCCTACGGCGGTGGACGAGCCGGGCGAAGTGATCGCTCGTCTCAATGGATTTTTTCGTGATGGCGCCGCAGATTTGGGGGCGCGTGAGCTTCCATTGCTTGTCGACGATCCCGACCAGCTGTGCCAAGCCACCTACGAAGATGTCAGCGCCGCGAATCTTATCGGCAAGGTTGCCGGCGAAGATGACGCGACCGATCACCGGGATTGGGACGGTGATGATACAGAGTCAGCATCCCCCGAGTTTGAAGGATGGGCGTCGACGGAGGGGTTGGCATCGAGCTCCGTTCAGACACCGGTCGAGCTGATCGATGCATTCTTTGCGACGTTTGAAGAGCAAGTGCGCGCTTGCGTGCTGAACGTAGATGATTGCGTTCAGGATATCGACGGCAACGACCTGCCTCTTTACGTCACCCCTACTGGGCTCGACTTGGTTCAGCTCGTAGAGAAGTTCCTGCTGGCGTCGATTCACTTTAGCCAAGGCACCGACGACTACCTGGATGATGACGTCGACACGCCGGAAAAAGGATTGCTCGCCGATCACACCATGCCTCGCGAAGACGGCGCGCCCGACACCACGGTGGAGCACGCTTGGGACGAAGGGTTCGGCTACTTTGGTGCCGCGATCAACTACGGCGCGTATACCGACGACGAGATTCGCGGCAGCGGTGACGACCGACGAGACGACTATGCGGGGGGCTACCAGGATTTTGATGGAGATGCCTGCATCGACGTATTTTCGGAATACAACTTTGCCGCGTCGGTCAATGCCGCAAAACGCGACGCCGGGTCGACTACCGGAACGGATTTCACCAACGCGGCGTTTGAAGCCTTCTTGCGCGGCCGGACGATTTTAGCGAACGCGACGGGACCTTTGTCGGACGAGGAGCTCGACGCGCTTCGTGAGCAGCGCGACATTGCTGTGTCGACCTGGGAGCAAGCGCTTGCTGCCACCGCGGTGCACTACGTCAACGACGTGATCGCCGACATGGCGGATTGCGGCACCGACGACTACGACTTTACCGATCACGCCAAGCATTGGAGCGAACTGAAGGGTTTCGCCCTTGCGTTCCAGTTCAATCCGCGCTCTCCGTTCAATACACCCGAGCACGATTTCGCAGGTTTGCATGACCTGATCGGCGACGCGCCAGTGCTTTGCCCGGAGGATGGTTTTGCGGCATATCAGCGCGCGCTCATTACGGCCCAGGATGCGATACAAGCCGCCTACGGATTCGCCGAGCAGGATGTCGCGGACTGGTAACCCCGAACTGAGACTACGATCGAAGTCGCAAGCCGCAGAACAAGAACAGCGGCGAAACAAAGAGGAAAGGTGCAGCGCATGCTCCGGATGGTGCATTTCACATGTGGCTTGGGTTTGCTTTTTAGCCTCGGTTGTTCAGACAGCGAAGGCTCCATGGACGAAAGTACGACCATGGAGTCTGGGGCGACCGCCGAGTCGGCGTCGCTTCGAGCTGATGTCGTACGCAGCCTTGGCGAGAATGTCGTACTTCCAGTGTATGAGGAGTTCGCGTCGCGTGCGGATTCCCTGGTGAGTGATCTCGATGCCTACGCCGCTGCACCAAGCGTCGATACGCGTCGCGCCGCGCAAGACGCGTGGAGCCGAGCGATCGATCTTTGGCAGCGCGCCGAGTTGATGCAGCTGGGGCCGGCCGCGGCTGCAGATTTGTCGGCGGGCGGTGAGGATTTTCGCGATGACATTTACGCGTGGCCCGCGCTCAACCTTTGTTCGATCGATCAGCGCACGGTCGGCGAAAACTACGATTCGCCCTCCGAGCTCGCGGGCGACGGAATCAATCTGCGAGGTCTCGGCGCCATCGAATATCTACTCTTCGTTGACGACTCAGAAAATCGCTGTTCCCCGGTGGCGGCTATCAATGCCGACGGATCGTGGGAGCGGTTGAGCGACCAGGACATCGAGCAGCGTCGCGCGCGCCACGCCCATTCACTCGCGACGTTGGTAAAAGGGAGCGCAGAAGAGTTGGTTTCGCGCTGGCGAGGCGACCCAGAAGGAGGCCAAGAAGGTTTCTTGATCGAGCTCACCGATCCAGCGCGCTCAGGCGCCGTATACGGAAGCGCGCAGGAAGCGCTCAACGCCATCTCGAACGCGATGTTCTATCTCGACCGCGAAACCAAAGACATGAAACTCGGGGAACCCTCGGGAATCAGCATGTGTGATGGAGAAACCTGCCCCGACTCACGGGAATCGCGTTTTGCCAATCGCTCAGCCAGCCACGTGGTGGAAAACATCCGAGCGTTCCAGCAGCTCTTCCTCGGTGGCGCCCCCAACTCCGAGGCTCAGAACACCGATTCGCAGGACGCCCAAAATCTAGGGTTCGACGATTTGCTGCGGGACATGGGGGCGAGCGATCTCAGCGACCAAATGGAGTCAGATATCGAAGCTTCGATCACAGCCGCGGAGCAAATCGGACCGTCGCTCGTAGAAGCGCTCAGCGGCGACTCCGTGGTCGCAGCCCACACAGCCTTGCGTCGCGTCACCGACGAACTCAAGTCGACGTTTCTCAGCGTGCTCGATCTAGAAGCACCGCAGCGCGCCGCAGGAGACAACGACTGATCGAGCAGCGAAATCGCGTATAAGCCTACCGCAGGTGACGGCAGTTCGTTCAGACTAGATAGGTCAAGCAGTGCCTGCTTGCGTTGATCGTGAGCCTCTTACTCGCAGTGGGAACGGGGTGAGGATCGGGATCGGGAGGGGCATCGGGGTCGGGGTCTGGATCTGGAGAGGCGGCGGGTTTGGGGTCGGGAGGGGCTTTGGTCGCGGGGTGGCTGGCGGTGTTTCGGGTCCGGGGGCTGCGGGTCATATTGGGTTCCTTTTGTTTGGGGCGGAAAAGCCTTCGGAGCCTTTCCGCAGGCGGACTTTGCTACCGACCGGCGAGGCGCCACGTCATGGCCACAGAGCGTCGAGATGCTCCAATACGGACTTTGCCTCGTCTTCCTGGAGGTAGCCCCAGGCGACCGCGAGCGACACCGCGGTATGACTTTCCTTGGCGCTTCCAAGAGCGACTCTGAATAGATGCGTACGGTCTCGCCCGGTACGCCCATTGGCTTCGGAAAGATTGAGGGCGATCGAGGAAGCAGCAGTGCGTAGTTGATTCGCGAGACTTGGGTCGTATCGACTGACCGTCGCGACAATTGGCCTCAGGTGTCGGATGGCTTGAAGAGAACGCTCGAGGGCATGAAACTTCATCGTAGAGCTCCTGATGTTTGGGTTGAGGGTCACGCCCCGTCTTGGCCCTCAACCCGAACATCAGGAGCGGATGCAGA
>JANQQS010000084.1 GCA_028284955.1 Myxococcota bacterium | reverse complement strand
TGGAATTTTGGTCTGAGCGCGAGCGCCCCCACAGCGAACGACTGAGGAAGGCTCCGAGCCTTTCGCAGGGAGAGAGCGAGGAGGTAAGCCGCGATCAGGTCAAAAGGCCATTGCTCTAGACTAGCTACTGAGCTACTGTCAAATAGCGGGTAGGCTCGTTCACCAGGCGGCGAACTAGGCTGGTGAAATTGTAGCCCTCGTTTGCAAAGGCTGCTGCGGTTTCGCGCAGCCAGCGTTGCTCTCCCTCTTGAATCGGGCGCCCGTAGAGATGCTGGGCGAGATTTTTGATGACACATTCCGCGACCTGCAAACGCTCCGCGTCATTGTCCATCAATGCTTTGGGTCCATCGTCAACCGCTTTCCAGTCGGAGTCTTCAAGCCAAGCGCGAGCTAGAGGCCGAGCGCCAAATTGCTGGTATTCGTCTTCGTGCGAATTGTCCGCGGTCACGTAGTATTCGTTGCAGAAGTTTGAGCACTGCGCTTCGTCTGTGCCTGGCCCACAAAAACATTCTTGGCGCGGTTGCTGAAAGCTCATCGTGTTGCCGAAGAACCCATAGTCGGTTCCCGTTCTCCAACGGGCCCAGTGGGCCGCGGCGGGTTCGAGCACGGTGTGGCAACTCGCGCATCCATCGCGTTCTCGGAGATTCGGGTTGGGCTCCGCTTCCTCTGCGGGAACGCCGCCTTCGGACGGGATGAATGGCGAACAGTAGAACGCGGTGAAAAATCGACTGGCCCGCGCGCGGTTGGTGTTGAATCGCATCATGTACGCGAACGTTGTGAAGGGACCAGCATGGCTTGGTCCGCGCATGGCGGGAACCCATTCGTCTTCAGCTTGGAAGCTCAAATCGGGTATCGATTCCATGTCTGCCGCGACCGCGACCCGGTCCTGATCTCGGACCCCGCCGTGGTCGGTAAGATACTTGTAGAAATGCGCGGCTGGCCCATTCAGCACCGTGGCGCGGTCAGTCAACACGTCGAGGTACGAACGTCCGTCTCGAATGGCCGAGTCCAGAATCCGAAGCGGTTCTTCGATGAGCGCAGTCTTGATCATGGCGTCAGAAACTGCGCTTGTGCAATGGCGAAGGTCTGAACCGCATCCGCATCTTCGGTCGTTGGTGTTTGGATCGCAACCTTGGTTCGGTTGCGCATCAAACGCGCATACCTTGATCTCCGTATCCGGCGCCCAATAGGGGTTCACCCGAACCCAGCCCTCCTGATAGCAAGTCCCCATTTCATCGGGTTGCCTATCAAAACGGCACTCTGCCTCCCTAAATGTGCGAATGGGAATAGGACGACCGTCCGCGTCGAAATCCCTTTGCTCTTGGTCCAAGCATCGCAAATCGCGCTTCCCGCGATGAAGCCCGTCGCCGAATCGCACGCTCCAATGCTCCGTTCCTCGAAGCTGCACGATCGTTCGCTGTGCAGCGACGAGGTCGACTGTATCCAGGTTTCCCCAGAGCAAACTGCGGTGATGTCCGCGCATGGTACGGAGGTATTCTTCCGACGCGAGCATGCGCTCAAATTCATCCTCGAGCCCAAGTTCCAAGTCGGATGCGTCGAGCACCCGCTGGACTTCTTCGATCGTCGGAGCGCGGCCTTGCAGGTCGAGGCTTAGCTGCCTCAAGCGACGCAAGATGGCAGCGCGAGAACTATCGCGCGCCACGCATTGAAGCGTCTCGTCTTCAGCTCGAGCCACATCACCAAATAGCGCGCCCGATGCAATAGCGATCGCGACCCCTACGAAGGCATGGAGAGCTTTACTCACGCCGCACCTCCCTGAATCCACGCAGAGAGCGGAGCGACACGAAACGGTGATGCATCCGCGCCGGCCGCGGCCGCGAGCGTCGCGCCAATATCTTCGGGCATCAGAACGTGGCCGCCCTCTTGAGGCAGCCCGGTTTCCACATCGACTCCCTGAATGCCGAGGGTGTCTTCGATCGTCGCGCCAATCACGCCCGGTCGAAGACCGCCGCCGAATACCAACACCGACCCCGCAAAGTGATGGTCGCGCCCCCCGCGGCCGTTGATATGAGGAGTTCGCGCAAACTCCGAGTAGGCAACCACCGTAGTGCGTTTGAGCCCTGGATCTGTTCTCTTCAAGTCGTCAAGCAGAACGGCCATCGCGTCAAACCCGGCTTTGAGCCGCGTAGGTTGGTCCTCAGCCCAGTTTCCGAAATGGGTGTCAAGCCCGCCTTGGATTTGCGCGGTGACCGCACGAGAAAGGCCGGTATCGAGTAACGTGTGAACCGTCGCCGCGATCACCGCAGGGTCACTTCCCGCACGGGGATCCGTAATGCCGTAACGCGTCGCTACATCGCTGCCGTCAAAGTTGAATCGATCGGCCAAGTTTTGTTCGAGAGCCATCCTCATACGATTCCGTGAGGTT
Organism: Myxococcota bacterium; assembly: GCA_028284955.1. Classification (GTDB taxonomy): domain Bacteria; phylum Myxococcota_A; class Polyangia; order Polyangiales; family Houyiibacteriaceae; genus JANQQS01. The sequence continues at coordinate 21,351 of JANQQS010000084.1, read as the reverse complement.
TGAAACTGGCTTTCCGCAACCGCCGAACGCGTACGCAAGCAACCGTCGAGGTCGTCTTGCGCAGTCCTCAACAATGCGGCGGTCGTATCGTCGAGAAGAGCGCCCCGTGGTTCGAGGAGAGATGCCACTTGGTTCGCCGAGCCGAGTCGAATCCCGCTAACTTCGGGAGCAAACGACACGTTGTAGGTCCGTGTGGTGATCGCGACGTTGGGAAGAATCTGCGACCCTCCCGATCCTGCCGCCATCCGGGTGGCAAATGAATCGCCGCGGGCGACATCGCCTGCGGGCCGAAGGAACGTGTTCACGTAGGCGCGCCCCGCAGCATGCGCCACCGTGTTCATGTTCACCCCGCGAAAGAGCGTCGTCACATCGGCATGGCGCGCGAGGTTGCTCATTGCCGCGCCCCACAAGACTTCGGTTCCGCCGATCGTCACGGGGATCGGGTCACGAAAATCGAATGGGTTCGCCGGCAGACGATCCGTGTTGAGCTCGATGCGACTATATGTTTTCGCAGGGTCTCGTGCGTCTGGGCCCAGCAGTACGTCCCAGCCGCCGTTGAAGTAAAGCCCCACGAATCGCCGCTCCGGCGCGGTCACCGCGTGCAGTCCCGAGGGCCAAAGGCTGAGCAAAGCGCCACCGCCAATCGCGCCGCGAAGCAACGTTCGCCGGCTACACCGATACGCGGATCGATTTTTTCGCATCTTTTTCATGCTCATCCTTCAGTACGTCAGAAAATCCGGATGCGTCGCGAGACCTACGCACACCGCCGTCCAGCGATTTTTCATCTCGTTGTAGGGAGGCTTGTCGTTCTTGAACGGCGCGCCCAGCAAGTCCATCCACGGACGAAGCCGCTCGTCACCGGATGCGACCTCTGCAGTAAGAAATCGCAAGTGCAAATAGCTCAGGTTTTCTTCGAGCTTGGCGGGCTCGCGGTCTTCGAGTGTCGCGTGGCGCAAAATCACGTCCGTGGCGCTGTCGACATCAGCCTGCACCGCGTCGCGGCAAGTGACCCGAGCGGCATCGTGGACCAGTTTGTCGAACGTCACCGAGATGTCCCGGCTCTCCTGGTTCACGGTGGCGAAATCGGGGCGCCCGAGCGCTGCGGCGAACCGCTCGTAGTCGCTCCATTCTTGACCGGTCGCGGCGGTCAGCGATCGATGGAACTGCTCTGCGCTCAGCCGTCGGGTGGCGCGAGCTTCCACGGGGCCTGAACCGGATCCGTCTCCGGTCCCGTCGCCCGAGCTCCCGTCGTCTCCGTTGATCGAGCCATCGCAGGCAAGCACTCCCAGCATCAGACAGGCCGAAACAACACTTCGGAACATCCTCTACCCTTTCGGGTGAAAGTGGGGTGCAAAAACCATACTCGTTTGGGGATCGTTTCCCCGTCCCGTGAAACCAGTCACAATTGAGTGTTCAATGTGGCTGCCAAGGCCCCCACATGTGGGGGTTCTTGGCCACTGTGGGGTAAATCCCCTAGGGGTCGTACACCACGTGTACGCGGATCTCTGCCCGCGTACCTCGGAAGTACATCGAACCATCGCCTGGGCTCATGCCCGGCGAGATTTCACGCGAGGCTACCGCTTGGGCCCGACAAGGCTCTGCAGCTCCGCGCGGGCCACTTCGTCACCCGATTGATCGGTGAGGCGAACCACAATCTTGTGCTCGGAACGCTCCTTCGTCGAAGCGATCGCGTTTGTCGCAGATTCGGGGATGACGCATTCCGCGAGGATCGGGCCCCGCGCCTTCTTCAGGTAGTCAATGGATAGACCTTTGACGATAAATCGAGCGCTATCGGGAAGCGAATAGACCAGCGCCAGATTGCCGGTGAACTCCGCGAGGTTGACCAGCGCGACAGCATGCAGGCTGTTCAGGTGGTTCCGAAATCGATAGCGGTCTTCCATGCGTACGCGCGCACGGCCGCGCTGAAGCTCGATCACCATGGGCGCAATGGAGCCAGTGTAGGGAACGATACGCGACATCAGTTTGCTAAACGCGATTCGACCGCCAGGCACCCTCTTCAGCATGTCCCACGCTTCGCGAATCCGATTCGTAGGACCATTCAGTACATCGGACGTAATCGAGGAGATGAGCGACATCGGAACGTTCCTTTTTCGGCAAGCGAAAGCTACCAAGCGTGGCACGTTAGCTGGTAGACTTCGTCGTGGGGGTTATGACGACGTTATCTCCGCGGTATCAACTGCGCCGACGAGTTGCAAGCGGTCGAACGTCAGAGATTTTCGCTGCTGTGCAGCGAGGGGATGGCGGTTTTCAGCGCCCCGTGGTGGTGAAGCGGCTTATGCGAGAATACGCCGAATCGCCTCGCACGCTCGCTCATTTTCAGGCCGAGGCAAATTACCAGGGGAGCATGTGCCACCCGAATATTGCGTCGGTGCACGACCTTTGGCTGAGCGAAGAAGGCGACTGGTACCTCGTCATGGATTACATCGAGGGACCGAACCTCGCTCAGCTACGAAAAGCGGAGCGCGATCTCGGACGACTCACGCCTTGGAAAATTGGCATGTGCGTGGCGACTCAAATGTGTCGAGCCATCGAACACATTCACGCGAAACAAGACGCGTCGGGCACCCCGCTAGGCCTTATCTTCGGCGACCTGGCACCCGACAATATGCTCGTGCATCCCGATGGTCGCGTCGTCTTGACCGACTTCGGAGCCGTCGCACAGGCCAATCAGGAGCTGCGAGATTCCGCTCCGGGTGGGCGAATCAGCTATTTGGCACCGGAGCATGTGGAAGCGAGCCGCACCGTGGATCAACGCGCAGACGTGTTCAGTTTGGGCATCTTGCTCTATGAGTTGACCACCGGGCAGCGCCTTTCCGAAGGCGAAGGGCCCCTCACTCTCGACAAAGTAGCCACGCGCACGGTGCGCGCACCGTCCACGCGACGTGAAGAGTATCCAGACGACCTGGAGCGCATCGTCATGAGTGCACTGCACCGCGAACCCGAGCGCCGCACCCAAAGCGCACGGGAGCTTCGGCTGCAAGTCGAGGATTTCGCGCGACGAAACCGTATCCCGACCACGCAGCAGCCGCTCGCTGAGTATGTACAAACGCTAGCGCCTGCACTCAAGGAAAACGCCCGGACCTCTTTTCCTGCGCCAGCTCCACGGCGCGAGGCGCCCACTGTACCAGAAATTCCGGCATCAAAACCGCCTCGATCGAGAAGCAACAGCGAACCCATCAGAAGGCTAACCCCCGCAGCGTTCCCCCCGCCGCCGAGCGCACCCGCGGCGCCACTGGGTGAAGTCAACACGGGCACGTCGACTGACGGCGAAATGGAACTCGGGCTCCACGAAGCAGACGAAACGCCGCCAAACCCCGTGCAAGATAGCCAAAACTCGGAGAGTCACGAACGAGTTGAATCCGCCGTCGTCAATCCTTGGGAGGCTTCGACGGATCCGGCATTGGAACAGGACCTCATTCCGACCGCAATACCTCCCGCATCAGAGGTTGCCGAACACGAGACTGCTCGGAACGGAGTTTCGTCAGACGAAGCGTCGGCTCACTCGCGCACCACGACTCCGCCTCCCTTTTCTCTCGACGAGGCAGATCCCGCACCAGCCGGCGGGGCCTCACAGAAAAGCATTCCTGCGGTGATCATCGAGGAAGACGACCTCATCACGGACGAGGAGCAAATCGCCCCCATCGGCGACTCGAGCGTTGTTGCTTTTGGGACCGCGCCTCAACCACCGCCCGTACCCTCGGAGGCGGGCTTCATCCCGCGCGCTTCCATGACATCAACAACAGCGAGCGCAAACCCCGTGAAGGCCATAGCTGAGGATTCGGTTTCAGTGCCAGGCGCGCTGAGCGAAGAAGAACGACGCGACATGCTCGCGGACCTCGGCGCATTGGCACCATCGCTTCCCCCCGAACCGCATGGCGCCCGCCCGCTAGCGCTCGAACCCGAGGAGGCGCTGGAGAACGAAGGGGCAATCAACGACGAAGAGGCGCTCAAACGCGACCCTTTGCTCGAACGCAGCGATCTGGTTGCCGAAGAGATCGCGCACGAGCCTTCTCCAGAACAAAGTCTACCGGAAAAACAGGACTCGCCAGCGAAACAGGGCTCGCCAGCGAAACAGGGCTCGCCGGAACAATCGCCGGGTTTATACATCTATGTTGGCAACGACGATTAGAAATAGAACCGCGATCACTGCTCAAGCCACCGGCCGAGACTGCTGAAGCGTTCGATGCCGTGGCGCACGCCAGCCGCAAACACCTTGGGTCGGCCGAGAATCACGGCTGAAGATCGACTGCGGGTAATCGCGGTATAGATCAGTTCTCGGGTGAGCAATGGAATGCGTTCCTTCGGCAAAGCCAAGGTAATGTGGTCGAATTCTGAGCCTTGCGCCTTGTGCACCGTAATCGCGTAAGAGAGCTCGATGCTGCGTCGAATTGCTTCGATCGGAAACGCAACGAAACTCGCGCCTCGCCGAAATACACACGCGAGGCGAGGCTCATGCTCTTCGTTTGCCACCGAAAGCACAATCCCCTGGTCTCCGTTAAAGAGCCCCCGTGCGTAGTCGTTGCGCTGCACCATCACTGGTTCCCCAGGAGCGAATTCGGTCGATGGCAAATTTCGCTCACGTATCACACGTTTGTGAAATAGCTCGTTGATGGCGTGCGTTCCGCTTGGTCCAGAGCGAGTCAGGGTGAGTATTTGGGATCCACTCAGCCGTCGAAAAAGAGATTCCAAGTCGCCTAGATGCGCGCACGATCCGTCGCGAAAATGAAACGTACGCTCGTGTATCGTCTCGCCGTACGAGGCCTGGCGAATGCGTCGGGTGTAGTAGATGCTCCAGTAGCGCATTCGACTCCTCGGCTCGGAAGCCAGCAACTCAAACCCTTCGAAGCGGATCTTGTTCGCGTCGGTGCACATGTTGGCTGGCAATGGTTCCGCGTCTCCGAACATATCGTCGCGGCCGGTGTGTACCGCGCGCGCGGCTCCGAGGATCGCTTGCCCATTCGGGTCGTCTGGATTCATGCGGTAGTTCTTGGTGAGCCGCACCACCACCGTGCGCGCTCGCGCGCAGAGATCTCGAAACACGGCACCCGCGTCGACCGAGGGAAGCTGGTGAGCGTCTCCCAGTATCACGAGCTGCGCGTCGTGGGGGAGTGCGCGCAGCAATGCGTCCATGAGCGAGATATCGATCATCGATCCTTCATCGACGATGACAAATCGCTGGTCGATGGGGTTGTCTTCGTTGCGACGAAAGCGTTGCGAGCGCGGCGAAAACTCCAGCAACCGATGCAACGTTTGGCTCATGGGTGGCCTTTTGATGAGGTCCGCGTCCGCAAATGCCGGGGATTCAAGATGTCGAAGCGCGTGGTCGACCGATTGCCGCATGCGGTCAGCGGCGCGGCCGGTCGGCGCAGCGAGCGCAATCGCGTCCAGCGAAATGTGGCCGAGTCGAGCGATCGCGCGGAGCAATGACACGACGACAGAAGTTTTTCCGGTCCCTGGCTCGCCCGCAATCAGCGTCAAAGGTTGGACAATCGCTGCCGCAATCGCCTTTTTTTGCTCCGAAGACATGCGCATTTTTCGACCGCGGCTGGTCGGAGGAGAGGCGGCGACATCCCGAAGCACGCTGTCGGTCGTTGGCCCAACCGGTTTGCGATCGAGGCGTTCGAGCAATCGGCAGGAAACCCGACGCTCCATCGCCCACATGCGTTGATGGTAGAGTCCCCCCGCGTCCCATACGAAAGGCTGATAACCCTCCGGCGACCCGATCACTGGCTCAAGTACGGGGCACTTTTGCAACCGACGAACCAATGCCTGAACAGCCTGAGCTTGCGCATCGGACACACCGAGATGGGCCAGCACATGTTCCAAGTGCGCCTTTCCGGCCGCATGAAACGGCAAGTGAGTCGAGCCCTGGACGTAGGCGGCGAGAGAAGCCCAGATGAGGTGCACCAACGCCTGACGTTCGTCACTCGAGAGATCGGTCGCCATCGATGCGATCGACCACCCAAGGAATAGATGCGGAGGTTCGAGATCGAGCTCGGAAGCCCGCTCCACCAATTCACGGGACAGTGCTTCACGGGACAGTGCTTCGCGAGACAGTGCTTCGCGAGACAGTGCTTCGCGGGTAGATGATTCACACCGTCTGGAGTCCATATTTCCTCCGAAACAACGGATAACCGAACGGCTCGTTGCTGGTTCTGAGCTCTTCCTCCCAAGCGGAAATTTCTTCCCAACTCGGCTTGGCGAGAAGAAGCCCGTCTTCATGGCCGTCGAGCGCGCCGAGACCCCGCAAAAATGCGAAGATCAGGCCTCCGAAACGTTGTTCATGATCCGTCTTGTCTCGAACGTTCATCATCCGTATCGCAGCGAGCGTATAAAGACGTTTTTGCAGTTCGTAGTGCTCCGATGCATGGCGCTGGAGGGTTGAACGCGAATAGTTATCCAGGCGATCGCTTTTCCAATCTACGACGAACGTTCGTTCGCAATGCGTGAACACAAGGTCGATCACTCCTTGAATCGCGCCACGAACGATGCGAAACGCTGGCTCGGGCCCTCGCGCGTGCCTTCGTTCCGCCAGCACAGGGTGCTCCGGTTCTGGAATAGGAAAATGGAAACTCATTTCCGCAACGCTGTTTTGGACCGCGCACAAGCCATTCGAAAGCGTGAGCGATTCCAGGGCAACAGGCCGCTTGAGGCAGCGAAAGGTCAGCGCGGTCGCCGCATCCCAAAACCTCGAGGCAATTCCTGCTCGCGAACCACACTCTCGAGCCAACTTAGCAACCACGGGGTCGGCGACCCATGCGTCGACCGAGGCGCACCGCCGGAGCTTCAGAAAATCGACACGCTCCAGCAACTCATGCAAAAAGATGCCCATTGCTGCGCCTCCCGGGAGTTCCTCGGAAGACTCATTCGGCTCTGCATACGTTTCAGAAAAAAACTCTTCTTTCTCAGACGCGACGTCTCCTTGAGCGTCGGCTTGTGATTTGAGTCTTGTATACGATGTCAACGTCCATCCTGCGTGGCGATGACGCAATGCGGTGAACTCGGAAGCATGATCGACAGACGGGCGATCGGGTATGAAGTTGCGCTTCGGCTCGGAGATTCGTTCAGCCGCAGCAGGCCGGCTCCCGATATCAAAAGCGCGATATTCAAACAGGCTGCGCTCATTCGATTCCGACTTTGCATTCGGTTCCCGCGCAACAATGGTTCTCAAAGCCTGATCGACGATGCGGTAGGGACCGTTTAGTCGTTTGTAGCGATGCGGCTTCGCCGCAAGAGACTCATGGGACCCAGAAGGCGCAGGACCGAAATACGGAAGGTAGAGCCTCGCTTGGGCTCGCGTAAGGGTCACGTAGAGGAGGCGCTCATCTTCGCTTCGCTGCTCCTCCCTGACTCGTTTTTCGATATCCAAAGGAAGCGAACCATGCCACGCTTCGCGTACTCCCTGCGGATGGCATACTCGAGGTTCGTGCGGCTGGGTCGGCGCCAGGCCGAACCCGCCGGCTACGAACACAACCGCCGCCTCGAGGCCTTTGGCTTTGTGCATGGTGAGCATCTGCACCGCATTCTGTTCGCTGGGGAGGCGCTGCAGGTCCCCTTGTTCTCCGGGAGGCAGCGCGCGTTTTGCACGAAACGCTTCGAGCAGCTCAATCAACGTGTCGACGTCGCACCGCCGCCCATGAGACTGGGCCAAAAGAATTTCTAAAACGTGGTGGTAGTTCGTCAGCAGTCGTTCGTTTTGCTGAAGAAAAAGTGCGCGGCGCACGAGCCCACTGTCTTCCATCAATGCTCGAAAAAGGACCGTGTAGTTGTGGGCGTCGGCGAGCGCTTTCCAGCGATAGAGGCGAGCGAGTAGAGGATGGTGTTCGTCGACGTCTCGACATGCTTCAAGCGCCTGGAGAGGCATCGCGAAAAATGGGGTGAGCCATGCTTTGAGGCGCGCGGAATGATTGGATGGGTTGGCTACGGCACGAAGCACATCCACGATGTCCGAGGCTTCTCTGGTTTCAAATAGCCCTTCCTGCTTAAAGAACGCATGCGGAATGCCGTGTCGCTCGAGCTGGGCTCCAATCGCGGTCGCTTCTGCGTTGGTTCGCGTCAGCACGTAGATATCGGAAAACTCGAGTGCGCGTTCGTGATCTCCTTCTTGAAGTCGGAGGGCTTGTTCGTCGACCAGGCGTTTGATTTCTACTGCGATGTAGCTCCCCAGTCCGGCTCGAAGCCGGGCTGCGCGAATGGGACGCGAATCGACCGCTTGAAGGAGCACGACGGGTGCAACGTCGTGGCCGCATGCATCGACCGCGCGAAAACCTGGGCGACCACATCGCACCTTCTCTCGATACAGTGAATCAGCCTGGAAGAAACCGTTCGTAAATATCTGATGGGTCGCGTCGATCAGAGACGCGGTCGAGCGATAGTTGTCCCGAAGAAGATGCGGTTCGCGGCCGTGAAGAATTTCGTCGCAGGCTTGACGGTAGGTGAACAAATCCGCGTTGCGAAACCCATAGATGGCTTGTTTCGGATCCCCGATGACGTAGAGCACGTTATCTCGGCAAGAATCGACGAATATTGATCGAAAGATCGCCCATTGTACATCGTCAGTATCCTGGAATTCGTCGACCAACCCGTACTGGTAGGTTTGTTGCAGCGCGTCGCGAACGGCACGACCCATGCCGCCGGTCAGCATGCGATGCGTCTCCCGAAGCATGTCGTCAAAATCGATCTGTCCGGATCGTCGCTTGCTCGCGCGTAGCCGACGTTCAACTCGGGGCACGATTTCTTGAACGGCTACGCTCATTGGAGAAGGTGCACTCAGAAAGTCCTGCAATCGCCGTATGAGCGCGTTTCGCTCGCTGGCCGCATCTTCTGAACTTCCTCCTTGAAACGCCCCCAGGCACCACGAGTCTAGGCGACGGGAACCGATTTTCTCATTGCGCCATCGCTCGAGCGCAAGCAGCGCCCGTACTTCGTCGCCGTCTTTGCCGAACGCATTCGCGATATCCCCGAGCGCTCCTAGGTGACGGCGCAGAGTTTCTTGGATGGACGGATCGACGGGTGGTCCCAGTCTTTCGATCGCGCGCTGGTGCTCCGGGGACGACCATTCGCCGATGGCGCGGCGAAACGCTTCGGCGTCCCATCGCGGCATGGGGCGACCGAGTTCGACGAACCAACGATACAGCACATCTTCCATACGGTCGTACGAAAGGGTAGACATCATGAGTTCAAGCAACGCGCTCGCCACACTTCGTTCGGCCAGCAGCACTCTCGTTTCTTCTCGCAATGCTCGCCCAAACGCGCGTCTCGAATCTACGAGCTCGACACGAAACGATCGACTGTTCGCGAACGCGTGCTCGCTTAATATTTTCTGACAAAACCCATGGATCGTTTGAATCGGTGCGCGGTCAAACGAAATCAGCGCATCTCGAAGGAGGTCGCTCGCGTTCGGGGGCGCGTTCCAGATCTCCCGAGCGTCCTCCGCGCTGGGCCCGCGGGCGAACTCGCGCAGCAAGCGATGGAGCGTATCGCGCAAGCGCCTGCGCATTTCTTGCGTCGCTTTGTCTGTAAACGTAACTACCAAGATCCGCTCCAGCGGAACCCCGCGGAGCACGATTTCGACGACCAAGTGCTCCAGGGTATAGGTCTTCCCGGTGCCTGCGGAGGCTTCGATGACCCCGTGTCGATCAAGCGAGAGCTCATCGAGAATCGACGGTCGTGTCATCGACCGAGCCCCGAAAGCTCAAAAAAGAGCCCAAATCGCCGGCGAGCTATCGCCGCCGCTGCGGTCGGTTCTGGCGCGGGATAGATGATCGCTTCTCGAACCGGGCCAAACCGCGAACTTCCACCTCCCTGACCACGCACCTTTTCGATTTCTTCCGCCAATGTCTCAGATTGCACGCTGGGCTGACGATGCATCGCCCGGAACATCGCTTCACAAGGAAGAAAGTAGGTATGGTGACTACTGAGGAGATCGGACGCGATGGCGGCGAGCCACGCCTGCGCACGTGGCGGCTCGAGTGAAGAAAAATGTGTAGACGCTTCGAGCGCAGGCTCGCCGCCATAGATGACCAGCGCCCGATGCGGCCCTGCTTCGCGCGCTTGGGACGAACTCAGCAACACGTGATCTACAAACCCTCGGAGAGCGTACCGAAGCCGTTCAATCTGGTGGCGCATCCTCGACTCCTGAGGCGATTTCGCGGCCAAAATAAGCGAGCTGCGTGCGCGATCGACCAACGGTTCGGTGCGTCCGGTGATTTCCAGCTCCAAGCGCTGGCCGTCTCGACCTGGTCGCGGGTCGGCAATGACCAGCTCAACCGAATCGGCCACGCGATCGGCGCTGCCCACGCCTTGTCCCGCGCCAAAACGAATGCGTTCCGGGGTGCCGTGCGCCACGAGATCGAACATGCGACGCCACTGGTCGATCAGCTTGAGGTCTTTTTCTTGTTGCTCGCGAGCCAATGGCCCTGCCGGCCACAGGCCACGACTCTGCGCTCTGAGCACCCGCTGTTGATACAGATCCCGTGTGCTTCCCGAGCCGCGAAGACATTCCACGAACGCATCCCGGAGCAAGATCGTCGAATCGAGCGGGCGCGTTTCAAAAGGTTCATCTTCGACCCCCAGAAGATGCGTTTCGTCGTCGCGCTCGATGCCGAGCACGGACCGGGCCCACCCCTGCAGCGGGCATTCCAAAAAACATCGCAGAGTGTTCGCAGAAAGCACAACGCGGCTATCTTGGCTCCGGCTTTCGCGAGGAATCGAAATGTGCTTGAGTGCGTCACGAACTTGCGGACGGTGCTCCGGATCGATGCGTGACACAATATCCTCGTCACGAGCCATCCCTGATCCGTCAAACTCTCGCCCCAATTCCGCCGCGCGGCGCTCTTGAAGCGCCTCTGGGAGCGCCGTTTCGGAATCGTCGTAGCGACGTAGCGGCACGGAGCGCACGAGAACTTGGGTATCCTCGATGTAGTCCTCGAGAGTTTCCTTGAGCTGAAGAACCACCGACGACGGCTCCAGGCGATCGCCCGTAACGGGGTCACGCGCAACCCAAGACAGCCGCAAGGCATCGCGCGTATTGAGCAAGGTCTCTAGGAACGTATAGCGATCTCGTTCGGTGTGGTTCAGATCCCCACGTTGGCGTTTCTCTGTTCGGAGATCGAGCGGGTCGACGGGATCCACCGCAGGAAACCGACCTTCGCCAAGCCCCAAGACGAAAGCTGCTCGAAATCGCACCGAGCGCATGGGCAAATACGGCGAAACAAAGACGCCTTCGGCAAGCGATTCGCCTCGCGCACCCCGCAGGGAGCGAATCGCTTGTTTGAGCAGCTCTGAAGCGACCCGATACGAAACCGGTCGACCACCGACGTCGCGTTCCACGAGCGATTGCGTCGCGTGCTGGCAGCGCCGCAGCTCTCGGGTTTCGCGATCATCTTGCGGACGCACATAGGCTTGGAATATCGACGCGAAAAATTCTGCCCACGCGCTCAAATTGAGCCGCTCATGCCGAGCGAATCGTATATCTGCGAGAAGGGATTGAATCGTCAACGCGAGCTTTGCCGCGTCGTTTCCGGGCGCTTCCTCCACAAGATACTCATGACCTTGATGCCGAAAGAGACGATCGTCGCCGCTCCGTTCGCCGGTCATGAATTGGCCAAGAACGAGGCGCTTGATCGCCTGATCCCAGTTGAAGATATCTTGATCAATGTATGTGTCCGCGTGGTCGGAATGGTCAAGGCCGTGAAACACGCCGAGTTGATGCACAAGCTCTTTCCATCGCACAGGGTCTACATCTTCGCGGGCTCCACAAATCGACGGATGAGTGAGCACATCGACGAGGTCAGGGCGCGCGCAGAGGCCGAGCGGTAACTCGACCAAACGAAGCGCGGCATCGACCACCAAGCTCATTTCCGCGAGCGGAAATTCAATACTGTAGGGAATGCGGTGGGCTTCTTCGAATACCGATGCGATGTGCGGGAGGTAGACGGCGTAATCCATCTCTGGCACGAATACGGCGATTTCGTGAAACCGAAGCGGGTCGTCAGAAGAGCTCGCGCGAACCAGGCGCCAAATTTCGTCGGCAACCCATTCCACCTCACGATGCAGGCTGGGACACCCTGCGAAGGCGACGCTGCTGTCCGGCACCGAACTCATTCGAGGGCGACGTCGGCAGACGATGTCTTGTTGGAGTCGCTTGAGCAGGCTCGCGTGCTCAACGGGATCGCTAAATCGGGAATCGAAATCTGCCCCGGTGGCTTCGTTGAGTTGAAGGACCTGGTCTCCTCCTGGACGGCTCCACAGGATGAGCGGCAACGGATCTGCATCGCCAACCTCTTGCTGAGCAGATGAGCCTATTTCCTGCGAGGCGGTCGCGAACGCAGCGTGGTTCACGTCTTCCCAGAATTCTTGGCAAGGGTTGAACGCGTAGATATGCACATCGTTCTTCTTCGCCAATGCACTGATGGCGTAGTGGTACACTGGCGCCCAATAGGAAAACCCGAATATGTAGACTTCGCGCGGGAACTTCGCGGGAAGCTCGTGACGCACGACCTGGTCGATCGCCTCCGCCCAGTGTTGGTAGTACCGCTGCTGGTCGTGTCCACGTTGATGATGTTGGGGTTCGTGCGAAGGCTCAGATTCCAGAGAGGGATTCGGCGGGCGATCATGGATATGTCGCCAAATCGTTCTTTGCCACGATTCGCCATCGCGCAGCGCAGCAGGTGATTGACTCCACTGCGCCAGCATGTGTGGTCGGGAGTTCGCGTATGCCTCGAAGTGGTGGGCCACGCGCATCGCTAGATCAAATAAACGCAGGTCGTGACCAACGGGGTCATGGCTGTGACCGAGACCATCGCGGTCTGTGCTGTCGCGATCGAGAAATGCGCGAACCGGTTCCAGATCTGGGTGCGCAAGCAGCGAGTCGTCGTGCAACGCGTCGACAACCAAACCCTCCAGTGCCACGCGGTCGAGCAACCGGACTTTGGGATGTACCCCTTCAATCCACGCTCCGATGAACTCTTCTAGTCGATGGAAACGAATATTTGCCGCGATGCCCAGGCGCGCTGCGATACCAAACGACAGATAGCGTTCCATCACGCGGTTTGGAACTACGATGTACGTCGGTGTGAGCGCGTCACCCGCCGTCCGGCGCACCAATGCTTCGCAAAGCGCGTCGAGCAGTATCTCGGCTTCGTTGCTGTATGTCAGCCCAAGCATATCCGTCGTATCGGCCTACAACGGGTATCCGAGCGCGTCCACAGAGGCCACGCAAAGATCGAATTCTCGAGCGCTGGTGTTCGTTAGGGAGCGAGCGCAGATGCGAGCGAGAGGCTTTTTTCTACCCCGGCGCGAATGACTTCGTCGTGGTGCACGCTCGGCGACCATCCAATGCGTTCCAGTACATCCCCGGGGAGATGGTATTCGTCGATATCAAACGCTTCGTCGTCGTGAGCGCGATCGTCAACGCCAGAGCAAACATCGTTGGCCACCGAAACGACGTCGACCACCATGCGACAAAAAGGTGGCATGGCAGGCTGTTCTTCGTCCTCGGATGCGTGGTGGTGCGCAACCGCGGCGCACAGAGTCTCAGGGAAACGCCACCGTGTGGCGAGCCGCTCTCCGATCCATTGGTGAGACGGCAAACCGAGAGCGATTTCCGCTTGGCAGGTAGAAACGCCCCGCTCGCTCGCGTACGCAGCCGACTCAACAAACTGCTCAGGCTCCATGTTGAGGAGCACAAGTCGACCCAGATCGTGGAGCAACCCCGCGGTAAAGCATACGTTGGGCTCGGGGTATCGAATGAACTTTGCGATGCTTCGCGCACACGCGCCGGTGGCCATCGAGTGCGCGAATAGCTGCTTCGCGGCTGTCGCGTCGGCGTCAAGCGTTTGATACACTGACACTGTGAGCACGATTTGATAGAGCGCGGTAAACCCTAGAAAACCGATCGCGCGGTCGAGATCGGAAACTCCGCCGGGAATTCCGAAGTAGGGTGAGTTCACCACCCGAAGAATGCGCGCGGTGATCGCCCCATCGTTCTTCATCACGCGGACGAGATCTGCGATCGTGGTGCGAGGATTGTGCACTAAGCTGGCGATTTCATGCGCAATCGCGGGCATTGTGGGAAGGAGGTCTACCCGTTCCACCAATCGGCGGATTTTGGGATCATCGAGATCAGGAGCCGCCATCGGAAGTGCCCCCTCCATCCACGTCCACGCTTGAGTCGATGGGCAAACCCGCGTCCAGGTTCGCGGCGTCCATGAGGGCCGCATCCATCACCGCAGCATCCGGTTCATCATCGCTTCGGCTCGCGTCATCGCCTGAATTTGAACTGCCTGAGTCTGGATTACCCGCGTCTGAGCTGCTGGCGTCGGCGTCCATTCCGCTGGCATCCATTCCGTTGGCGTCCATTCCGTTGGCGTCTGCTCCACCGGCGTCTGCCCCGCTGTCGTCACCAGGAAAAAAACATAGCCCGGCGACACATTCTGCACCGCCTCGGCAGTCGCTATTGCGGACGCAGCGGTCGGAACAGGCTGAGGCGATGGCAAGCCCCATCATCGCCACACTACAGAGGACAAGGTTCGCACGTCGCCACCGCCTCTCTCTGACCGACATCATAGAGCGAGCTCCGCGCCCACCGTGGCGTTGATCATGGTCAGCGCGGAGTTCCCGGGGAGGTCGCTGCCCCAAAAAAATGCTGCTGCGAATACGCCGGCCGTCAGCGCAAAACGATGCACGAGGGGAATCGCCAAAGTAGCGCCCAACTCTAAACCGAGGAGGCTGTAGGGCGCGAAAAAAAGCGGTGCGCCGATGCGGGGGCGAATTTCGAATGGTCCAATGGACCTACTCAGCTCAACATGAGGAACCACGCCAACGCCCACACGACCGTCAAGCTCGAGACGCAGGCTCGCACCGTAGATCGGATCAGGGGTTTCATCGGTCCAGGTGCGAATCCCAGCATCAACGAAAAGGGGAGTTCGTCGCGCAGTGACCGCACCACCTTGGCCGGTTCCGAGCGAAACGCCCGATCCAGTGCGCGCATCCGCTGTCATGTACCGCGTCTGCGCCGATGCGCGGGGCGAATGTACAAAACCCGCGCTCAACGCGAGCGCAAAAACCCAACCCTCATATGCACGCCAAAGCTTCGGCACCTAGACCTCTGCCGCCCAAAATCTGGCGTTCCAGAATCCATTGATACTGCGGTAAAGGTGCGACACTAGGGAACCGACGGAGCAGGAAATATCCACGGACGCTGTGTGTTTCGTTGAGCGCTTTCGCGTTGTCGTTGTGGGACCGAGACAACGATTTCGGTCCATGCTGGGCCGCGTTCAACTTTGAGCCTCGACCCAGATTGTTCGGCCAAGTAACGAGCCGCTTCGTATTGAACACCACCAATATTCGATGCTGTAGCAGTGAAGCCGATCACGAAGTCTATGGTGGCCGGGTTTTGGCGAACTCGACTGGAGATTCGGCCTTCGTTCCGAACTCCGCGAAGCGCTAGATCGAATACGCAACGCAGGGTTGCGGTTACCGACCGCGCATCAAACCATGCCGATGTTGCTTGGCCACCTTCGATCACCATATCCACACCACGACGCCCCGATTCGTCCGAAACTTCAAGCGACAAGTTCTTGAGGAGCTCTCGGGGGGACGAAGCGGAACGAGCGCGTTTTCGGGGACCTTGGTTTTCGAGCGCTTGCACGAGATGCTTGAGTCGCTCCACACCGAACGCTGTCTCCGACACGCGATCGACCCGCGACGCGTCGATCGGCTGCTGCCTGAGTTCTCCCAGCGTCCGATCATACTCAGCGAGATTCTCTCGGGCTTGCTGCGTGAGGTGTGCGCGTCGTGGCGGTCCGTGGTCGACACTCGATTCCATTCTTGCTCCTTCGGCCGGCTGTGCGGCTGGTGAAGTTCAGAGCAAGGCTCGTGCCGAAACGTGCGTCGCGGAATTGGCCGAAAAAGTGGCTACGAAGGTCGCGCTCCGATTGCCTTCAGCGTCAGGGTTTTGAGAGCAGTGAGGGTTCTTTGACGCCGCGGGGCGCTAAACAAGCTAGGGCTGTTTTCTGCGCCACACATTCTACGCCACACGGTTGAACGCGGGACGAATTCGATTCCCGGAACGGTACCCTCGTGCTGCCGCTCGACCGTCGGCGGCTCGCGCAAACTGCTGCTTAATTTGAGATTGCCGAGCACGAAGTTCGTTTGCCAGGGTTCGGTCCCGCGCAACCACATCGTGAATTCGCTTTTTGAGCGATGGGCCTACTGGGCAAGCCCGGCTCAGCTTGACGAGACCATCGATGATCGATTGGCGTCGTTCGAGGAGGGCGCGGAGTTCTTCGACGCTGGCTTCCGTAGGCTCCAGCCAGCACTCCTCGAGTTCCGACAGTTTCGTCACAAACTCTGCCGATTCGCCCTTCGATGCGGATGCGTCGCTCATCCGCGCTGACCCGCGATCTGAGCCCACGCGCTGCGCAGCTCGACCAAGACGTTTTCGGCGGCGTTCAGGGGGTCGCTGCTCCGTTCGATGTTCGCCTGGGTAATCGATCGGAGCACAAAGTCGTAGAGCGCATACAGCTGGGCGCATAGTTCGGGGGCATGGCTCTCATCGAGCGTGGCCTGCAGTTCGCTCACAATCGCGTGCGCCTTGCTCAGCGCCTCACCCTTCGCGCCGACATCACCCGATTCGATAGCTACTCGCCCGCGTCGCAGATATTTGAGCGCGCCGTCGTAGAGTTGAACGAGCACCTGCAATGGGCTTGCGGTTTCGGTGCGGGTACTGCGGTATTGGGCTGCTGCGAACGACATGCTTTCCTCTGTTTGGTTCCTCGGGTTATCTGGGTTTTCGGTTACGAGAGCGCCGAGCCTATTGCCCACCGCCCAAAATGCTTGTGAGTTGGGCGCCCTGGGCGTTGAGACCGGAGACCAGCGCCTCCATGGCGGCAAACTTGGATCGGGTAATCTCTTCGAACTTCTCGACTCGGAGCTCCATGTCCGCAATGCGGTCGTCGATGTCTGAAATGCTGTCGGAGATCCCGTCGATGCGAGTCGAAATCAACCCATCGCCGGTCTGCGTGAAAAGGTCGATTTCGGTCGCCAGCCGCTCCATGAAGCCGACTACTCCGGCGGCTTGGTCTCCAGCAAAAAAGTCAGCCACCGCGTCCGGGTCGTCGGCGACGGCGGCGGTGAGTACATTTTCGTCGAGCTCCAGCGTCCCCGTGTTGGTGAGCGTAATGCCGAGCGCCTGCAGGCGGTTGTACGGCTCGGAAAGTCCAGTAATCGGATCCACCACCGCGTTCGCGAGGCGCGATTGAAGGGTGCGCAATGTAGAATCGCCAGACAGCGAATCGCCCGTCCGTGCAGCGCCGAGAAACGCAAACTCCGAGTTGATGGCGTTGACGACGTTGTTGAACCCGTCGACGAACTCCTGTACGGACGTCGTTAGCCCTTCGGTGTCGCGCGTGACGTTGATCTGCACGGTTTCGCCGACATCGGTTTCGGCAACCAGGTCGAGCGTTACTCCGGCAACTGCATCGGTGATTTGATTGTTCGAACGCGTCATTGCCAGACCATCGATGGTGAACGCAGCATCGGCTGCCGCCACCAGTTCGTTGGCTGGGTCGTCTAGCCCCAGGGTGGTGCCCGTCTCGGTAAACGTGATCGCGTTTTCCGCACCTGTATTTTGTCCGGCCACCTGAAGTCGGTAGTCGGTTCCATCGAAAATCACCGCTGCGCTGACTTCGGCGTCGCTCGAGTTGATGGCGGCTGCAACATCGTCGAGGGTATCGGTGGCGTTGACGGTAATGTCTACTGCGGCTGCGGTTCCCACCTGAATGCTCAGCGTTCCGGAACCAAACAGACCGTCTTGATCGCGCGCCGATACTCCGTCCGAATAGGTACGCTCGGCCCGTGCCAAGCTCGTGATTTCGACTTCGTAGGAGCCGAGCGCCGCATCTCCGGTGGCGCTGACTCCGAGACGCGACTCATTATTCGAGCTCGCGGCGGAAGAAAGAATGTCGGGTCGGGTGTCGAGCCCCTCCGCGAACCCTTGCAAACTGTCGAGCCGATTCTTGATTTCATTCAACCGATTCGAAATGGAGTTCAGGTCGTTTTGCTTGGTTTCCAGTCGAATGATGGGCTGCCGTTCAATGCGGACGAGTGCGTCGACGAGCGAAGCGGTGTCGATTCCGCTGGCGAGACCGGAAAATGCAGCAATGGGTTCCACGATAACTGACTCCTTAGAAAGAATGCGGGGGAGAGACCCCGAGGGTTTTGATCTGGTTCTCTCCCCCGCGATTCATTATCCGATGAGGGAAAGCGCGAGCGAGGGCGCCTGGTTGGCCTGACTCAAGACCGACACGCCGGCCTGGAGCAGGATGTTGCTCTTGGTGAGTTCGGCTGATTCGAGCGCGACGTCCGTGTCTCGGATTCGCGAGTTCGCAGCCGAAAGATTTTGCCTTGCCGAAGCAAGGTTGGCGATGGTGACCTGCAAACGGTTTTCCTGCGCACCGATGTTGGCTCGCGCCGCGGAGGTATCTTCGATGGCGACGTCGAGAATGTCGAGAGCCGCCTGCGCGCCGGCCTTCGTCGAAATATCGAGCGTGCTGATGGCCGCGCCACCACCGCTGGTGCCGAGGACCGTGGTATGCATGTCGTCGACGGCCGCGGTGATGCGGTCGTTGGCGGTGTCGTGAATGCCGACCTGGAATTCCAGCGCCGTGGCCGAGCCGTCGAGCAGCGCAGTGCCATTGAACTCGGTGACATCGGCGATGCGGTCGATTTCGCTCATCAGCGCCGCGAACTCGAGCTGGACGAACCCTCGCTCGGTATCTCCCACCGTATCGGTGGACGACTGCATCGAAAGCTCTCTCATTCGAGAAAGAATTCCGCTGATTTCGTTCATGCCGCCTTCGGCGGTTTGCAGCAAGCTGATGCCATCGTTTGCGTTCCGTTCTGCTTGGCTAAGGCTGCGAATCTGCGACTTCAAGTTTTCGCTGATGCCGAGGCCGGCTGCGTCATCACCGGCTTTGTTGATTCGCAAGCCGCTTGAAAGGCGGCCCATGCTGGTGTCCAGCATGCCTCGCGTTCGGGTAAGGTTTCGTTGTGCGTTGAGTGACGCGACGTTGGTGACTACTGAAAATGACATGGTTCTCTTCCTTGAGTGGTTGCCGAGTCATCCCGACTCGGAGGAGCACTATCGCTCCAGCCATGTCCTCGGTCGTCGTCGTGTGGTTCTTTAGTTCCTCTCTTTTTTTTATGTGGCGAAGCCGCCGTAAGTGAAGGAATCACCTACGGCGGCCGCCTCGATCCGGGGCTGTCTACTAGAGAAGTGAAAGCGCGAGCTGCGGCGCCTGGTTGGCCTGGGCGAGTACGGATACGCCGGCCTGTTGAAGAATCGAGTTCTTGGTGAGCTCGGCGGTTTCTGCCGCCACGTCCACGTCCCGAATACGGGAGTTCGCTGCGGAGAGGTTTTCCCGCGCGCTCGCGAGGTTGGCGATGGTGACCTGGAGCCGGTTTTCTGCCGCGCCGATGTCCGCTCGGCCGGAGGATACGTCTTCGATGGAGGCGTCCAGAACATCGAGAGCCGCCTGCGCGCCCGCCTGGGTGGAGATGTCGAGCGTGCTGATGGCCGCGCCGCCGCCGCCCGTGCCCAGCGTCGCGGTGGTCATATCCGCAACGTCTACGGTGATACGGTCATTGGCGGTGTCGGCGATACCCACCTGAAGCTCAAGACCGGTCGCGCTGCCATCGAGAAGCGCGGTGCCATTGAACTCGGTGACGTTGGCGATACGGTCGATTTCGCTCATCAGCGCGGAAAACTCTTGCTGCGCGAATCCCCGCTCGGTGTCGCTGATGGTGCCCGTCGACGACTGCACAGCCAGCTCTCGCATCCGGCTGACGATGCCGCTGACCTCGTTCATGCCACCTTCAGCGACCTGAAGGAGACTGATGCCGTCGGCTGCGTTTCGTTCGGCCTGGCCCAAACTTCGAACCTGCGATTGCAAGTTTTCGCTGATGGCGAGACCGGCCGCGTCGTCACCCGCGCGATTGATGCGCAAACCACTGGACAGCCGAGAAAAGCTCGTTCCCAGAGTGTTGCTTGTCCGCGCCAGATTTCGTTGTGCGTTAAGTGACGAGACGTTGGTGTTAATCGTGAGTGCCATGTTCGATTTCCTCTTCCTTGAGTGAGTTGGCGGATCATCCAGATCCTGGTTGCGGAGATTTTTTTTCGATCCCCTGTAGAAGTTTCTAAATCGACAGACCCAAACGTCCGATGAAGGGGTGGGCGTCATGTTTCCGACGCTTTGGTGTGCTTACCGTCAATTTTTCGACGCTCTGGAAGAGAAAAAACTAAAGATGGCGGCAATAGCGTTCGAGAGGAGTAGGGAAGCGCGACGCAGAGAACCTGCGCGCTCGCCTATCCTGTTTTGTCAGTGGAGAATTTTTTCGTGATTGACCCCACACTTCTTCAAGCCCTCACGGACCTGGCTGATGCCGAAGACACCGAATCGAGCATGCGCGCGCTCGCCGCGGCGAGAAGCGTGCTCGGCGGCTACGAGCGACTCGAACCGCTACTGCATCGCTTGGCGTCTCGAACCAAGGAAATCCAGCGACTCCGGGCGCTGGCTGGTTTGGATGAGCTGACGGGCATTGCCAATCGGCGAGCTTTTCACGACGCGCTTGGCAAGGAAGTCGCTCGGCAATGGCGGCGCGGAGGTAGCTATGGCTTGGTGTTGATCGATCTCGACGGCCTCAAGTTGATCAACGACCGGTTCGGCCACGCCGCGGGAGACCGAGCCATCGTGGCGACTGCCAACGCGTGCGTACGCACCTTGCGAGAAAGCGACCTTGCGGCGCGCCTCGGCGGCGACGAGTTTGGTGTGCTGCTACCCGAAACGATCGCCGAAGGCGCGTTCCGCGCCGCGGATCGATTGCGTGAACAGATCGAATCCGAGGACGTCGCAGGAATCGCCCTGCGCACCAGCATCGGCGTCGCCGTGGCCGAAGAACCCGGCATCGAAGCCGCACAAATCCTCGCCCGCGCCGACGCCGCGCTCTACACCGACAAACGCCACCGCAAAGCCATCGCGACAGACCAACTCCGCCAAGCCGTCGCGTAGCGTCTGGTCTAATTTAGGGTCTGGCACCCAGACCCTCTCGTTCGGATACGATCCGAACGATTCACCCAAACTCCCCCGCCAGGAGGCACGTGACATGGTTTCCGGCAAGTTCGCGGCGTGCCTTTACGCTGGTCGAAAAGGCCACGTCGCGTACCATAGAGCGCTGAGATTTTGAGTCTGATTGCGAGCGCCCCCACAGCGAACGACTGAGGAAGGCTCCGAGCCTTTCGCAGGGAGAGAGCGAGGAGGTAAGCCGCAA
>JANQQS010000078.1 GCA_028284955.1 Myxococcota bacterium | reverse complement strand
CAAGACGGGGCGTGACCCTCAACCCAAACATCAGGAGCTCTACGATGAAGTTTCATGCCCTCGAACGGTCTCTTCTCACTATCCGACACCTAAGACCAGTTGTCGCGACGGTCAGTCGACATGATCCGAGCCTCGCAAAACAACTACGAACCGCGGCTTCTTCGATCGCTCTCAATCTTTCCGAAGCCAATGGGCGTACCGGGCGAGACCGTACGCATCTATTCAGAATCGCTCTTGGAAGCGCCAAGGAAAGTCATACCGCGGTGTCGCTCGCGGTCGCCTGGGGCTACCTCCAGGAAGACGATGCGAAGCTTGTACTGGAGCATCTCGATGCGTTGGCGGCGATGACGTGGCGCCTCGCTGGCCGGTAGCGTCAAAGAACCTGCGGAAAGGCTTCGAAGCGCCTTTCCGCAGGTTTTCCGGTTTCTAGGATCGAGACGTGAGCCCCCAGCTCAGTTGGAGTACTCGATCGACATGACCAAACGCCGGATGAGCGCGTTATCGGGCAGATAGCCCCAAGCTTGTACGAGCCGCAGACACGTGCGAACTTCCTCAGCACTTCCTGCAGCGATCCGGAATAGATGCGTACGGTCTTGTCCGCGACGGCGACGTCCCTCACCCAGGTTTAACGCCACGGAAGATGCGGCTCGCCGCAGTTGCTTCTCAAGCGACGCATCATGACGCCGAAGCTTCACGCTCACGTCGCGCAACGACTGCACGAGAAGAATCGCGTGTTCCAGCGCCAGAAACTTCGATGCCAAAGGTTTCGATGGACGAACAGTCATATTGGGTTCCTTTGATTTGGGGTTCACACCCCGCTGAGAACCCCAAATCAAAGGAACCCAATATGACCCGACGCTCCCGGACCCGAAACACTGCCAGCTCACCCCGCTGCCAAAGCCCCCTCCCGACCCCAAAGCCGCCGCCCCTCCAGATCCTGACCCCGATCCCGATGCTGATCCTGACCCTCATCCCGTTCCCGCTGCGAGCGAGAGGCTCACGTCCGAGGACCTTAGTCCAGCCGCAATCAGGCCAAAAGATCAGTGCTCTACTTAGACTGATTGTAGGAGGAGCTCAGCAATATCCAACTGCCGAATCGATTCTTCTTTTTCTTGCGCTTTGAGGCCGTCGGTCAGCATGGTCATGCAGAACGGGCAGCCGCTGGCGACGGTGTCTGCGCCGGTGTTGAGCAGCTGGAGCGTGCGCTTGTTGTTCACGCGCTGCTCGCCTTGCTCCTCCATCCACATCTGGGCTCCGCCCGCGCCGCAGCAGAGCCCTCGCTTTTTGTTCCAGTAGTCGACCTCGACGAGTTCCACGCCATCGATCGCTTCGAGAACCGCGCGCGGTGAGTCATAGACTTCGTTGTATCGCCCGAGGTAGCAGCTGTCGTGATAGACCACTCGCCCATTGACAGGTTTCGAGGGCACGAGAGCGCGCCGCGCAAGCAAGCCATTCAGAAACTCCGAGTGGTGCACCACGTCGAAACGACCGCCGAAGTCGGGGTACTCGTTCCGCAGCGTGTTGAAGCAGTGGGGACACGCCGTTACGATCGTCTTCTTGTCGACGCCGTAGCCGCGGAGCGTTTCCACGTTTTGCTCCGCCATCATCTGAAATAGGTATTCGTTGCCAGCGCGCCGAGCCGGGTCGCCTGTGCAGGTTTCTTCGGACCCGAGGATGGCAAAGTCGACCTTGGCCTGTTGAAGCAACTGGGCCACCGCTCGCGCGACGCGTTTCGCGCGGTCGTCATACGATGCGGCGCATCCCACCCAATAGAGCACCTCGGCATTCGGATGGTCTTTTAGAAACGGAACGCCCAAACCGTCGGCCCACCCGCCGCGGTCCATCGCGGACAGATTCCAAGGATTGCCATTCGTTTCGATTCCGTTGAACGCCCCCGTGAGCTCGGCCGGGAAGTCGTTCTTCATCATCACTTCTTCCCGGCGCATGCCCACGATCTTGTCGACGTAGGATATCATCACCGGACATTGTTCTTCACAGGCTCGGCACGATGTGCAGGCCCAGATCACATCGGGATGCAAGACGCTCGGGACCAGGTCCACTGGCGTCTCGGGAGTAAAGTACGCACCGTCGGGCGCAGCGGGGAACGTCTGCAGCTCTGAGGCGCTCTCCCCATCACGGTCGGTCGAATCGCTGCCAACCACCGAGTCTTGCGCAGAAAACATGCTCGCTTCCGATGCATAGAGATGATCCCGAAGCGCCAGCGTGAGATGTTTGGGGGAGAGTTTCTTGTCCGTGATGTACGCGGGGCAGTTGTCGCTGCATCGCCCGCATTCGGTGCAGGTATAAAGGTCGAGAATCTGTGTATACGTCAGGTCGCTCAAACGACCGATGCCCACCGATTCTTCGCGCTCTACGCGACCTTCCAAATCGTCAACCGTAGGCAACGCGTGCGGCCGCAGGTCAAGCGCGAAGACGTTGGGAATCACCGTCAGAATGTGGAAGTGCTTTGAGTAGGGAAGGATATTTAAAAAGATCAGTACGAACGATGCATGCCACCAAAATCCGGCGTGCTGAAGCACGGTGAGCGGCGAGACCTCAAGTTCGGTTGCGACAAACCATTGCGCCAGCGCGGACCCCACCGGTTCGTACCACGCCCAATGAACCACTTCGCCGGTCGCCGCGGCACGCAACGCGAGATCCGCGCCTACGTAGACGAAGTCGGCCACCATCATGGTAACGATGATGCCCAAAATCACGTGCGCCTCGAGCCCCAGGGTCATCCGCGGGCGGTTGCCCACCTCGGATGGGTCGCCGCTGTCTCGACCTCTTCGAACAAGACGAAGGTAGTAGAAACCAAACGCACCGAGGATGACGAGCGCGGCGAAGATTTCTTTGAGCCACGAGTAGCCCTGACCAACTAAGGTTTCGGTGCTGAACAATCCCCACACATCGAAGCTGCGGTCGTAGCCACGTGCCCAGAGGATGAGGCTGTTGAGCAGCAACACCTGAAACCCGAGAAAAATCACGATGTGGGCAAGGCCTGCGAGCGGATACTGGGGCATTTTCTTTTGCCCGAACGCGTATACCAGCGTGGTGCGAAGACGCGCTCCGAGCTCGCCCGCGCTCAACGTGAATCGTGGGTCGGCAACGCCCACGTTCAACTGGCGCACGCGCCGAAATACCGACCACGAAAAAAAACCGAGTGTGCTGATCAGCACAATGGTCATCCCGGCAGGACTCATAAGGGCGTCTCTTTCGTGCTATTTGGGAAGCTTGGCGTCAAAGAACGCCTTGAGCTTGATCAGGTTTTTCTCTTCTTTCGCAAAACTCGGCGCTTCATATTCTTGCTCGAAGCCGCGCACGTCGCGCAGAAACTCTTCGCGAACGTGGTTGTCTTCCAGAATGTCCGGGACCGAGCGGCCCCGCGCCGCACCCTTGCGCAGCCCCTGCACATACGCTGCGAGGCGTTGGTAATCGTCCGCCAAAAACTCGCGAATCGTGTCGTTCTCGGTGGCCAAGCGTTCGAGCCCCTCTGATGCAGGCGAATCGCCAGACGCGAACTCGTCGCGGGCCAGCGCTGCAGCCACGCGCAACACAAACGCGTCGTCCAGATAGCCGATATCGTCGATGCCGTCCGGGATCAGATCCAGCGATTTGAACACGTAGTTGACGCCGGCGGTGATCAGCTCGCGGGCGGGCTGGGGCAGATCCGATTCGGAAAGAAGGTCGCCCAAAGTACGAGCGTCCGTACCAAGGGAACCCAGCCAGCCAGGAAAAAGGTCCAGATAACTCTGCGCATCACTCATGAATGTTCAGCTCTTCTCTTGTCGTCTCTCTTGTCGTCGTGTCTTGCCGCCGTCTTGCGAGGCGGCGCCGCGGCTCAATCGAGGTGTTCACGATTCAATAGGCTAGTTTCGTACTCAGGGCCGCGGCGCGATGATAGAAAACGAGGCAGTGCGCTTCAACTTCTACCTGCGGACCACAGTACAGTTCATGAGATTTAAATCAAACGTGATACTAATATCATGTATTGGTGCGGCACACCTGGGGTGCGGATCCGCGGGACACAGCCCCACGAGCCGCCAGACCCAGCCTTCGGGCGACTATGCACGAAGCGACGCGTCGAACGACCAACCGTCTGGTCATGTCGATCTGTCCTTATCCGCCCGAGATTCAAAACACCGCGTTCGCGCTACGATCGAGATACCGGCCGGAACGGTGAAGAAATATGAGGTGGACAAACGTAGCGGTGCGCTCGTTTGGGAGCGTCGAAACGGAAAGCGCCGCGTCATCGAGTACCTGGGATATCCGGCCAACTATGGATTCGTTCCAAGTACGCTGGCGGCAACCGAGCATGGAGGCGACGGCGATCCACTCGACATCATGGTGCTCGGACCTCCATTACCAAGAGGTACAGTCGTGGGGACGCGAGTGATCGCGGCGCTGCGCTTGATGGACGACGGAGAGCGAGACGATAAGTTGATCGCGGTGCCCGTGGATAGCGCAGGGGCGTTCGCACAAATCCACAATCTCGAGGAATTGGATGCCCAGTTTCCCGAGGCATCCCATATTCTCGAGCTGTGGTTCACGAACTACGATCGCAAAGACGAAACCGTTTCCGAGGGCATGGTGGAACGCGCCGAGGCGCTCCGTATTCTCGAGCGAGCGATCGCAGAATGCGCTCATTCCTGCGAACGCTGATCGCATGGATGTTGGCCACCTTCGAACAAAGCGCCGCGCCGTGGGCAATCGCCGCTCTGTGGGTTATCGCGGCCTCGGGGTGCGCTGGGCGAGTTCCACAAACCACGCGGGTACTCGGCGGACGCGTACAGCAAGGTGCGTTCGTCTCCCCGCATTCGTATGAGTGGTATATTCGAGGCGAGCTGTTTGCGGCACAGGGAGATCATGAGCGAGCTGCAGAGGCACTGCAGAACGCACGACTAGGCGCCTCAGACGACGCATACGTGATCGCGCGATTGGCCACGATCCTCGAAGAACTCGGCCGCACCGCAGCCGCCGACCGTACCATCGAGGAAGGCCTCGCGTTCGATTCGGAATCTGAAGCCGTATGGCTCGCCAAAGGTCATATTGCGCTCGGACGTGGAAGACCCGACGCCGCTCGCGTCGCCTACGAACGCGCGGCCGAGGTCGCGCCGCGATCCGCGACCGCGCCCCTCGCGCTCGCCAAACTGCATGCTCATGAAGGTCGCCACCGCGTCGGGCAGATGGTGCTGCAAACCTATCTGCAGGGCTACGTTCGTCGCATGCGGGATGAGGGGAGCGACTTCCCGTTCGACTCGGCTCAACGCGGCGTATCCCTCATCCAGGTGCGAGAAGCCGCGCTCGAGCTTGCGGTAATCCGCGGCGACACCGAACTCGCGGCCGCCATTGTCCGCGCCACACTGCGCGCCACGCCAGGAAAGCTCGCGATGGTTCGAGAGCTCGCGCGCTTTTCCTACGACGAGCGCCCCGACATCACGGTCGCGTTGCTCGAACCCATTCGGCGGACCCCGTCGGACGAGTCGCTGTGGGTCCGCGCGCTGATTCAAACCGGCGCGATCGCGCGCGCGCGCGGTGTGCTCGAACAAACGACCGCTGAGGACGTGGGCGGCCCGGTCAAGCTCGCTGCGCTCTATTTGTCGATCGATGCACCACGGGCCAAGCAGTTTGCACAACAGGAACCTGCATCGCAGAAGGCGCAATGGGTAATCGGGAACGCCGAGCTCCAAAGCGGTCGACCAGGTGCTGCCGCAGAGCATTTCGCGCGCGCGCTGCTCATCCGTCACGACCGAAATCCACGCCTCGGGTTGGTGGATGCTCTGCGGCGCCAAGGCCTTGAGCCCCTCGCCGCGGAGGTGCTCGCACACGCATACCCATCCACCGGGCACAGCGGCTCTGAGCCACCCCGGCAACCACACCAACGTGGCATCCTCGAACGGAACCAAGACCTGAACAACGCCGTGGGTTTGCGAATCGCGCTGGCCGAACTTCGATTGACTACGCTCGGGCTCGACGCAGCGCTGCACGCTCTCTCACCCGAGCGCGATGTCCGCGAGGCGGCCGCGCGGGCTCGCTTGCTCGACGAAGGCGGGCGCCCCCGCGCTGCCGCGCGCGCCTACGCCGCCCTTCCAAACCGTGCGCGGCCAGACAACGCACACCCAGACGCAGGCCTACTTTCTCCTGCCGTACAAGCGCGCGCCGCAGCGGAGCGCCTACTCGCCGCAGGTTCCGCGGCAGCAGCATCTCGCAGGCTACGTCGATGGACTCGCGCCCACCCCGATGATCTATTGGCGCGGATTCGACTCGTGGAGCTGCTTCGCATCGCAGGAGCAAGCGGAGACGCCGAAAAAGAGGCGCGCCGCTTGCGTCCACTCACCCGCTCGACCGCATTGCTAAGTCGCCTTCGCGGGCTCGGCGAACCGACTTCGGGCCCTCGCACCCAACCCGAAACCACCCAACCCGAAACCACCCAACCCGAAACTTAGTATTCGCCGAACAGGTCCTGAATGCGTACGTCGAGCGCGCTGGCGATCTTGTAGAGCGAGCTGATCGAAGCGCTCGACTCGGCGCGCTCGATTTGCGACAGCAAGGAGACGCTCAGCGCGGTTCGGCGGGCCATCTGCTTGAGGGTAAGCCCGCGCTCCTTGCGCAACGTGCGGATCGTCTCGCCGATGACGCGATGGAGGTTTTCCTCCGGGGTGCGGAGCAGCCCTTTCTTTCGCATCACGCGATCCACGACCTCTCGAAACTCTTCTGGGTTGAAGGGCTTTTTGAGATAGTCGACCGCGTCGAGCTTCATAGATTTGACGGCTGTCTCGAGCGACGGATAACCGGTGAAGATGACCACCGCGACGTCGCTGTCCACCTTCCGGATCCGCTCGAGCACCTCGACACCGTCCATCTTGGGCATCATCAGGTCGAGCACGACCAGGTGGTATCCGCCAACCTTGACTTCCTCGGGCGCCCTTGCCGGGTCCGACATCGTGGTGACTTCGAAGCCGTCTTTGGTGAGAAACGTCTCCATGAACTCGCAGATGGCCTTGTCATCATCGATGACGAGCACGCGAACGGGCGGTAGAGCCTTGGCCAATGGTTGCCTCCTCCTGAGATCTAGTGTCAATCGGCGACCCGTTGCCGCGATGCAGCAATCGGACGGCCTCCGATAGTCGGGGCGAGAGGATTTGAACCTCCGACCTCACGGTCCCGAACCGTGCGCGCTACCAAACTGCGCTACGCCCCGTGCGCATAATGCTCACGTATCAGAGCCCTATTTTCCAGAGCCAGCGGAATCTAGCGTTCACCCCGGTTCATGTCAAACGGCCGCCTCCAGGCGCCGCGCGCGGAACAGCTGATATGCGTCCGTACGCGCCGAATCCGCACCAAGCCAGGGGCCGAGCCGCAAGAATCCGTCGTCATCGCAAGATATCTCGGGCGGCAACTCGCTGGGCAACCACGGGTCGAGGATCAGGCCGGGCAGGGTTTCGACTGCTGGCGCCTCCCTCTTCAGAGGAGAACATACCGCGTAGACAAGCGTTCCTCCCGGGCGAAGCAGTCTCGCGGCGTGCGTGAGAATCGCCCGTTGCCGCAGCGCGATTTCTTCGATGTCGGCGGGCCCGGTGCGCCAGAGGATTTCGGGACGTCGCTGCACCGTGCCGAGTCCGCTGCACGGAGCATCCACCAGCACCCGATCAAACCGACCATCCAAATCGGCCGTGCCTACGCTGAGGTCTACGCACGCGTACGACACTCGATCCTCGGAAATTTGTAGCCTCTTCAAGATTTCCGGAATTTGCCGGAGACGATGGTCGTGCAGATCCAAGGCCATCACCGACCCACGACCTATTGCACGGGCCAGCTGAGCGGTTTTTCCGCCGTGTCCCGCGCAGGCGTCGGCCACGACTTCTCCGGGCCGCGCCCCGACAAGCCGACCAATGAGCTGCGACCCCTGCTCCTGCACCGCAAAACGGCCCTCCGAAAACCCCGGGAGCGAGCGAGGGTCGCCCGCGTTCCACACCCGGAGTGCGTCCGGAGAGGTGGTGCCGAGCTCAATCTGCGTGCCTGTCCGGGCCTTTTGAATAGCTTCCGCGAGCGACTCTCGCGAACCCTGGGTGACCCGCAAATCTGTGGGTGGCGGACGAGACATCGGTTCCAGCATGGACTCCGCGCGGTCGCCTAAATCGTCACGTAGCTGAACGCGAAGCCAGTCCGGAAGCTCGAGCTGAGTCGACGGACGCACGGGTGGTCGCTTGATGTTTCGGAGCACCGCATTGACGAATCCCGCAACCCGCGGACCGCGCATAGCGCGGGCCAGATCGACGGCATGATGCACAATCGCGTGCGCCGGCACGCGGTCGAGATAGATCAGCTGATACGCCGCGGAGCGAAGAATCGCGCGGACCATCGGGTCCAGTTTTCGGCCCGGACGCGTCATGTTCGCTTCGAGCTCGCGATCGATGCGGCCGAGTCCTCGCAGCGCGCCATACACGATACGGGTGGCAAGCGCGGAATCGCGGGGTTCGAGCGAAGCACGACTCAGTTCTCGATCGAGGGTCGGTGCCGCCCACGCGCTATCGACATCGATCCGCCGGAGCACTTGGACCGAAACATCGCGGGCGCCCGCCGGTCGCCAGGTGGATGTTGACCTGGTCATCGATTCCGTCTCATCATGTTGTTTCAACTCTCAAGCAGGCGCGCGGACCTTCCCATGATAGGTTCACCCCGTCGAGGGCAGCCGCCATCGCCGGGAACCACCCCCGAAGAAAGCCGAAGAAAGCTCAGTCGACAAAGGTGACACGTACGCGATGAAAGGTATTCCGTGACTGGAGCCCGGCCTGTGGTGCTGGTAGCCGATGATGATCCCTTCAACCTCCGTTTGCTGCAGGAGGTCTGCGAGGCGGCTGACTACGGCGTGCTCACCGCGGCAGACGGCACCGAGGTGCTGGATGTGGTCGCGCGCGAACGGCCCGACGTCGTACTGCTCGATTTGGACATGCCCAAGTTGGATGGCCTCGAGGTGCTCCGAATCCTGAAGGCAGACGCCCATCTCGCGCGCATTCCTGTGCTCTTGGTCGCCGGCACCGACAACGTAGACGCGCACAGCCGGGGCATCGAGCTCGGGGCGGAAGACTACCTCACCAAACCCTATCGCGTGTTCGAAGTGCAGCAGCGTATCCGGAACGCACTCCGCGCATCGAGCCCGCACGCGCGATATCCGATGGAGAGTATCCATCCGCAGCTGGTCGACCCTGCCACCCGGACAGGCACCGTATTGCAGCTTCGGCTGGCCCTCGATTACGAGTTCACACGCGCGGCGCGATACGGACATCCGCTGACCTGCATTTTGGTGCGTATCGACAACTTCACGGAGCTTCAAGCCGCCGATTTCTCAAAGTGCGATGCCGTGCTCGCGGAAGTCGCGAGCGGGCTACGCAACTGCGTGCGCGCCGTCGATCATATTTTCCGATCGCGTCAAGACGTCTTCAGCTTGTTGTTGCCAGAAACCGACGGCGATGGCGCGGCGGTGGTATTGCGCCGAATCGAAACGGCCTGTGAGGAACAGCGCCTGTGGAACAACGCCGACGAACCGACACCAACCATCACGATGTGCTTCGCAAGCTCGGTACAAGCCAAAGCCTCAAGCGGCGATCACCTGCTCGAGTTGGCGGAGCAAAAACTGTTCGGTAAAGCAAAGTCTTAATTCCGACGAAGCTGGTCAACGCACTCGGGCCGTGGCTATGCTCGGCGAATATGCGTCGGCAGTGTGAATTCTTGGTATTGGGCAGCGGGGTAGCAGGGCTTACCTTTGCGCTCGAGGCAGGGAAACACGGCCATGTGGTCGTAATCACCAAGGGGTCGCGCACACAGTCGGCAACCAACTGGGCGCAGGGCGGCATTGCCGCGGTCTTGGACCCATTGGATTCATTCGATGCGCATATTGACGATACGCTGCGCACTGGGGGCGGGCTGTCGGCGCCCGACGTAGTCGATTTGGTGGTGCGGGAAGGGCCCGAGCGGATTCGCGATTTGGTTGAACTCGGCGCGGTGTTCAGTCTCGCAAATGGGGGCAAAGGCCTCGACCTAACGCGCGAAGGTGGCCACAGCGCGCGACGGGTTGTGCATGCGGGGGACCTGACGGGACGGGAGCTCCAGCGCGCCCTCGTCGACGCCGCCATCGCCCATGCCAACATCGAAATCATCGAAAACCACATGGCCGTCGATCTCATCGAGACGAGCCGCTTCGGAGGGCCGAAACGAGTCGCCGGAGCGTATGTGCTCGAGGAGCAAACCGGCGACGTGCATACGTTCTGCGCCGACGCAACGCTCATCAGCACGGGCGGCGCGGGAAAGGTTTATCTCTACACCAGCAATCCGGACATCGCGACCGGCGACGGAGTCGCGATGGGGTACCGAGCGGGAGCCGAGGTCTCCAACATGGAGTTCTTTCAGTTTCACCCGACGTGCCTCTTTCACCCCGAAGCCAAAAACTTTTTGATCAGCGAGGCGCTGCGGGGTGAAGGCGGGGTGCTGCGCCTGAACGACGGCACGCCGTTCATGGAGCGCCATCACGAAATGCGCGATCTTGCGCCACGCGACGTGGTGGCCCGCGCGATCGATTTCGAAATGAAGCGCACTGGGGACGAATGCGTGGGGCTAGATATGAGCGCGTGCACCGCGGACTTTCTCGAAGAGCGTTTTCCCAACATTCACGCAACCTGCTTGAAGTTCGGAGTGGACATGCGAACCGAGCCCATTCCCGTGGTCCCCGCGGCGCACTATATGTGCGGCGGTTTGGTCGTCGACGAACAAGGACGAACGAGGCTCCCGGGTCTCCTCGCCGCGGGGGAGGTAGCCTGCACTGGGCTTCACGGAGCCAACCGGCTCGCCAGCAACTCCTTGCTCGAAGGGCTTGTATTCGGGCATCGCGCTGCCCGCGCGCTTTCATCGTGTGCGCCGGTGACCGATTCGGCAGCACGCATTCCAGATTGGGATATTGGCGAAGCTGCGCCAAGCGACGAAGCCGTGACCGTGAGCCACAACTGGGATGAACTGAGGCGTTTCATGTGGAACTACGTAGGTGTCGTGCGCAGTCAAAAACGTCTCGCGCGCGCGAGCCGGCGCGTCGCGCTGTTGCGCGCCGAAATTCGCGAGTACTACTGGGACCACTTGGTCACCCGCGACATGCTTGAACTTCGAAATATCGCCGATGTCGCCGAGCTCATTATTCAATGCGCGATGGCGCGGCGGGAAAGCCGGGGCCTGCATTTCACGCTGGACTACCCCGAACCCGACGAGCAGCTCGCCTACTCCACGCGGGTGTCGATGGAGAGTTCGGCCTTCATCCGAGCGGACGTATCGTGAACACTCAGCGCACATTCCCTCGGCACCCGGTGCTCGGCGCCATCGATATTCTCTTGGCGGCGACAATTTTGGTCGGCGTATGGCGCGCGCTTCCCGCGCGCTGGTTGCCGATCGACGTTGGCCTGACGTCCCTCGCGGCGATTCTTGCGGTGACCGGCGTCGCCTTGTGGGCCAAGCCCGGTCGTATGTCCAAAACGCTCGGGTTGATCGTGCATGGGTTTACGATGGTGGTGGGGCTGGGTTTGATGACCGCGCTCGTGTGGACCGCGGCGGACCTCGCAGGGCTCTATGGACCCGTGGGCGGAGGCGGCGCGCTGATTCTCACCTTCGTGGGGCTGCTGGTGGCGCCCTATTTGATTGGCTTTCCGGCTATGGCGGTGTTTTTCCTGCTCCAAGCCAAGTCAGAAATCGACTTCGCATCTGAAGTCGACCCTGCACCCGAAATCGACCCTGCACCCGAAATAAATCCTGCACCCGAAATCGACCCTGCACCCGAAATAAATCCTGCACCCGAAATCGCATCTGGCCCTGAAATGGCTGAGTCAAAGCCTTGAGCCCGCTGCGCACGCTCAGTCGCGCCCAGCGATGGCTCGCCTGGGGGATCGGCATCTGGCTGCTTACCACCGCCACCGGCGCGGCCGCGATTCATCAGACGGTACGCATTCGACCTGCTCCGATGCCCAGCGCCAAAGCGCGCGCGTGGGCCCTCGAGACACTCTCGAAGTCCGTGCTGTCGAAGTCGACGAACGCACAGCCCCATGCGGCTCCGCTCCATACTATTCAAGACTATCGAGCAGCCGGACCGCTAATTGTACTGGGGTGGCGAAACGGCCGCGTGGCGTATCGATTCGTGGGCTCGCCGTCGCTCGTGCGCACGGTACGACGCGCCGCGCGAGAACTCGCCACGCAAACGAGCGCCGCGATCGATGCGCTGACCATCACCGTGAACCGCGGCGCGGGGCCAACCGTGCATATTCATCCCTACCTCGCCGCGCTCAACCTCGTGCCGCTCAGCGAAGGGCTCATCGCGACCCTGGGCGACAAGCAAACTTTCTTGACGCCCGACGAGCTTCAAGCCGAAGGCGTATACGACGCAGGCGTGCAAACGCCGATTCCTGACCTTCGCTTCGGCGTGCCCATGGAACAGCTTGTCGATCGCATGGCGCGTGACTTAGGGGTCACGGCAGAAGAACTGCACCGCGACGGATCGATTCGTCGATTCCGCGCGACCACGATGGGCCCCGCGCACGTTGACGCCAGGGAATCCTGGGCAGCCAGGGAAGCCAAGGAAGCCGGGGCAGCCAGGGAAGCTCAGTACCCCAAAGAACATCGAGTCATCGAAGGGCAGCTGCGCGCAGCGGCCAAAGAGGGCGCGGGGTTCCTGCTGCGCCACCAGCATCGCGACGGTCGCTTCACCTACATCTACGACGCGCGAACCGGTCGCGAGCGCGTGGGCGACTACAACATTCCGCGGCACGCGGGGTCGACCTACTTCTTGGCCCAAGTGGACCACCTCGCGGACATGCCCTCGGCCCGCACCGGGGCGCTGCGGGCGCTCAAGTGGCTGGCCCGCATCACCAAGACCTGCGGCGCTCCGGAAAACCTGTGCATCGAATGGTTTGGGCGAGTCGACGTGGGTTCGGCGGCGCTTGCCGTAGTCGCCGCGGCGGAACTCCTCGCAGCCGGCGACGACCCCACTGCGCGCCGCCTGGTCGAAGGGCTCACCGCATTTCTCCGCGCCCAGCAAAGGCCCGACGGAGAGCTCATGCATGAATACGATCGCGCTAAGAACGCGCCGATCGACGTTCAGCTGCTCTACTACAGCGGCGAAGCAGCGTTCGCGCTTCTGCGCGCCTACCGCGTAATGGGCGACGAGCGAAACCTGCGCGCCGCCAAACGACTCATGAAACATCTCACCGGCGCAGGCTGGAACTTTTTTGGCAGCCGCTACTACTACGGCGAAGAACACTGGACATGCATCGCGGCAGGCGAAGCGCGCGGCCTGATGAATCTAGACCAGGCGGTCGACTTTTGCGGCCGCTGGTTTGGCTTCAACGAACGCATTCAATTTCGCCGCGGCGAAACCCCTTGGAACGTCGCCGGAGCCTACGGCGCAGGCCCGCTCATCGTACCGCGCATCACCCCCGTCGGCTCGCGCTCCGAAGCCTTCGTCTCCACCTACGAACTCTTCAAACACTACCGCCGCGACACTACCGAGCTTCGCGCACTCATCGAGCGCGGCCTCGGACAATTGCTCCGCTGGCGCTTCGCCCCCGGCCCCACCCACTTGCTCGCCGACCCCGCACGAGCCCACGGCGGCGTACCAGGCAGCCCCGTCGACCTCACCGTACGCAACGACTACGTGCAACACGCCGGCAGCGCTTGGATCCGGTGGGCCGACGTGCTGAGGCGGGCGCGGAACCCCTGAGCAGAAGGGCTCCGACTCGGGGAACGTAAAGCCTGGAACGCCCCCCTGTTGAAACAGTGTCCGCGGACCGACTATTCGTCGTTGCTCCACCCGCATGTGTTGGGGACACCGCACGACGTATGAACTCCTCCCAGAATCTTCCGCATGTCGGACTCGTTGAGCAACTCGCCGTTTCGGCGAGCCACGGTTTCACGAACCAGGCTCAGCTTGTCGTTGGTGGAAAACATTTTCTTTGAGTTTGGGCGAGTCTTCATCGATGCCTCCTGCAGCTTGGGGAATTCCGCTAGCATCCTGCGTAACCTCGGTCAACCAGCTCCACGTCGCCGCCGACGCAGGCAGCGCTTTTGATTCCGGTGGGCCGACGTGCTGAGGCGAGAGCGCAATGCTCAAACGAGAGAGAACGAGTAGAACGCGGTCAGTCTGTCTCAGGCTCCACACCCGAGAGTTGATAGTCTGGGTTGTACTCCGGCGGTAGTGTGCACACGCAGGGATCGACTTTGTTCGGGTCCCACCGCCACCCCGCGATAGGTCTGTCTGATTGGACTCTCGCTTGGTAGAAGATGTCAACGCTCACCCGCGAGATATGATACCTCGCCTGGTAGACATCCCTTGTCGAATGTATCCCTAAGGGTGCCAAGTACATCTCGAGCTTGTCGATGAGTTGATAGGAG
Source organism: Myxococcota bacterium (assembly GCA_028284955.1). Taxonomy (GTDB): domain Bacteria; phylum Myxococcota_A; class Polyangia; order Polyangiales; family Houyiibacteriaceae; genus JANQQS01. Next base: position 96,247 of record JANQQS010000078.1, on the reverse strand, counting down.
AACTCTCCCAGAATCAACATGTCCGTTGCCATGCTCAACATCGCTCGGAATCCTAGGCACTCTGCATCCGGCTGATGAGAACTTTTCCGTATTCCGATCAACGTCGCGATTCGCAAGTAGTCGAGAGTCGCCAGCGAGTTCACTGCTGCAGCCTCAGTCGGTAATGCGCGGCCAGAGAGCCAGCTTCGAACCGTTTCCGGCCAAGGCTGATGTTCCGTCGCGTTCGGAGCTCTTCGATATCTAAGTAAACGTGCGAAACCGACGTGATTGAGCGTGCCTCGTGTAGCGTTGGGATGGCGAAAAAAGTGCCTCATATCTTCGATGTGGTGGCTTTCATAACTTTGCTGGTGCATTGAAGTGTCACGACCACCAAACGGTATGAGAAACAGGGGCAGCAATGGCCGCACACGTCTACCTCTCCAATACGCATGCAAATAGAACTCGTGAATGGACCGAGCCAGGCTTTCCCTATTGCGTACTGCATCGAACCCCTTGATGACTCGATCGCCGGAACTCTCGAGCTCCCCAATCGTTACGGCGTTGGATCGCACCATTGAACCGAACCAATCTACGTTCGGCCCTTGAATGAATCTCCTGTCCAGGTTCTGCGAAACCAACTCACCCCGGAATGAGATCCGGGCACGTCGGAGATCGTATCCGGTGAGCGTCTCCTTCCATCGCTTGAAGTCAACAGCGAGGGCTTCGCGCCCAAGGATGACTCCTTGAATCGCGATCGGAGTCACATCCTTCTGAACTTCAGAACCAGGCGTTTCCTCGGCGAACGCGTCGCATCCCGCAACGAGAACGCCAAACGATTGGAGCCCGATCACCAGTAACTGTGCGCACCGCACAGAGCTGCCTCGGCGCATACTCAGATTAACTCCAACCACGCATGAGCAACACCAATCTCACGCTGTAGCACAGCGCAAACCCTCCACCACATCAACGAACGCAAAAGCAAAGATCGCAAGCGACGCCGCGTCAGATGCACACCACGCAACTGCCTCCGAGCACGTAGAGGCAGAGGCCGTTGCAGCCTTCGGCGCTATCCGCTTCGGTGCGCGCACCGCAGTCGGCGCAATCGGTTCCGAAGGGGCAATCGGCGTTGCTGGAGTTGCGGCCGCCGTCTTCGCAGATGCCGTCGCCATTGTCGCAGGAGAATGTGCAAAAGCGCGTCGTCTGGGTGGTGCTTTGGCGAACGCCGCAGGCGTTGCAGTCGGTTCCCAGGGCGCAGAGGCTCGAATCGGAGCCGGGGCCGCCGTCGTCACAGTCGCTGTCGTCGGCGAACAAGCAGGTCGTTTCGCAAAGCGTCTGGTTGACGCTCGAGGTGGTCGCGAAGCGGTCGGATGGCGTGCGCGCGCCGCAGTCGGCGCAGTCGGTCGCGAATGTGCACTGGGCGCTTGTGGATCGCGGGCCGCCATCTTCGCAAATGCCGTTGCGACGAAGCAGGCAACCATCGGTACAGAGCACCGAAAGCTGGTCGGCCGCGCTGCGACGCCCGCAATCGTCGCAATCGGTGCCGAGCCCGCAAATGCTGAGGCTCGCTCCTCTGGCGCCATCTTCGCAGACTCCGTTGCGCGCCGTGGGGCAGGTGTTGGTGCACTCCTGGTTCGTTGCCTGCTGGTTGCGGCCTGCGCCGCAGTCGGTGCAATCGGTGCCTTGGGGGCAGGTTGCCCGCGTGCCGGTTGCCCCAGTGCCGTCTTCGCAGGCGCCATTGCGGGCGGTCGCGCAGCTGTCGTCGCATACACTGCGGGTTTCGGTCGACATGCGGGCTCCGCAGTCCTGACAATCGGTGCCCAGGGCGCATACTGCGGACACCGAGTTGGTCGCGCCATCTTCGCAGGCCCCGTTTCGCGCCGCGGAGCATTCATCGCTGCAGAGCACGCTCGCGGGCCTCGAATCATCTCCGCATCCCGCGGCTAGGACGAGCGTGGCGCCCCACGCCGCTCTCCACGTGGCGCCCCACGTCGCTCTCCACGTGGCTCCCCACGTCGCGCCTCCAAACTGCCCCCTATGCTTTTTCCAATCCGCTGCCATCGAACCCGAAACGCCTGACTTGTCTCTTTGAGTGCAAACCATATGCCATTGTTTTCACAAACGAAATCAACCCCGTGGCGCGACGGCTGAGCCACGCTGAGGACTGACTCCCCCCCATCCCACACCCCATCCGGGTGTCGCAACCCACAACCACTCTATGAGCCCGACCCAGGAACACGACCCAAGAATCCAACCCAGAAATCGGACCTATGTACCAGACCTAGGAACTGGACCTACGAATCGGCGAAGTGGAGGCGAAGCGCGGCGCCCACCGCATCCGGAGCCTCCTGCTGAACCCAGTGGCCAGCGTCGTCGATGGCCACCAGCTCAAAATCGCGAACGAACGTTCGGTAGCGTTCCGGCTCTGCAAACCAGGGCCCCAGCGCCTTGTCGCGCAACCCCCAGATCAACAGCGTGGGCACATCGACGGCCCGAAGCCGCACGCACGGATGCCGAAGCGCAGCCCGATAGTAGCGCACCGCGGGCAAACCGCGCTGACGGATCGTGTCGGCGTATACCGACAGCAAGTCGGAGGGGAATGCACCCTTGTTGGCCGCGGTCCCGCGAAAAACCGAGCGCACAAACTTGTTCGGGTCTCGAGAAAAAAACCGCTCGGAAAGATAGGGAAGCTGGAAAAAAAAGATGTACCAAGACATTCGTACCTGCGCGGGGCGCACGATCGCACGCAACATGAACTGCACCGGGGGACAGTTGAGCACCGACAGGCTGCGCAAACGATGAGGCGACCGCTGCGCGAACTCCCACGCCACCGCGCCGCCCCAATCGTGCCCCACAAGGTGCACGCGCGGCTCGCCCAGCACATCCATCAACTGGCTCACATCGGTGCAGAGCGCGTCGAGGCGGTAGTCGCGCACCCGCCGCGGCGCGTCGGTCTGCCCAAAGCCCCGCATGTCCGGGGCGACAACGCGGTAGTCTTCGCCAAGCTGAGCAAACTGGTGCCTCCAGCTCACCGCCAACTCAGGAAATCCATGCAAAAACAGCACACACGGCGCGTCTCGGCGCGTCTCGCCGTACTCGTACCAGCGCATCCGCAACCCCGAAGGCAACCGGGTATCGTGGGCACGGGTGCCTTCGGGAAAATGCGCCAAAGCGTTCATCTCGGATCGGCGCGGTGCGCCTACGCGGGACTCTAACAAACCGCCCCCCGCTACCGCCAGCTCCCGCCAACTCGGCTGCGCCGCCGCGGTAGCTGTTTGACATACCGAACGCACGCACTAAGAAGCTTTCGCGCCTCCCGAAGCGCGGCGAAAGGAATAGTGAGATGGCTGGATATCTCTTCACCTCAGAATCGGTCACCGAAGGCCATCCTGATAAGATTTGCGACGCGGTGAGCGATGCGGTGCTCGACGCATGCCTCAAAGCCGACCCCCGTTCACGGGTTGCCGCCGAGACGATGGTCAAAACCGGATACGCGATCGTGGCCGGCGAGATCACCACGCGGACGGTGCTGGATATTCCGCAGATCGTGCGCAAGACGATTCGGGAGATCGGATATACGTCATCGGACATGGGCTTCGACGCCGAAACCTGCGCGGTGCTGAGCGCAGTAGAACAGCAATCGCCCGATATTTCGCAAGGGGTCACCGCGGGACAGGGTCTCGACAAGGAGCAAGGCGCAGGCGACCAGGGCCTAATGTTCGGGTTCGCGGTTGATGAAACCCGCCAGCTGATGCCCGCGCCCATCGACTTTGCCCATAAGCTCACCAAGCGACTGGCGAAGGTCCGCAAGACGGGCGCGCTCGAATGGCTGCGCCCTGACGGGAAGAGCCAAGTCACGGTGGAGTACGACGGAGTAACGCCAAAGCGCATCGACGCAGTGGTGCTCTCCACCCAGCACGCTGAAGGAATCAAGCATCGCACGCTGAAGGAAGCGCTGATCGAAGAAGTCATCACGCCCACCCTCCCCAAGCGACTGGTCGACCGCAAGACGAAGTTTCATGTCAATCCCACCGGACGGTTTGTCATCGGCGGCCCCTGCGGCGATGCGGGGCTTACCGGACGTAAGATCATCGTCGACACCTACGGCGGCATGGGTCGGCACGGCGGCGGCGCGTTTTCTGGTAAGGACCCTTCGAAAGTTGACCGCAGCGCCGCGTACTTCGCGCGCTACGTCGCGAAGAATATTGTCGCAGCCAAACTCGCGCGTCGCTGCGAAGTGCAGGTGGCGTACGCGATCGGCGTGGCCAAGCCGGTGGGTGTGTACGTGACGACGTTTGGCACAGGCATCGTGGCCGACGACAAGATCGCGAAAACGATCGCCAAGGTATTCGATTTTCGTCCGGCCGCCCTCATCGAGGAACTCGACCTGCTCAGGCCGATCTATCGACCGACCGCAGCGTACGGCCACTTCGGGCGGACCGAGAAAGACTTCACCTGGGAGCGCACCGACCGCGCCGCTGAGCTCGCCGAACTGCTCACCCCCAAGAAGCTCTCGCGGTCTACGAATGGGTCGAGTAACGGGGCCGGTTCGCGAGGCAACTCAAAAAACAAAAGGCGCACCAAGCGAGCTGAGCACCGAGCTCAGGCCTAGCGCCTGTCCACAGGCCGAGCGTGAGCCAACGAAGCACGATCAGCGGTTGGGGCGGTCATAGCGTCGAGGGTTGCGAAATCCGCGCCGAGAACCTCTCCGCCGCCGCGAATGGCGCGGCCCTGAGCCGTGGCCTAGGGCGGTCGTACGGAGATTCATCGCTTCCTCCCGACGACTGCCCCATCGCTCTCAATACGACGCTCGCGGATCGAATCCTTGAATTCGATCAAGCGACGGGTCGTTTGCGCGCGGAAGCCGGACTGTCGCTGGCCGACATGAACCGCTTGCTGATGCCCCGAGGCTGGTTCACTCCTGTTTCTCCGGGCACGCAATACGTCACCTTGGGCGGCATGGTGGCAGCCGACATCCACGGAAAAAACCAGCATCTCGCGGGCAACTTTGGCCACCACGTAACCAAACTGCGCATGCAGGTTGCGGACGGCCGGATCCTCGAATGCGATTCCGAGCAACATGCCGATCTCTTTTTTGGAACCATCGGCGGCATGGGGCTCACGGGTCACATCCTGGAAGTCGAGTGCGCCCTCGAGCGCATCCCATCGCCGTGGATCTGGCAGGAGACGCAGCGGATTCCCAACATCGACGAGTTTCAGGTGGCGCTCGAAGAGGCAGCCCCGCAGTGGCCGTATACGGTGGGATGGATCGATTGCGTATCGCGGGGCTCGGCGCTGGGTCGGGGTATTTTGATGTGCGGGCGATGGGCGACCGCCGACGAGGCACCGAAACGCGTTCCTCCGCGCCGCCTCCGTCCTCGGCTGACTTTTGATTTTCCGGGATGGGCGCTCGGACCGTGGACGGTGCGCGCATTCAACGAGCTTTATTTTCGAAAACAGTGGCGCCCGACGCTGCGCGGCATCGTTCACCCCGAGTCGTTTTTCTACCCGCTCGACGTGCTTCGCGAATGGCATCGCATGTACGGAACGCGAGGGTTTACCCAATACCAGTGCGTGCTTCCCCACACCGACGAATCGGGAGCACGCAAGACAGGCTCCGCACGGCGGGTGCTCGATGTGCTGACCACCCTCGGGGGCGCTTCGTTCTTGGCCGTGATCAAAGACTTTGGTCAGAACGGGGTAGGCGTCCTGTCGTTTCCCCGTCCCGGAATCACGCTCGCGCTCGACATCCCGATTCGCGCCAACACGCAAGCCCTCATCGACGCCCTCAACCAGGTGGTCATCGAAGAAGGGGGGCGTATCTACCTGGCCAAGGATTCGTTTACACGCCGTCGCGATTTCGAACGCATGGACTCGCGCGTGCACGATTTCAACGCCTTGCGCGACACATGGGACCCTCAGCGGAGATTTCGCAGCGCCCAATCGGTACGCCTCCTTGGCGACCTACCGAGAACCAACCAAGCCGACCTGGGAGGCCACCCGTGAACGGAGATGTCGCGTGAACGTCGTATGTCTCGGCGCCACAAAAGGAATGGGGCGAGCGCTTGCTCGCGCCATGGCGGAGCGGGGAGACGCTCTGTTTCTCCTGGGCCGCGACGATGATGACCTCAAACGAAGCGCACGGGACCTTGAAGTCCGGGGGGCCCAAGGAACCGTACACACCGCGTATTGCGACCTCGGCGACTCGGAAACGTTTTCCGCCGCCCTCGTAGACGCTGAACGGGCGCTGGGGACGGTCGACACGGTCGTGGTCACCGCGGGTCAGTTCGCGCCGCAAGACGATCTCGAAGAAGACGCCCCGCGCCTACGCGAAATGCTCGCCGTCAACTTCACCAACACCGTCCTTTTTTGTGAGCGCGCCCGCAAAACGGCGCTCAAGTCTGGCGGCACACTGTGTGTGTTTAGCTCGGTGGCAGGGGAACGCGGACGAACCCCGGTCGTACTCTACGGCGCCAGCAAAGCCGGGCTCACGCGCTACCTAGAAGGCCTCGACCATCGCTATCGTCGTGCCGGGCTGCGCGTGGTGACGGTGAAACCAGGTTTTGTGCGCACGAGCATGACCGATGGCCTTCCCGCGCCACCATTCGCCGGGGAGCCCGACCAGGTCGCGCGAATCGTACTTCGCGCCATCGACCGCGGAACTCCCGTCGTGTACGCGCCGGGGCCGTGGCGACATATCATGGCGATAGTACGCGCTCTGCCGCGGTCGTTCATGCGGCGCGCAAGTTTCTAACGGAGTACGTTCGGCTTGATGCCGCTCACTCCGCCGCAAACGCTTCCCGAGCTGCTCGGTCGTGCTCGCGAAATCGCGGGGCGTACGGTCGGTGAGCTTGCGGCGGCGCTCGGCATGGCGATCCCGCGAGACCCGCGCCGTTCCAAAGGCACCGCGGGAACCCTGGTGGAACGTGCCTTGGGTGCGGATGGGTCGACAGAAGCCGCGCCTGATTTTCGATCGCTGGGCGTTGAACTAAAAACGATTCCCGTGGACCTCGACGGGCGACCCGCGGAATCGACATTCGTATGCAGCATCGATCTCGCAAGAGCTGCAGAGCTCTCCTGGATCACTTCCGCGGCGCGGAAAAAGCTCGCGTGCGTACTGTGGGTCCCGATAGAAGCACGAGGCAGACCGCTCGGCGACCGACGCATCGGCGCTGCGTCGCTGTGGTCACCCGATGCGGATCAAGAGCGCGCGCTCCGATCCGATTGGGAACTCGTCATGCGGTATCTCGCCGCAGGACACGCCGACGCAGTGTCGGCTCATATGGGTCGCTGCATGCAAGCGCGCCCCAAGGCCGCCAACGCGCGCGTCCGAAGATCGCTGGTCGACGATGAAGGCAACTCCGTGGTCACGCTGCCGCTCGGGTTCTACCTGCGTCGCACCTTCACCCAGCAACTTCTTCATCCAAAAAAGCTCTGATATCCGGGCGACGCGCACGCCAGTCAACGACCAGATGGAGCGCAAGGTTGAGTATCGAACCGAAGGTTTGAACCAAGATCAAATGGCCCACTTGGGTTTCAAGCGCCCCCGCAAACGTCGCCCGCGCGCGCACCACCGCGGCGACCGCAGCGCCGCCGCTGATCAGGATCCAGAGCGAGTTTGCGACGATCGCCTGGCGCACCCACCAAAGCGCGGACGAACGACGAAGCGTGAGCGCGCCGCTGGCCACAATCAGCAACACCGACACCACGACATTGGCCGCGGCGAGAGGTCTGCGCGCGCGATCGCGGTAGAGTACTTTTTGCCACTGCGCCAGAACCTGCGCCAAGGCCTGCGCGTCGGCGGCGTCTTTGGGAATCGAATCGAGCGGGGGTTCCGGCGGGTGGCCCGCCATCAGCCCCGCCGCCCCGCGGCTGACGCCACACGTACCGAGCATGGTCAGAAGAAAGGCCACGAAAAAAGTAGCTTTGGCTCTCTGCTCAACGGGGTTCACGCCGCGGAGCATAGTGTCCTCGTCGCGGAAGGCACTCGGAGAAAAATTCCTCCCAATAAATTAGAATGTGGTGGGTCCAAAGTATTTGTGGGCTGCATGAACGATATCGGGCGCAGCGCCCTGCCCCCCCAAGCGGGCGCGCGATGGCTTCGGGGAGATCATGCCAACCAGTAACCATCTAGGAATACTATGGAATTGAAGCTCAACCTGGTTCTTGCAGTCGTATTGCTGCTCGCCTGGACAGCGCTTGTGCCCACGGGTCCGAGTTCGGTTCTCCAGGCGGCCGATCCAGAAATTGTGAGATTGGCCACACTCGAAGATGCGTTCGCTCGGAGTCGAACCGACGCTACCCTCGCCCGCGAGCTCGCCGAAACCTATCTTGAGCAAAATCGCGCGGAGCAGGCCATTGTCGCCCTTCGACGAGCCGAGCCCGAAGTGCTTGAGCATCCCATGGTCGCGCATCGCCTCGCGCAAGCCTACGAGTCGGTGGGGCGTCTGCGGGATGCGTTTTCCACCGCCCAGCTTGCCTACGCGCGATGCGCACGCAGCATCGGCACCGTCGATGCGCCGAGCGGCACCCCGATCCCTCGGTATCTTTGCGACGAACGAGACCACGTGATTTTACACATCCATCGCGTAGCGCTCGCGCGTATGATGCAATGGGGCGTAACCGATCCTCGAAAAGATCCAAGATCGCGTTTGGCGTACGACGCAGCGACTCGTCGGGCGCGCGTCGCGCAAGCTGAATAGCCGGCGAGCCCTACGGTCGTTTCACACCGAGGCCGCATAAAAAACGACGAATCAGCGCGAACGTTTCTTCTGGATACTCGGTAGGGAAATCGTGCCCCGCGGCCGGAAGCACGTGCATCTGTGCGTCGGGAATCCGCCGCGCGAGCCAATAGCTATTCTCGGGTGGAATCAAACGATCCTCGTCGCCGGTGATGACCAAAGTGGGCTGGCGAATGCGGGAGACGCTGCGACTTGCGTTGTGTATTGCGCCGGCGACCGCCTGCGCGACGACGCCCCAAGGTTGATGCAGTGCGCGTTCGCTTTCTGCAATTTCGCACCACCGACGCACGATATCGGGACGGCGCCGGATCGAGCTCGGGTGGAGGGTATAGGGCGCGGTGGCCTGCATGGCTTCAGACATTGGAAGCCGCGCGCAACGCAATAGCGCATATACCGCACCCAAGGGAATACGCTTCGAACCTGGTCCTCCGGCCATGGTCGCGCCGAGCACCAGACGCTTCACACGATGGGCATGGCGTATCGCAAGCCACTGACCGATCATTCCCCCGAGAGATAGACCGAAGAAATGAGCCTTTTCGATGCCTGCATGGTCCATCACAGCAACGACATCGCTCGCCATCTGAGCCGTCGAATATGGCGGCGGAGGCACATCACTCTGACCCACGCCGCGATTGTCCATCAGTACGACTCGAAAATGTTCCGCAAACAGATTCTCAATCCCCAACCAATATCGATGAGAACGAGCCAACCCGCGCTGCATAACCAAAGGAGGAGCATCCGCACGGCCAGTCAATCGATAGAAAATGCGGACCGAACCCGCGCGCGCAAACGGCATGGCCGATGATCTAGCACTCCGATCCTGCGGAGAACAAACCACGACTCCGATGGAACACGTGGCCCGAAGCGGCCCTACTGCGAAGGCTCTCTGACGCGGACCTGGCCACTTTCCCCATCGCCAGCAGCTGATGCACGTTCGTCGGCGCCTCCGCGGCCTGGTGCCACGTCCGCTTCGCATCCTGAAACCGACGACTCCATCGCGACAAAGCCGCCTCCGCCTCCGCCTCCGAGGCCCACTCCTTCACCAGGGCGACCGTCGCCACCGCGCGCCATCGCAAACCCGCATTCCAGCGAATCGTGCGCGACCAAGTTCACCGTCCCGCCGGCACCACCACCCGAACCACCATCCACAGTCGCTTCGCCATCTATGGATTCGCCATCGGCCATGAATCGCCCTTCGCCCACCACCCGTTGCGCTCGAACAAGGACCACACCGCCTCCGCGACCCCCGGCCGTTCCGCCGCCGTGGTGTTCTTCCCCCGCGCCACCACCGCCGCCCATCACCAAAGTTGTGAATGCGTCGACGTCTAGAAGCGTTCCGCCAAGACCGAAGTTCTCTCCTTCCGATGGGCTTCCGTTTCCGCCACGGCCAGCGTTTCCGCCACCGCCTGCGCCGCCGCCATGGCAAGCGCCACCCCCACCGCCAGAAGCGACGTTGCCGCGCCCCAAATTATCTTCAGAGCCATAGCGACCGAGCGGAACACTCTCCCCGCTCGCTTCCGCGCGTGGCGCCGGTTCAGTCAAGCCGGTGCACCCGGACGGTGCGCCGCCGGCCGACGAATCCAGATTGCCCCCCCGAAACCCCATCGCGCTTGCGCTCACATCACCATTCACCGTTGCCGTCTCGGTGACCAAGAGTGCGACGATACCTCCCACCGAACCATCCCATGGATCGGCAACCACGGAAGCGCCGCTCGCGATGGTCAAGTTCCGATACTCCGGCACCCGAACCATTTGGCTGCCGTCCTTCGGAAACCCATGCTCAATGGGTGCGCTCAAGGTGACGGTGTTCGTGTCGATCGCCGTCACGACGTGAAACTCAAATACGCCTGGCCCCGATGAATCCATGTGCACAACCTGCTGATCGCCGCGCGTCACGTCCATCTGAGCTTGGGTTCGCCACAGCAATACTGCGTCCCCGGCTGAAAAACGCGCGCCCCGGGCAACCTCCACCTGGGTTGTTCCCGCCGAAGCATCCTCGAGGAGGCCGCTGTAGTCGTTGACCACCATGCCCGCCCCGGCGATCGTGAGATCGCCATCGCCTCCGCGACCAAGCATCGGCAGCGAACCCACGTTCCCAACCGAACCGTCGGGATTGATCACGATGACTGATGCATCACCCCCTGGCAGAACTTCAAGCCCAGTGCGACATCCGGCCATCGTGCCGACAATACACAGGCCCGCCAAAAAGGTTCTCCACCCGCGCGCAATCCAATATTTAGTCACAAATATACATATATTGTATGCGACCCCCCAATTGACGTCAATGCGCAGCCGAACCACGTCCGTGGGCCCGCGCAGCAAGACCTCTCGGGCTGCTCGCTAGCGATGGAAGGGGCAGCGCTGCCTTAGCTCCATCAAACTCCGAGACACATGCATCGCCTCTTGGGGAAGAAACTGTTCTACAACGTGACGCAACGACGAGTCGCGAATCCAATGCACGCTGTGAACCGGCGCAGGCACAAACCCTCGAGCCAACTTGTGCCCCCCTTGGGCGCCCGCCTCAAAGCGATGGACGCCATGCGCAATCGCCCACTCGATGAGCTGATAATAGCACAACTCAAAATGCAAATACGCGTAGTCATCTGCGCAGCCCCAATATCGGCCGTACAGATGGCGCCCTTTGTGAAAGCTGAGCGAGGCGGCAATCGGCTCGCCTCGATGATACGCCATCACCACCACCGCGCGTTTGGCGATTCCTGACCCTGTGGCTTCGAAAAAACGTTCTGAGAGATAGGGATACGAGCCCCGTCGCGCGCAGGTATCGCAATAGAGGGCGTATACGAACGCCCAGTCCGACGCGCTCAACTCTTCTCCAAGGAGGACTCGAACCGCTACGTCCGAGTCGGCGACTTTGAGTCGTTCTTTCCGAACCTGTTTTCGCTTCGACGAGCGAAAGGTCGAAAGAAAATCATCGAACGAAGAGTAGCCTTGGTTTTCCCAGTGGAACTGCATGGACAGACGTCGCTTGAGTCGAGGGTCGCAGGCAAGCTCCTGCTGTTCCTGATCGTTCAAGAAGAGCATATGAAGCGACGAAGCATCAACTCGATCGATCGCTTCGAAACAGCCTTTGATGAGAAGCGAAACCAGCTCGTGCCGCAGGGCGCCGGGCGCGATCAGCAAACGCGAACCAGTAGCGGGAGTGACCGGCACCATCGACACAAGCTTCGGATAGTAGGGAACCCCGATCCGCGCCGCATAATCGGCCCACGCCCAATCAAAAATATACTCACCAAAACTATGCTCTTTGACGTACAGAGGAAGCGCCGCAACGAGCTGACTGCCCCGCGGCTTTTGATCATCCCACACCGTGACATGCAGCGGAGCCCACCCCGTCCCCGACCCGACTGATCCACTGTCTTCCAACGCGCGCAAAAACGAATGCTCCACAAACGGATCGTCGTCGCCCGCGAGCGCATCCCAAGCCTCTGAATCGATCGAAGAAATCCTGGAAACCAACCGAATCCGCATAGACGCTCCGTAGCACGTGCCTTCCCAGCCGCCCCATCGCTCCTCGAGGGGGTTGAAAACTACGGCCGAAGCAATAGGTAGGCTAGCCACGCGCCGAACGCTGCAACGGAGATTGCGCCGGCTACGATCGCGGGGACTGCCCAAATTGCTTCGCGCTGCGGCTGCGAGCGACTGGACGTGTGCGGTGCCTCCGGAGCTACCGAAAAACGAGGGCTGGACGACTCTGTCTGCAGCGCTGCAGCAGAGAACGCGCGCGCGAACTCCCCTGGCTCAGAGAATCGATCATCTACCGAGCTCGCCATCGCCCGCTCTACGCATCGCTCTACGTCAGGAGATAAATCGGGTCGGACGCGCGTCAACGGTTCGGTACGGCCTTGCAAAATAGCACCAAGCAGCTGACCCTGATCGCTCGCTACAAAGGGGGAGGCACCCGTCAGCGCTTCGTATACGATCACCCCGAGCGCGTACACATCCGCCCGCCCGTCCGATCGATGAGCCGATGCGATTTGCTCCGGGGACATGTAGCGCGGTGTGCCGATGACCGTTCCTGTCTGCGTCAGTTTTTTCCCACCTGCCAAGAGCGAAAGCCCGAAATCCAAGAGCTTGATCGGGCTCGGCCCTTCGTTCATCAGGAAAATATTGTCGGGTTTTAGATCGCGATGAACGATGCCTGCGGCGTGGGCCGCTTGGAGCGCGCTGCACGCCGCTCGAACGATCGGTACCATCGCGTCGGGCTGCTGCACGCCCTCTCGAGCGACCCGTTCGCGAAGCGTCTCGCCTCGAAGGAGTTCCATAGAAAACCACGGAGCGCCGTCTTCCGAGTAGCCAAACGCGCGCACGCTAACGATCCCTGGATCGTCGAGCGTCGCCAGGATCTTGGCTTCTCGTTCAAAACGCTGCCGCGCCTCGGGATCGGGTATTCGCTCTTTTTTGAGTACCTTCAGCGCGATCTGTTCATCGGTATGCATATCGATCGCATGATAGACACTGCCCATTCCGCCCGCGCCTACGATGCTATCGATACGAAAACGATCCGCGAATATTGTTCCTGGAGTGAAGGGCGCAGCAAATCCTGCTGAGGCCGTGCGTTGACGTCGACGGCCACGTCCTGAATCGGATGGAAGCGCCAACTACCCAGTGCTCCAGGAATTCGACTCTGCTGCGTCACGCTCGTTCCACATCGTGCACCCCCTCAATCCGGGCGATCCCGCGCATCAGGGAACGCAAACGATGAACGTCTTGAACCGTAAACTGAAATGAGTTTACCGCGCGACCGTCCGAACTTCGGCACGTCGCCTCAGTGATGTTCAAGCCATTGTCGGTAAATACCGACGTAACCTTGCTCAAAATTCCTGGGCGGTCAGTGGTCACCACTTTCAGTGAAACAGGCAAGCTCACATTCGAGTCCGACGCCCAGGTGACATCCACCCGTCGCTCCGGATCGAGCTCCATCGCACGCGCGCAGCCTCTTCGATGAATGGTGACTCCCCGACCCCGCGTAATCCAACCGATCACCGGCTCCCCCGCTACCGGATTGCAACACTTGGCAAACCGAACGAGCATATCGTCGATTCCTTCGATTTGCACTCCATCGCTGACGCGATTTTTGGTGACCTTGTGGACGGTGCGCTCGATAAATCCAGGGCGCAGCTCGCGTCGCTCCGCCGACTCGGGCGGATCGACAAACTCCATCAACGTGGCCAATGCCAAGCGGCCGTAACCGATTTGGGCGTAGAGCTCGTCCACGTGATTGAGCTTGAACTCAGCCAGCGCTTTCTTGATTTTTCCTGATTTAAGATATCGCGTAAAGCTCAGGTTTCGCTTGTGCATCTCGCGCTCGAAGAGATCCCGACCCAGCTTGATGCTCCGCCGTCGTTCTTCTGTACGCAGCAGTGCGCGGATGCGAGACCGCGCTTTGCTGCTCACGACGAAATCGAGCCAGTCTTTGCTGGGCTGCTGGTTGCTGTTGTTGAGAATCTCCACCACGTCGCCGTTGTGGAGCTGATAGCGGAGCGGAACCATGACTCCGTTGACGCGCGCGCCCGAGCAATGATGGCCCACTTCGGAGTGAATTCCGTACGCGAAATCGACCGGGGTCGAACCCCGCGGAAACGTCTTCACATCGCCTTTAGGGGTAAAGACGTAGACTTCCTCGGGAAAGAGGTCGACCCGAACGCTCTCATAGAACTCCGTGGGATCGGAGACCTCTTGTTGAAACTCCATGAGCTGCCGTAGCCATGCGAATCTCGCTGCGTCTTTCGGCTCGAGCCCCCCCGTTCGCTCCTTGTACCGCCAATGCGCGGCAATGCCGAATTCCGCTGTCCGATGCATTTCGTGCGTACGAATCTGTACTTCAATGCGTCGCCGCTCGGGACCGATCACTGTCGTGTGCAGCGATTGGTACATATTGGGCTTGGGAAGCGCGATATAGTCTTTGAATCGACCGGGAATCGGGGTCCATTCGGAGTGGACCACGCCCAGTGCCGCGTAGCAATCTGCTACGTTTTCCATCATCACGCGGAACGCGACGAAGTCGTGAATCTGCTCGAACTCACACCCCGTCGTCTTCATCTTGCGATAGATGGAATACAGGTGCTTTCGGCGGCCGCTTACCTCGAGGGCAAACCCGCGCTGAATCAACATGTCTTTGAGCTTGCCGGAGACTTCGTCGAGATAGCGGTCCGTATCTGAAGCGATGTCGTTGATGCGACCCTCAAGTTCGCGTTCTGTCTCGGGGTGCAAGTAGCGAAAACTAAGATCTTCGAGTTCGGCTTTGAGCCACTGGATTCCTAGCCGACCGGCAAGGGGAGCGTAAATCTCGAGCGTCTCGCCAGCGATGCGTTCCTGCGACGCTGGCTTCATGTGCTCGAGCGTGCGCATATTGTCGAGACGGTCGGCAAGCTTGACCAACAACACGCGAATATCGCGCGCCATCGCCACCAGCATTTTTCGGAAGCTTTCAGCTTGGCGGTCTTCCTTCGAGGCGAAGTTGACCTTCCCGAGCTTGGTTACTCCATCGACCAGGAAGGCGACCTCTTGACCAAACTGCCGAGAAATCTCTTGACCGCTGACGTCGCAATCTTCAACGACATCATGGAGCAGCGCCGCACAGACGCTGGCGGCATCCAGACGCATGTCCGCGATAATGCCAGCCACTGCAACGGGATGAACGAAGTACGGCTCGCCCGATTGACGAGTCTGCCCATCGTGCATGCGCTCCGAGTAGTCGTACGCTTTGTCGATCAGCCCTGTGTCCGCTGCCGGAGCATAGGACTTGACCTTGTCCGTAATTTCGGTCAGTCGAGCCATGACAGCCGCTCGCTCAGAACGAGCATTCCTTACTATGTTTGTTACCGCTCAGATCTGCATTAAGCCTACCATCCGAGCCTGGGGCTCACAAGCATCCGGCGGCAAGCGCATATGCCGAAATTTACGCCCCTCTGTGCTAGGCTGAGAGCGTCCCATGCGGCCATTCTCATTGACTCGCGGGCGAGCCCTGAAGGGCCTTATCGTGGTAGGCGCCGTGCTCGCGGCGATGCCGCTTGTGCGCGCATTTCCTCGAGAGGTCAACATCACGTACCGCTTCGGCTCGGACCACCCCCGCGTTCGTGCGCTGCGCCTCGTCTACGCGCTCGAAGAAGACCCCGAACAGCCGGTCCAGGGAGCATCTTTTCAATATCCTGAGGGTGCCCCATCAGCAGTCCATCATCGCGTGCGGCTCGGGCCTGGCCACTACGCGATCGTGGCGCACGTACACGAGCCATCCAGCATTCGACGACTACGCCGATCGCTGCGCGTACCCACCGAAGGCGATGTCTACATTGATCTGCAAACACTCGCGAAAGACCGAATCGTTGCGTCGAGCGAACACCTGAAGGCGAGGACGAACTGGTGATCAAACGATGACGAGCGAAAGCTCACAGACCAGCACGCGGCACGACGAGCAACGAATCATCGAGCTGCCGAGATGTTCTTTGGTGATCTTAGGCGGACAGAAACGCGGAACCGAACATGTGATGGACAAAGCGGTGTTTCGCGTAGGCAAGAGCGCAGAGAACGATCTCGTCCTCGAAGATCAAACCGTATCGCGAATCCATTGCGAGATTGTCCGAGAGACCCGTGGCTACTTGCTTCGCGATCTTGGTTCAACGAACGGCACGCTCATCGATGGCGCGGAGGTGCGAGAAGCCTATCTGAAGCCCGGCGCAGTCATCACCGTGGGCAAGGTCGAACTCAAAGTCCGCCCGTTTTCGCAACGTATCGAAACACTTCCGAGCGAATCCGATCGATTCGGCCAGGCGGTCGGCAAATCGCTGGTGATGCGAGAGATCTTCGGGCTGCTCGAGCGGCTTTCGGCGACCGACGCGACAGTCTTACTCGGCGGCGAAACCGGCACCGGGAAGGACGTATTGGCACGCTCGATTCACCAAGCGAGCGGCCGAGAGCATCATCCCTTCATCGTGGTGGACTGCGGCGCGGTGGTCGGCTCGCTTATCGAAAGCGAACTCTTTGGCCACGAAAAAGGCGCGTTCACCGGAGCGGCGGCGATGCGTCAAGGAGCGTTCGAACTGGCCAATGGAGGCACGCTCTTCCTCGATGAGATCGGAGAGCTGCCGCTCGACCTTCAGCCCAAACTGCTGCGCGTGCTCGAGACGCGCTCGTTTCGCCGCGTGGGCGGCAACCGGGAGCTTACCGTCGACATTCGTGTCATCGCTGCGTCCAAGCGAAATCTGAAAATGGAGGTGGAGCGCGGCAAGTTCCGCGAAGATTTGTTTTTCCGCCTCGCCGTCGTTCCCATCGAAGTACCCCCGCTCCGCGAACGGCGGGAAGATATTCCAATCCTCACCGAAACATTGCTGCGCGCCATCAACAGTCAAGATCGCGACTCGCCCATAGGCATTGCGAGAGATGCGCTTGAGGCTCTTTCTGGTCACGACTGGCCCGGCAACGTACGCGAGCTTCGCAACGTGCTCGAGCGAGCGGCTTATATGGCGCGAGCGAGCGGTCAACAAGAAGTCAAAGCGAGCCATGTGCCCGTGGGCGCGCCTCCCCTAGAGGCGCCGGGCGTAGGCCCTCGAACGTTTGACCCAGAGAAAAGCTACCGGCAGACCAAAGCCGACTGGGAGCAAGCGTTTGAAAAACGCTATGTGTCATGGCTTCTCGACGCACATCGCGGAAACATCTCCGCCGCCGCACGAGCCGCCGACATGGACCGAAAGTACCTTCACAAGCTCGCCAAAAAACACGGCCTGCACCCGTCAGGGCTCAAGAACTAGAGAATCGGTGCGGTCTCTTCCAGCCACCACCACTGTTCGGTGGAACACGCCGAAGCTGCGGCGACGCAAGAGCTGGCGTTCTTGGTTTCGATGCACTCTTGCCGCAGAGCCAAGCATTGGGCCCCGGTTGCAAGGCGGGCTTGGTTGCCGTCGGAACATCCGAATGTCGGCTGACCGTGGAGGCTGATCTGAACGTAACGGGGTCCCATCACGAGAAACGAGGACGGAACTGGCCCTGCGCCACCTTGGCCAACAGTCAAGGATGCGACGGTCGTCACACAGGGGCGTATCGAATCCATGATGGAAACCTGGTAATACCCATGCGTTCCAGACGATGCTGCGCATTGCGAAAAATCCAAGGAGTTTGGATTTGGACGTTTGGTCAGTAACCCGAGCATCAAGGTCGCCGGGCGAGGCGGAGCGTCGTAGTTTGTACTCACAAATCGTGCCGCGTCAGACCTCGATGCAATCGGATCCAAAACGCAGCCTTGGCTTCCTGCGATAACAGACGGGCTGGTGTCTGCGGGCGCGAGATGGTCCGGACGCACCGTCACCAGGTCTATCACCCGTTGCGACTGATCACTGTTGAGCGGTGTAAAGTGAACGTTTTTCGGAGGCGCACATCCAAATTCCCGCGCGAAGAGAACATAGTTGGGGCCAAGCAATAACGCGCTTCGATGCCTTATCTCGCCGTCTAAACCTTGCGTGGTGACCATTCCGGCGGAGGGAGGTGGCTGCACGCCCGTCGATGGCCCGCATTGAAGCTGTTTCTGCGCGATTTGCTCGTCCAGTTCAGAAACATCCGCTGAGCACCCGGCGGCGACGAGCAGGCCGACCCCCATCGCCCACGAGCCCCCTGGCCGCGAAAACGCGCGACGTATCCAACGACAGACCAAACCTCGGTTTGTTCGCTTGATTTCCACCCTCGTACCTCAGCTGCGCCCTGTTGCTTGGCGCGGAATGTCAGGATGGGGACTCCCACCCCTAGTTCCTACGAACTCAACACTATCTGAGCAAGCATCATGCCCGCTTTGCTAGCAGGGTCAACTACATGTCAGACATCTTGACGAAGATTTTACCCAGAAATTGTTTTGGCTTGTTTTCGCGTCGTTTTGACGGCGATTGCGGCGCGCTCAGAGGCGCCCGAGAGTGACCGAAGGACCATTCATTCCTTTTGATTTCGGACCGGCAGCCAATCGTCTCCACAAAGTGGCAACTCGAGTAGTCACCCGCGCTCGTCCACGTCCGCGTTTTTCTGGCATGTTCCGGCGGGGAAGCCACCGGCTATGGCGGAGCAACCACGCTCCCAATTTCGAGACACAAGCTAGACAGGTGGACCTCAAACATCGTACACAGGCAGAATGTCAAACTCGCAAGAAGAGGATCGACTCGGTTTGGCCATGCTGCTGCTGATCCCGGTCGTGCAGCTCGCCATCGCGTTTTGGAGCTTATATCTAGGCGGAAAGATCAACTAGGCGGCCAGTCACCGAGATAGGGCCAGTCACCGAGATAGAGCCAGTCACCGAGACAGATCGCCACTCCTTCGGCGACGTCGACGCGCCAGCGCAATCATGATGCAAAGCGCCGGGACCAGAGCGCTTTGACCGCGTTCCATCGGACCGACCACCGACGCCGCTCCGCAGCCCGCAGCCGCTTCCACGCTCGACATACGGGCGGCTCGATAGATCTCAAGCACCCCTTCCTCGTCGTCTAATTCGATCGAGCGCGGTTGGATATCCCCGGCGTCGAGCCGAGGCCACATCGTGGCGGACTTGTCGTCTTCGGATTCGTCGAGCCCGAGCACGTGGCCTACCTCGTGCGTCAGTATCGATGTGAGATCGAATGTCCGGCTCATCTCGCGGTCCCAGGCCATATCCTCGCCGAGATTGATGATCGGCATGGTTCCGTTGACGTAAATATGCGCCTCGTACATCTGGCCAGTGAGCGAGTCGTAGGTCGATTCAGTGACGGCGAGCTGCCGAGCCGTATAGGGCCACTCCGAAAGTACTTGGGCCGAACACGGAAACGTTTTCGAACCATTTGCACCCGGCGCCCCCGGTTCCCGGTTGGCGGAATTCCGCTCCATAACGTGCACATCAGGTACGCCTCGATACCCTCTCCATGCATCGGTGGCATCTTGCAACGCGCGCGTAAGCGACTCAGTGGTGAGCGTAGCGTGGCCGCTCGGCACGACATCAACCTCGATGTCCGTCGTGTACCAGCGAACTGTCTCTCCGCTCTCCACACGCTTGACCGAATAGGCGCTCGCGCGCTCCGGATTCAAGCAACATGTCAGCAAGCTCAGACCGAAAAGGAGTGATTCGCATCGTCTCGTCATCTCCCAAAGAAAACGACGTAGAAGAGCAAGCCTGAAGGCTTAGCGCAGGGCTAGCACCAAAGGATGACGTTCGTGAGCCAGTTTGAACGCTGCGCCCAGCACGACCTCAAGACCCGCGCCGGACATATAGCGAATCGACACCTTGCGACGCGCGGGGGTCACGCGAGACAGTTCGTCCCAATCAAAACGCCACTGTGATCCGTCCCGCACCCTCGGAACGGTCTGCGTCCCGCCAGGCGTCCGCACGGAAAACCCACCTAAGCGAACGTACACCTGTACGCCCTGCCCGCGCTCACTATCGTCGACGTCGAACGCTCGAAAAGATAGCGCACCAACATCCGTTTTCGCGACCAAGGTACGGACGTTGACCCCGGCACGACGCGCGCTCAGCATCGCTCGCGTAAACATGTGTGCGGGAGTTTTGGGCTTCGCGCCGATCGCGACCGCCGCCTCCGTACCAATGACTTCCGCGAATAATTCAGTGAGCTCGGGAAGCGCCTGGGGCACCGGACGGAGTTCCTGTGACACGCGGATGATGGCGGTTTTGGGGAGCACCGGTCCGCGCCGTTCGAGAACTACCGGTTCGCCAGAGGCCGAAAGGCCAACTCGCGGTAGAAATCCCCAGGCGATCTCCTCGATTCCGACGGCTACGACCGCGTCGATCGAACCTGTCGTCGTCGACGCAGGAGCGCGAGTCAACGCCAGCGAGCGAATCGGCTTCAGCGCTGGCGCAAGGACCAGATTGCGGGCAAACGTTGACGAATCCTCCACCTTCACCGCAGCGACTGCGCCCTGAATCGCCATCATAAACGGATCGCCATGCGGGTCCGATTGAAGTCGGCGAATAACGCGTCCCAGGTCGGCGAGTGCGTTCACCGCGCGCCGGCCGGTTTTGTCGAACCGAGCGTATGGTTCGGAGCAGCGGTCGCTTGAAGCGCACGGATCTCGACCGAATCGCGCCATGATGCGAACTCGAGAAGAAGCCGAGGCATCGGTCTGTTCGCCAAGCGCGTTCTGCACGCGCAACAAGAACAGTACGTCGCGTCGCGGGCCAGAAATCTGGTACCAAGAAGGATCTCCTCCTTGAACTACGCGAAGTGCGTGCCGGGCGTCACGCGCGACCGAGGCATACACTCCCCTCGAAATCGCACGAAGTTCCTTATCGAGGTCGCCAAGCGATCCGCCCCACGCCTTCAGCGCCCTTGCATGAAGTTGAGGGTCGTCGTTCAGCTTGGCGAGCACCAAAAGGTCCGCGCTCAAGACAGAGAGCAGGAAACGTGCCTCCCGTCGATCCGCGGAATGAATGTTTTGAGATAAGAAACGACGCAGTCGGACGACCGCACGCGTCGTTTTAGACCCGCGCAAATCGTATCGAGCGAGCCCACGCTGCACTTCTCGCAACATGGGCGCCGCGTTTTGGGCGTTCGCGACCTTGCCGGGCGCGACGCACGCAAACAGCAGTGTGCCGCCGACAAGCCAACGCACGCATGAAGAGGGATTCATTCTATACTCCGTGTAAACCTTGAGGCGCGGGTCCTGAGCCGTGCTCGGGGTCCTGCCCGCGAAACGTGCTCAATATTTCAAGAACGACGGTTCCAGAGCGCCTTTGAACGGTGGGGCGTGAACCTGACCGTGGTTCGCCCCCAACCAGCCACCGGACGACGACTCCGCGATCGAATGCGCTCGGATCGAGCGCGACTGATCAGATCGTGGGCAATAGCCTATAGGCTGAAAACGCCTCATGCTGCACCCACACGGGTACACTTGTATCCCACGCTGCAGAGCCAGCTAACGTGTCTCCCCGAACACCCATCTTCGCCCCCGTATTTCTCATTCGATTCAACCACTTGAGTCAATTCACGACGCAGCGCAGCGCAGCGTCCATGGGCAAATCGCCGCACGCATGCGGGTGGCACGCTTGTTGAAGTCTCCAAGCGTATTACGGCATGCGCGTTCGGCGTCACTGGAATCAGCCCACGTCATCCCCTCCCCTTTGACGACCCCAGTGGCGCCGAGCGTGATGTCGTGCGCTGGGTTTTCGGAGGGGCTGACCGCAGCCCCTCCCCCCGTCGGGTACGACCCGACGGGTCCCCCCACCCGACGCCGGCCGCGACAGCGGCCGCCCCATCGCCGCGCGACGGGGCCCCGGTCGCGTTCGGCTTCATCCTTGGGGCAAGACTGCAAACGATCGCGTCACTTCGATCCAACACACCTCAGTTCACCACTACGTAACTGCGCGCGCGCATCCTGGCGGGGGAGCTTGGGTGAATCGGCGGGGTCGTACCCCGTCGAGAGGGTTTGGGTGCCAAACCCTCAATCAAAACAGCCGCGGGGCCCCCAACCCGACGCCGGCCGCGACAGCGGCCGCCCCATCGCTGCGCGGCGGGGCCCCGGTTGCGTTCGGCTTCGTCCTTGGGGCGAGACTGCAAACGATCGCATCACTTCGATCCAACACCCCCAGTTCACTACTACGTAACCGCGCGCGTGCATCCTGGAGGGGGAGCTTGGGTGGCTGTGTTTTCTGGAGGGTTTGAGGCAAACCCTCCCCCCGCGGGTACAACCCGCGCGGTTCCCCCACCCGACTCCGGCCGCTGTCGCGTCCGCCCCACCGCGTAGCGGCGGGGCCCCAGCAGTTCACCCCCACGGAACCAGGTCACGAGTCTCCTGGCGGAGGAGTTTGGGTGAATCGTCGGGGTCGTACCCCGACGAGAGGGTCTGGGTGCCAGACCCTCAAAAAGCAGACGGCCAGACCCTCAAGCAAACTGACCACCGCTCTATGGGATGCACCCTGAGCTGCAATCAATGGTCTACGGGATGTGACTCGCGCTTCGATCAACCAATTCGATTTCTGCTATAGGGAGGCGATGCGCGTTGAGGAGCTTCAGTATGAGCTGCCGGAGGAATTGATTGCTCAGCAACCGCTCGAGGAGCGAGACCAATCGCGTTTGATGGTGGTGGACCCGGATGCCGTGAAGCACCAAGCTATGTTGGATTTGCCTGGGCTGCTTTCGCCTTCGCTCTTTGTATTCAATGATACCCGAGTGATTCCCGCGCGCTTGGCGGGACGCAAGGCTTCCGGCGGCGCGGTAGAAATCGTTTTGGTGGAGCGGTTAGAAAACGCGAATCCAGATGAGGGTGAAGAGTGGCTGGTGCTGGCGAAACCACGAAAAAGACTCCCTCCCGGCACTTTGGTGAAGGTCGGCGAGGAGCTCTCCATGCGGGTCCTGGCCGTGGAGTCAGACGGGCTCTTGCGGGTTGTTCTGTTCGGGCCGCGGTCGATCTCGTCACTCATCGAGACGGTTGGAGAAATGCCGCTTCCACCCTATATTCGCCGACGCGCGCGGCGCTCAGATCGCGACCGGTACCAAACGATTTTCGCCCGGGAAGCCGGAGCGGTGGCTGCCCCCACGGCGGGGCTTCATTTTTCTCCGGAGCTGCTACGCGCGCTCGAAGGCGCGGGGCACCAAGTGGCCACGTTGACGCTCCACGTCGGACCCGGCACGTTTGCGCCAGTGCGTACCCACGACCTTCGTGAACATTCCATGCACTCTGAGCGATATCGGATTTCTGAGTCGACGGCGGCCGCGATCAACGAAGTCAAGAATAACAACGGAGCGGTGGTTGCGGTGGGCACAACCGTGGTTCGAGCTCTTGAATCTTCGATAAAGGACGACCGCGTTCAACCTGGGATGAGACGAACGTCGCTTTTGATTGCACCTCCTTTTCAGTTTCAGGTGGTGGACCACTTGGTCACGAACTTTCATCTTCCAGGGTCTACCCTGCTTGCGTTGGTCATGGCGCTCGGCGGAATCGAGCCTATTCGGCGTGCCTATGCGGAGGCGGTGGTCGAGCGATATCGGTTTTTTAGCTACGGCGATGCCATGTTGATTCGAAAGCCGCGTTCGACATGACTCTTCCGACCCCCGGTTTTTCTTTCGAAGTAGCAACAGAAGACGGCCGCGCCCGCGGCGCCCGTCTCACCACGCCGCGGGCGGTCATTGATACCCCAGCCTTCATGCCCGTGGGCACCCACGCTTCGGTGAAAGGGCTGACACCTTCCGAAGTGGACGCGACGGGAGCGCGCATGATTTTGGCGAACACCTACCATTTGTGGGTCCGTCCGGGAGCGGAGCTGATCGACCGGCAAGGAGGTGTGTGCAGATTTATGGGCTGGCCCCATGCCCTCCTCACCGATAGCGGTGGCTACCAGGTGTATTCGCTCGCCGACCGACGGAAAATCGACGATGACGGGGTGACGTTTCGCTCCCATCTTGACGGCAAAAAGATGCGTCTTACCCCTGAGACGGCGATGGATGTGCAACGGCACCTCGGGTCCGATGTAGCGATGGTGCTTGACGAGTGTCCGCCCGGCGGCGCGGACCGACCGGTCGTGGAACGCGCGATGCGACGCACCACCGCGTGGGCCGAGCGTTGTTTGGCGACCACGCCAGCGACGGGGCAGGCACGCTTCGGCATCGTCCAGGGCGGCGGATACGTGGATTTGCGCATGACGCACCTGCAAACGATCGCCGAGATGCCTTTCGATGGCGTCGCGCTGGGCGGGTTTTCGGTGGGTGAACCGGTTGCGCAGATGCACGAGCTGGTGGGAGAGCTCGGCGCGGCGATGCCTCGGGACCGGCCCCGCTACTTGATGGGAGTCGGAACGCCCGAAGATTTACTTTCCGCGATCGGTTCGGGAATCGATCTCTTTGATTGTGTGTTGCCCACTCGAAATGGACGCAATGGCCAGGCGTTTACCTCTCGTGGGCGAGTCAACATTCGACAAGCGCGGCATCGCGACGACAGCTCTCCCTTGGATTCGGATTGCACGTGCCCGGTGTGTAGGACGTATTCGCGAGCGTATCTGCGTCATTTATTCGCGAGCGGCGAGATGCTGGGGCCTCGATTATTGAGCCTGCACAATCTCCATTTCTATGCTGATCTTACTCGTCAAGCGAGGTCGGCGATCGAGTCCGCTCGGTATGAATCGTGGGCGCGCGAAGTTACGAAACGATTGCGTGAAGGTGATGAACGACAGCGATAAAAAAACGTCCCGCGGCACCGAGGAAATCGTCGACGCTGAAATCGTGGACGTTGACGATATGTCCGCCGACGAACTACACGAATTGGCTGGAGACTCCGATCCAAGCGCTGATTCGGTCGAGGAGACCGACCACGGCCGAGGCAAGAGACCGGTCTTGGCAAAACGTTCCGCGGGTGGCGCGATCGCCAAGCGGGATCCGCTGGCGGCCTACATGCGCGATGTGCAGCGATACCCGCTTCTCTCGCGTGAGGAGGAGCGCGAGCTCGCCATTCGCTTGGTTGAGGACGGCGACGTGGAGGCGGCGCGGAAGCTCGTCACATCGAATCTGCGCTTGGTCGTGAAAATCGCCTACGATTACCGACAGGCCTATCAGAACCTTCTTGATTTGGTGCAAGAGGGAAATATCGGGTTGATGCAAGCCGTAAAGAAGTACGACCCGTACAAAGAGGTCAAGTTGTCGAGCTACGCGGCATGGTGGATCCGGGCGTACATCTTGCGATTCGTGCTTAATAACTTCCGTTTGGTGAAAGTGGGTACGACGCAAGCACAACGCAAGTTGTTCTTCAACTTGAAGAAAGAGAAAGCTCGGCTCAGCGCGATGGGCATCGACCCGACTCCAGAACGCATCGCAAAGCGTCTCAACGTGCCCCAGAAAGAAGTGGTCTCTATGGACCGACGTTTGAGCTCTGGCGAAGCATCCCTCGATGCGCCTGTAGGCACCGGCGATGGACGACAAATTTCCCGGGTGGAGCTGATCTCCGCAGGAGGCTCGCGCATTGACGACGTGCTGGCGGATGCCGAGCTAGGAGACAAGCTCGGGGAGCAAATTCATGCGTTTGGAGAAACCCTTAAAGATAAAGAAAAGGCGATTTTCGAGGAGCGACTTCTCGCTGATGAGCCACTTACGCTGCAGCAGCTCGGCACCCGGTTTGGGGTAAGCCGCGAACGAGTGCGGCAGCTGGAAAAGAGGCTGCTCGGGAAGCTCAGAAACTTCCTCGGCGAAACCGTCGAGCAAGGTGTTCTGGATGCCTACGAAGGCGATTGAGTAGACTGGGTCAAACGCTTGAATGGTTGACCCCTTGAACAATGCGCCATCCGAGCCCGGACGCGGAGCCCTGTGGGTGGTGGCAACGCCCATCGGTTGCCTCGAGGACATAACCTTTCGTGCGGTTCGCGTGTTGCGAGAAGTCGACACGATTCTTTGTGAAGACACGCGACGTACCCGGGCGCTTTGCGCGCACTATGAGATTCGAACGACGTGCAAGAGCTTCCATGCGCATACGGCCGATCGTGAAGTAGATCGCGTTTTGGATCAGCTTCGAAACGGCGCAAGCTTCGCCTTGGTTTCCGACGCTGGAACGCCGCTGATCAGCGATCCTGGAGTACGCTTGGTGGCAGGGGCTCAGGATGGCGGAGTCACGGTGTGTGCCGTGCCGGGACCTTCCGCCGTACCCACGGCGCTTTCAATTTGTGGTCTGCGGTGCGACACCTTCCGCTTTATGGGGTTTGTGCCGCGCTCCGCGGGAGCCCGAAGGCGATTGTTTTCGGAGGCCGCGTCGGACGCGTCGGCATGGGTATTGTTTGAATCCGCGACGCGTCTTCCTTCTACTCTCGAGGCGCTGGCAGAGAGCGTTGGAGCACGTCGTATTGCTGTGTGTCGCGAAATGACCAAGCGATACGAAGAGGTGATTCGCGGGACGTCGAGCGAAGTTCGGGCCGCGATCAACCTTCGCACGGACGAGCTCAAGGGGCGGCTTCGTGGTGAAATCACGCTGGTGATCGAGGCGCAACGGTCGCCTGCGAGTGGCGTCGTCGATGAGAAAGAGCACGCACGGGAACTGGTTCGTCAGGGACTGAGTTTGAAAGACGCGAGCCGACAGCTGGCGAAGGCTACCCGCCTGTCCGGGTCAGAAGCCTATCGCCTGCTTGTAGCGCTCAGGTCGGAGGACGGCGGCACCCCTATCGACGGTTGATTGGTCGCCGGAAGGTGGGCGCGCTACGCTTGGCAAGTGATTGTGCTTCGCTTGAAATTCGCAGTTTTTTCGAATCTTCTGTCGTGCTTGAATCTCCTGCTTGGCGTGGGACTGGCGGCTGGGCTGGTTGGGTGTGAAAAACCAGAGCCCCATTCCGGCGTTTCGTTTGTCGCGACATGGTTGACCGAACGCGGTCGTTTGCCTCCCGAGGTCACGGGCATCCGTGTACGAATTACAGATAGCGATGGAGAGGTCGTCGCGGAGCAGGAACTTGAACGAAGCGCAGTCGACGGAATGGACGAAAACGGGGATGGCCGACCGGAACTCGGTTTTGCCGATCTACCCACCTCCGCGCCGATCCGACTGGAGCTCGTTGCTCGTACAGAAGCCTCCGATGAAGCCTTTGTTGCACACGCGGGGCCCTTTGAGCTCGACGCAAACGAAGAAAGAAGTTTGGCGCTTCAGTTGTACCCTGTCGGAGAGGCAGCGGATCTGGAAGAGCCGGCGCTTCCTGGCCGTTTCTTGCATACAGCAACGCGACTACTCGATGGTCGGGTGCTCGTCGCGGGAGGCTTCACGCAGGCGGAGGCGGACGCGACCTGCCCCGACGGCGCACCTGCAGAAACGAGATGCTTTCTGCTTACCGCTTCGAATGAAGCGTATGTGTTTAACCCAGCCACGGGTTTGTTTGCTCCGGTCCAGGGAACGATGGGGGCGGCTCGCGCGGGGCATAGCGCGACGTTGCTTGGCGATGGCCGGGTTTTGGTCGCGGGAGGGGCCGAGCGAGCCCTCTTGATGCTGGAGCCGCGGGGAGCCGAGCAGGGATTTGAGCCAAAATGGATTTCGCAACGCGGAGACGGCCAACCGGGAGCCCACGCTACCTTCGAACTTTTTGACCCATCGCTTGCGGCTTCTATGGAAGATGGCGAATCAGGGGGCTTTATCGGCGCGGCGGCTGAACCAGGCGTTCTTGGAGAGCTCAACGATGAGCGGTTTCTTCACGCGGCCGCGGTTTGGAATGACGAAGAGAACGAAGATCGTCCGGATGAGCTGGTCATGCTTGCCGGTGGGTTGTCTGGAACCTCGGTGAGCCGCACATTTGAACTCTTCGATCCGTCGCGCACTGGGGGATACGGAGTGCGCGACAACACCCAATCGCGTCTGTTGGTTCCTCGTGCAACGCCTGCAGCGGTCACCGTAGGGCGAACGATCTGGATTGTCGGCGGGGCTGAGCCGCCGGCCGCAGACAACGAAGCGCTTGCCGAGATTTGGGATCCCAGCGCGGAGGGCGAAGTCGATTTCGATCGAGCCACCCAGCCGGCATCGAACAGCATCTATCCCGATGACTCGCTCGGTTCCGCGGCACCGCGTCCTCACTACGCGCTGAGTCGGCCGGACACGTTCTTGGTCAACGAGGGGCGCAGCCTGGTGGTGAACGGATGGCTTGGGCCGCGGTGTCGAGCGGGAGAAGTGGAGCCGGCGTTTCCTCGGCCCGGTGAGGTAACGCTCTTATGCGCGAGGAACGGCGGTCCATCGCGAAGTCACACGATATCGGTAGAGAACACAGCGGAGTTTGGCTCTACTAGACAAACATCGTTAGGAGTCCATGGGTGGGGTGACGCGGCGACGCTCTCGGGCAGGATTGTTTTGTTGAGTGGCGGTTTTGCGGACGAAACCCTTGCGGCGACGAACTTGATTGATGTGCTTACCGGCGCAGTACAGGACGGCGAAGCTCAGCGTGCGGGTGGGTCCGGAGATATGTTTTCGCTCCTGGGCGCTCGCGCTTTGCATCGAATGACTTCGATTGGCGTCGGCCAAGTGCACGGCGTTTTGGTTACCGGAGGACTGAATATCGGCGCCAGCCCTCCGGCGATCAGCATCTTGGGTACAGCCGAAGTGCTCTACATACCGTCTTCCCTTTGATCGCAGCGCTACCGTTCTCGAAACACAGAGCCCGGATCGAGTACTTCGACATCTGTCGTGAGTCGGTTTCCGAGTTGACCGGCGTCGTTTTTTCCCCAACAGACGACGTCTGACGAGTCCGTGATACCGCAACCAAAATGCCCGCCGAGCGAAATCGCCGAAAGCCCGGGCGGGAGGAAATGGTTTCCTTGCAGTTGTGTTCCCGCTGGCGCGGAGGCGCGGAGCGGAGGGCTACAAACCCAATCCTTTCCGTGGTTGGCGCATATCTGGTTTCCTCCAACCGACAAGTTGCTCTCCGGCGGCGCGAGAAAAGAAAGAAGTTGCGACGGCGCGCAGCCGCCGAACGATGTTGTCCATTCATGCGCCGCGGAATCTTTGGCGCAGTTTCCATTGGGGTTCGGTTGCATGCATGCGACATCGCCTTTGCGTTCATGATCGCCTTCTTCGTTGTCGACCTGACCTTGCATGGGTGCACAGATTCCCAAGTATCCAACCGCAACTCGATCGGCATTCAGTAAGGGAACGATTCGTGGTGTTTTGGACCAGACAAAACGCAGCGAACCTTCCCGCTCATTGAAGGGAACGAATGAGCCCCAGCAATGGAGGGCCCGGTCTGAGTTCACCGCGCAGGTCAACGCTCCGGCGGCAGAGATATCTCGCGCCGGGGGTAGATTGTCTACCCGCATTGGTGTGGCAGATGAAGGTTCTTCGACCCCCAGCTGGTGGCGCTCGTTGTTTCCCCAACACCATACGGAACCGCGATCGTCTAGCGCACAGGCATGTTTGTCGCCCGCCACGACTTTCTTGATGGCCTTAAGCCCGGGGACCTTGTGCGGCGGCTCGGGCCATGCTGTGTGCGGGTCGCAAGGAGCATCGGCCTCGCAGGGAGTCGGCCACGTGCCCCAGCAATAGACCTCGTCCAACTCGGTTCGCGCACAGGCCATCTCGTCGCCGATGGCAAGCTCTTCGGTTTCCCAGACCACTCCGTGCAGGGGTCGAGGAAACCAAATTGGCGGCTGGGTCAGGAATCCCTCTTCTTCGAAGCGGGGGTTGTAGCCAAAGTTCGCTGGAATTCGTCCCCAGCACCAAACGCCGCCTTTGCTTGTGCTCGCGCAGGCATGGGCGAGCCCTGCTCCTACTTTAGAGAACTTCGCGTGCTTGGGAATTGGTCGCTCGGAGTAGATCGCGATGTCGACTTGAGGGCCGCATGCGATGAGTGCTGAGAGTACGGAGCCGCACGATGTTTTGATGAGGGTTGAGTTCATCAAAACATCATTCCAATCGCGACGAATGTCGAAACCCACGCCCCCGCGAACGCGATTTGGTCTTCTGCGTCAACACGGATGGCGTAGGAGCCGAGCACATATCCGGCTTCCACGCCCCAGCGGAATACAAATCCGGAAGCCGTGAGCAATCTGCTTTCAGCGATCGCGAACGGGCCCCACCAAGACCCTCGCACCTTCCGGCCGACCGCGGGAGCGTTGGGCTGACCTTTCGCGAACACAAATCCAACTCGGCTGCCTCCTCCGAGAAAGACTCGCCATGTGTCTCCGCCGAGGTGTCCATAGAGCGCAGGAGAAAGCGAAATTGTATGCATGTGTAGTTGTCCGATGCCGAGGGTGGATTGTCGGCCGATGAGCGCGTCGGTCGCCACGCTCCACGCCACGGAGGGAGCAAAATGATGCCAAAAACGCAATCCACCACCGAATAGCTCCGGGCTTCCCGTCCCGGAAAAAACAGCGGCGAGCGGACGAACGTCGATTCCGAAGCGACCTTGCTTTTTTTGGGGACGCCTAGGTGTTGGGAGGGGCTTGTGACGTGCGTGGTCGTTGGCGGCCTTTTGAACAGTTTGTCTATCGATGTTCTCCCTTTGGCTCTCGCGCGCTTCCCGCGTACGCGGCGGCTTCTCTAGTGCAGCTCCGGTTTCCGTGGAGGCACGAAGGTCGTGAGGGCGCAGGTCGTGAAGGTACAGCTCCACCAGCGCGAGTGCGACGAGCCGAGATCGCGCAGTTCCTGGTTGGAGTGTCAGGTCAAGGGTGCGCGTTGCGGAGCGCTGTGAGCGACGATTCGATGCATGGATCTCGAGCTGCGTTTCGCTACAGCGCACGCGTACCGTCAATTCTACGTTTCGTGCATCGATTCCTTGAAGTTCCATGGACACGATGCGTTTGGTCACGGAGTGCACGACGCCGGGGCACGCTTCCATGTCGAGATCGAACGAGAGATTCGATGCGCTTTCATCTGCGCTGAGGCGTGTCGGTCGTGTGCTCGCGAAGCAGCAAACCGCGACCGCGGCGACATGGGTCGCGTATCTCATGGAGCGGGCTGCGTCTGAGAAGAGCGGAGGATTCGACGAACCTCCCGGCTCCGAGGGCTGTTTGCGAATCGCCGAGCGTAGTATCGAGCCCGCTCTCGAGCCTTCTCGGTTGCACCCGCGCGTACCCAAGATTCGATTTCTCGGATCAACGCGTCTTCTGCGAGATTTCCATCGGGATTGAGCGCGAACGTATACGCGAACTGGGCCGCCGCCTCGCGGGGTCGGGACAAATGTTCGAGCAAAAGACGACCCAGCGTAAATGCTGCGAGAATAGACTGGGGCGCGTCGATGCGTTGCGCTGCGTGACGCAACCACGGCAGCGCGCGTTGTGGATGTCCGGCTTTTCGGGCAACATCAGCCGCCGACATCAGGTCTTCGACCGTCAGGTCGTTGTCATCGGGACGTTCGGGCAACGCGGCGAGCGCTTTTTTGTACAGACCTCGTCGGGCAAGGTTTCGCCAGGATTCTTTCTCGCGGTTTGTGATTTGTTTGAGGAGCTCGCGCTTCGTTTCGTTCGAGAGCTTTCGTTCACGAAACCTGCGGGTTGATGGTCGGACGACAGTCGCTTCGTATGTTCGCCGTGCCGAAGAACGGACGGTTGGACTTCGTGGTTCCGGTGGCGGGAACCACATGCGTTGTCCACGCGAAAGCACGAAACTTCGATCGCTCCATCGCGCGCGTACCTTCCCATCGCGCACGGATACCTCGGTACGAGCGCCTTCGCGACGCACGTCAAACGACGTTCCGAGTACCTCGATATGGAGGCGTCCGACGGTGACTCGAAATAGTCGCTCTGGTCGTGGTGCAACATCGAATCGTGCGGCGCCAGAACGGAGTTTCAACGCTGATGTTTGAGGGTCCATACGTGTTAGCTCGAAGGCTGCATCGCGAGAGAGTGATCGAATCGCCGTCCCATCGGGAAGGGTCAACGAGGACATTGCGTTTGCGTCCCGAATCTCCGAAGGTTGGCTCGAGCGTGCGGTGGCTGAGGAGCTCTGCGGTGAGTTGCTCAAGCCGAAGGCAGCCGCGCCGAGCAAGCCGACCAACAAGCCGCCGACAACGGCCGAACGAACTGCGATCTGAGTCGATCGAGCGCGTTGAATTTTTCGATGCACGTTGGCCAATACCCTTGCGCTTCGGTTCTCGTTCCACGGCGCGCCTCCGAACGATCGCAGTTTCTCCATATCGAGTGTCAGGTTGTCCATGAGCAACCCTCCTTATCCGCGGAACGTTCATCCGATAAAGAAGTTTTTGGTCGGTTGGCGCGCGTCACCAATCGCCGTTGAATGGTCTTGTGCGCAGCAGTCACACGACGTTTGGCGGTCGATACGGAACACCCACAAAGTTCGGCGACACGTTCCATCGATTCTCCGAGGGCATGCCGCAATGTCCAAGCGAGCCGCTGCTCTACGGAGATGCGCTCGAGGATGCCGTAGACCGCGCTTAGCTGTGCTGCGTCTTCGGGAGAAAGTTCGCTGCTAGCATAGTCTGCGTCGTAGGTGAGAATATCGAGTCCAACAAACCGGCGCGCTTTCTTCCAGCGAAGGCGTCGACGCGCCATGCGCACCGTGACGGTAGCGAGCCATCCTTTGATGGCGTTCTTGTTGCGAAGGCGATCGAGGCTGCGATGGGCCTCGATGAATACGTCCTGTACTAGATCGTCGACTTCGGCCGAATTTCCGAGAATCCGAAACCCGATCGTGGCTACGTACGGCGCGTATGATCGATACACCGTCTCAAAAGGTCGAGAGCCCGCTACCTCGTCGGTCGCTGCGCTTGCAGAGACCGCCTGGGAACCCAACCCAGCGTGGGTTCCAATCACGTCCATGGAGGCCGATTTTTGCATCGCTGCGGAACATGCACTGATTGAGCATTTTTCGTACCACGCGCGTCTGGCACGCGTTTTCGTGGATCTGCCTCGACAGTCGCAATCGAACCACTGTCAGAGTAGACCGTGCGCCAGAAATTCGCGGCTCGTCTGGGGTTTGCGGACCCGCTATATCGCCCGAACTCGGTTTCTGCCCTGATTGATGAGGGATCTAGCTCCACATCGTCGGAGTGCACCGCGGTTCAGAAATCGGCTCACTTTTTTTTGACTATGTTTGTTTTCCGACGGCCACGTCGCTCGAATACGGACGGCTAGCGATCGGCGCAATACACAATGGCGCAATCTTTCCAATCCGATGCACTTACACGGCTGCATAGCTCCGCGAGGTCATCGTCCATATCCACCACGGTACCTTCGGCAGCCCGACCGGTGGTTGAATCGTAGCGACACGATTGCAGCGCGACCCAACGTCCGCGGCAGTCTTGGCGGCCACAAATTTGTTCCCAGGGGACGGTATTGTTTCCGTTTCGAACCGCAATATTCCTCTCGTCTGGGTTAGCACGAGCGGACGCATTGGTTGCGCTAGGGTGCGCCCCCTGAGCACGGATGTTTTCTGGCGTTGTCTTGTGTGCAAAGCCAAAAATTTCAGAGATTCGCTGTAAAGGCATCGACACCTCCGACGCTAGATCCCAGGCGTACCCATGGTGAGTAAAGATTGCGCGCTCCACTCGTCAAAAAAAATACAACAACGACAGTGTTACGGGGAGCTTTGAGACAGATGCGGCGACGGCCGCGAGCAGGCTCTGTGGCCTTGTAGCGATACTATGCCCGGAGCATCACAGACGGTCGCGGTGGGCGCAAGCACTTTGAGCGCAGACGTCGGACTTTCGATTTGTACTCTGGAAACTTTTTTTCTGATTTAACTTCGTGCGATCGTGAACGAAGCGTGGGTTGGTTGGCTCATGGACGTCGGCACCAGTCTCCCGCGAAATGCTGCCGCGATGCGCGTTCGGCGCCCACCGATCGAAGCTTTCGGTAGAGTGCTTGCGCCGCGGGGCAGTTTCCCTGCTGCATAAGAATGCCCACCTTGTTGCTGCCGACGCGAGCGACCGAGGTCTGGAGCGCACGCACACCCGAGTCGGTGCGCCCCAACAGTCGCTGTGCCGCCGCCAGATTTCGTACCGCGACGGGTACGTCGTTTGTCTGAAGT
Source organism: Myxococcota bacterium (assembly GCA_028284955.1). Lineage (GTDB taxonomy): Bacteria > Myxococcota_A > Polyangia > Polyangiales > Houyiibacteriaceae > JANQQS01. The sequence continues at coordinate 62,132 of JANQQS010000078.1, read as the reverse complement.
GCGGCCTGTCCGGCTTGGAGCTTTGCTTGCGCTTCGTTCGGCGCGACTGGATTCGGTTGTTTGACTGGATCCGGTTGTTTGACTGGATCGGCAACCTTGGTCGGAGGACGGTCGGGGCGTTTCGGATTTCGTTTCGGAGGTTTCCTCTTGGACGTCGATTGCTTCGTGCTTTGGGTTTTCGCTTTCTCTGGCTTCGTCCCCTTCGAATTCGGCACTTTCGAGTTCGTTTCCTCTGAGTTCGGTTGCGAAGGCGGAGTCGAAGGAACCTGACGCGAGGCCTCATTGGGATTCGGCGATTTCGTTTTGGTTGGTGGCGTGTCAGACGTGTTCGCGCCGGTGCTCCCTTGATCGGCTACGGCGCTTCCCGTGCCGGATTGTTCCGAAGGATCGTCTTGCTGTGTCCACCACCACAGCGCGCCTGCCGCGCCCCCCGTCAACATGACGGCCAGCACGCCTACGATGGCGAGAAGTCTCCCGACGTTTGAGCTGGTCGGCAGAGGAAACGCTTCCGATGAAAAGTGTTCTCCGGCGTGCGACTGCATCGCTCCCGAATGGTTCGACATCGGCTGCGGCGTTCCCACGGCGGGTCGCGGTTGATGATCGCCAACGGACGCTGCAGCGCTGGATTGCATTCCGGGGCTTGTCGCCATGGTCCACGCGCTCTGCGCGTCGTTTAACCCAGTGAACTCTCGCATAAACGTGAGCGCATCGGCAGGTCGCGCGTCTCTATCTTTCGACAGCGCGCGCGCGATCGCGGCCTTCTGACGATCGTTTAGACTCGCACCTTGAGGATAGGTTTCGATGGGGAGCGGCGGAGAGGTAAGGTGTTGGGTGGCCCATTCCCACGGTGTGTTTGCTTGAAACGGAAGATGCGCGGTGACCATCTCGTAGGTCATTACGCCTAGAGAGTAGATATCCGAGCGAGCGTCGAGAGCCTGACCGCTGAATTGCTCGGGGCTCATATACGGGGGTGTGCCGAGCACCATGCCTTGCTTGGTGAGCTTGGCGCGGGAATCATCTTCGGCTTCGCTGCGTTTTGCGATTCCGAAATCCAACACTTTGACGAAATCGGTTTGACCACCTCGCTCTGTGAGCAAGATGTTTTCAGGCTTGAGGTCTCGATGAACGATTCCTCGTTGGTGGGCTTCGTGGAGGGAACCGCAGATTTGAATGAGCAAGCGATTGGTTCGATCGATATTGATCGGGCCACGTCCCAGCACATGTGCAAGGTCCTCGCCGCGGATGAGCTCCATCACGATAATCAGCGTCTTGTCTTCAAGCTCACCGAAATCGTAGAACTGCACCGTGTTGGGGTGGTGCAATTCGATCACGGTTTCGCATTCGCGATGAAATCGGGCCACGATCTGGGGATCGCCGCTCAGCTCGGGGTGCAACGTTTTGATGGCCACTTCTCGAGTCGCCGTGCCCATTTTTTGTTCGGCGAGATAGACCTTGCCCATCCCGCCTTCGCCGATCATCTGTTTGACGCGATACCGACCGAGCAGAATTCGACCGATTAGAGGGTCGGCATCGTTTTCGTCGTTGACCTCGAGCATCGCGCCACACTTCAGGCAGAAACGAGCGTCGTCGGAGTTTTGGTGCTGGCAACGCTGGCAGGTACGAGACATAGACAACCGCGAGGGCTATAGCATCAACTGGCGTTCAGGAACACGCGGGCTTCCCTTGCTGGGGATGTAGGGAAACGAGACACATATTCGTCTAGGACGGTGCGTAGGGCCCGCCCATTCTAACGCGAAACTGGGCAGTCTGTCTCAGCCCGCTTGGAGCGATCCTCCGCTTCGGTGTTGACCGACGGTTTGTCTCGTCGGTACATTCTCAGGAGCAAAAAGGGGGGAGCTCACGATGAAAGGCGAAGTTCGCAATCCGATGACGGTGTGGATATTGTGTCTGGTTACGTGCGGTTTGTATGCGTATTACTGGTGGTACTTGGTCGGCACGGAGCTTCGTAACTATCTCGGGCGGGAAGAGATCAATCCCGTGCTCGACATCGTGATATCGCTTCTATGCGGCGTCTACGCGCTATATTTGCCGATCAAGTATGGCAAATACATCCAGGAAGCTCAGCAGCGCGCGGGCGATGCAAACGCACAGGATCAAGGGATGATGTTCTTATTGTTCATGCTGCTTTGCGGCTATGGATATGCCAAGGTTCAAGAAGAAATGAACCGAATTTGGGAAAGTGGTGGAGGCGCCCCAGCATCGTTCTAGCCCGCGGTGTCGCAATGACGGCCGTCGCTCCAACATTGCGGCGGCCGGCATTCTCGCCATGCTCGCAGCGTTCGCGTGGTGTGTGTGGGCGGAGGTGTCGCTTTGCCCTACCAAGAACTTGTTGGGTATCCCATGTCCAGGATGCGGCCTAACGCGTGCGGCGCTCGCGATGGTCGCGCTGAATTTCCGGGGCATGTGGGCGATGCATCCCTTGGCCCCCGTGTTGGTACCGCTTTTCGGTTGGATTGTCGGTCGCGCGGTGCTCGTCGAGGTCGGACTGGTTGCGCGCCGCTCGCCCGACCCAATATCCCGATTTCCGGCTCCGGTTTGGATTGTGCTGGTGACGGCGGTGGGCCTCGTGTGGGGCGCGCGATTGGCCGGTTATCTCGGCGGACACCCCGATTTCGGGCTCTGACCGTCTATAGCGGTAGGTTTCCGTGTTTGCGGGGCGGATTGACGTCTCGCTTGTTGCGAAGCATCGCGAGCGCCTGGCAGATTCGAGATCGCGACGTGCGCGGCGCGATCACCTCGTCAATGAACCCAAGTTCCGCGGCCTTGTAAGGGTTCGCGAACTTTTCGCGATATTCCTCAACGAACCGGTTCTTGGTGGCTTCGGGGTCGGACGACTGCTCGATTTCTTTGCGGTACACGATATTGACCGCGCCGTCGGGACCCATCACGGCAATTTCCGCCGTCGGGAACGCGTAGCTGATATCCCCGCGAATGTGCTTGCTGCTCATGACGTCGTACGCGCCACCATATGCTTTCCGCGTGATGACAGTCACTTTGGGAACCGTGGCTTCACAAAACGCGTACAGCAACTTGGCCCCGTGCTGGATAATGCCCCCGTATTCCTGTTCCGTCCCCGGCAAAAATCCGGGGACGTCGACAAAGGTGACCACCGGCAAATGAAAGCAGTCGCAGAAGCGGACAAATCGCGCGGCTTTGATGGATGCATCGATATCGAGGCAGCCGGCGAGCACCATGGGCTGATTGGCCACGATGCCTACCGGACGACCCGCGAACCTTGCGAATCCGATCACGATGTTGGCGGCGAAATCGGCTTGGACTTGGAGGAAAGAATCGAGGTCGGCGACGCGTTCGATGAGCTGGACGATATCGTAGGGCTTCTGCGGATCCGCGGGAACCAAGCTGTCCAGGGCTGAATCTTCTCGATCTTCGGGATCGGCGCATGGACGGGCGGGTGGATCTTCTTGATTGTTGCTCGGTAAATACCCCAGCAGTTCACGGATGGACTCCAAACAATCCTGGTCGTCTTCGCTGGTGAAGTGGGCAACCCCGCTTCGGCGTGCATGCGCGGAGGCTCCGCCGAGCTCTTCTTTGGTGACCTCTTCATGGGTCACGGTTTTGATGACGTCGGGCCCGGTGATGAACATGTAGCTGGTGTTTTTCACCATGAAGATGAAGTCGGTGAGCGCCGGGCTGTAGACTGCGCCCCCCGCGCAGGGGCCCATGATCGCGCTGATCTGAGGGACGACGCCCGATGCCAGCGTGTTGCGCAAGAAGATTTCGGCGTATCCTGCCAGCGAGACCACGCCTTCTTGAATCCGAGCGCCGCCCGAATCATTCAGTCCGATGATGGGAGCGCCGACTTTGAGCGCGAGATCCATAATTTTGGCGACTTTGTTTGCGAACGCGCTGCTTAGCGAGCCTCCGAAGACGGTGAAGTCGTGGGCGAATACGAACACCCGCCGTCCGTGGACGGTGCCGTGACCGGTGACCACTCCGTCTCCAAGGATCTTTTTTTGCTCCATTCCAAAGTCGCTACACTGGTGCACGACTAAGCGGTCTGTTTCGACGAACGACCCTTCGTCTAGGAATGCGTCAATTCGTTCTCTCGCGGTCATCTTGCCCGCGTTGTGCTGACGCGCGATTCGTTCTTCGCCTCCGCCCTCGAGTGCTCGGCGGTTCATCTCGTCAAGTCGCTTCGCTGGAGAGTCGGGGGCTGACGCCGGGGGGCGTTCGGTGCTCACGATGCGTCTCTCAAAGCGTCGACGAGCGCGTCGAGGTCCTCTTTTGCGTGTTTCTCAGTGACCGCGACTAGAAAATCTTGTTTCCAATCGTCTTGGTACGCACCAAGGTCTATTCCGGCCAGGATTTGGTTTTTCTCGAGTTTCGCCAAGAGATCTGATGCGCTGCCGTGCTCGGCGCGCACCACGAACTCGTTGAACGTGGGCGCGGAGTAGGGCAGCGAGAACCCGGGAGTCGAAGCAATGCGCTTCTTCACATACTCCGCGCGGCTGTGGCAAATGCGCCCCACTGCGCGAAATCCGGTTCGTCCGAGCAACGCGGTGCGCATCGCGAACGCGAGGGCGATCAATCCGTGATTGGTGCAGATGTTCGAGGTGGCCCGTTCCCGGCGAATGTGCTGCTCGCGGGTGGACAACGTGAGGACGAACCCTCGCTCTTGGTTTGTGTCAACGGTTTCGCCCACAATGCGTCCAGGCATGTTGCGGACATAGCGCTCTTTGCACCCGAACAGGCCGACTCCAGGGCCTCCCAGCTGCGGAGGTACGGCAAGGGCTTGCCCTTCGCCCACGCACACGTCGGCATCGAACGCCCCCGGTGGTTTGATGAGCGAGAGTGCATACGGCTCGGCGGTGGTCGTGATCAAAAAAGCCCCCCGCGCGGCAGCGAGTGTTCTCAAACGCCCCAGGTGTTCGACACAACCCAAGAAGTTGGGGTACCCCACCACCACCGCCGCCGTGTTGTCGTCGATGATCGTTTCAAGGTCACCACCGTTTGTGGTCCCCGCCGAATCGAGGCCAACCATGTCGATGTTGGTCTCGCCGCCGTCGATGCCGCTTTGATATCCGCGGATCGCTTCTATGTAATGAGGGTGAAGCCCCTGGCTGAGTACGCAACGGTTTTTCCGGGTCACGCGTCGAGCCATGAGCACAGCTTCCGCGGCGGCGCTGGCCCCACAGTACATCGACGCGTTCGCGATTTCCGTGCCTAGGATCTGACAGACCATGGTCTGAAACTCGTAGGTCGCCTGCAGTGTGCCTTGGGATAGTTCCGCCTGATAGGGTGTGTAGGCAGTGTAGAATTCACTTCGAAGCAGGAGCTGGTCGACCGCGGGAGGGATATGGTGGTCGTACATGCCGCCGCCCAAAAACGCGCGCACCCCGGACGTTTGATTCTCCGCCGCGAGTTCGGATAGCTCGCGCATCAGCTGTGCTTCGTCGATTCCCTTTTCGATGTTGAGCCCTTCGATACGCTGGTTCGGGGGTATCGTTTCGAAGAGCTGGTCGATGGAGCGCACGCCAATACGATTCAACATCGCGCGGATCTCTTGTTCGGTATGCGGCAGATATCGCATTTGCTTCCCGCTATCTGGATTCGTTGACGATAGGATGGTGACGGGCTGCGGCTAGCCTTCGAGGCTTCCGACAAAGTCTTCGTACGCGGGAGGGTCCATCAGCCGGTTGAGCTCCCCCGGGTCCGAAGGCCGGATCAGGATCATCCATCCGCGGTCGTAGGGCCCTTCGTTGACCAGCTCAGGGCTGGACTCGAGCTCCGTATTGATCTCCACGATCTCGCCGCCGATGGGAGCGAAGAGCTCGCTCACCGTTTTTACGGACTCGATGTCGCCGAAACGTTCCTGCGCCTGCACATCGGAGCCGACCGGTGGAAGGTCGATCAGAGTTACGTCACCAAGCTGCTGAACCGCGTATGCGGTTACGCCCACGCGGACGAGGCCATCCTCTTGCCGCGCCCATTCGTGGTCCTTTGTGTACTTTAAGTCACTGGGGTATGCCATGCTTCCTACTCGTTTTTGGATGGACCTCGTGGTTCAGACAAACGGGGTCGACGATAAAACGGTGTGGCTACGACCTCCGCGTCGACGGTCTTTTCGCGAATTCGAATGCCCACCTTGGTGCCGATCGCGGTTTTGTCCGTAGGGACGTAGCCGAGACCGATATTGCTGCCAACCGTAGGGCCCGGCGAGCCGCTGGTCACCACGCCGAGCGCGGTTCCATCGATGTCGACGATCGGGTATCCGTGGCGCGCGATGCCGCGGCCGATCATTCGAAACCCAACCAGTCGTCTCTCCGTTCCCCCTGCTTTGGTTTTTCGCTCTGCTTTGATCTTTTGCAGGGCGTCGCGGCCGACGAAGTCTCCACTGTCAAGCTTTACGACCCATCCCAACCCGGCTTCGAAGGGGTTTGTCGTCTCGTCAATGTCATTGCCGTACAACAGGAGCCGGGCTTCGAGCCGCAGCGTGTCGCGACAACCCAATCCCGCAGGCCCGATTTCGCAGGGCTCTCCCGCGTCGGTGAGAGCGTTCCAGAGGGCGGGGGCGTGGTCTGCTGAACACGAAAGCTCAAAACCGTCTTCACCGGTGTACCCGGTTCGCGCGACCATGCACTCGGACCCCGCCACGGAAATCTGAGCGAATCGGAATGGACGAAGTTCTTGGGCACGATTTGCGCCGACGAGGCCAAGAACCTCGGCTGCCCGCGGGCCTTGGAGAGCCAGAAGCGCTCGTTCGTCCGACCGGTTGACGAAGTCGCACGCGCCATCCGCGGCGTCCTGCACAAGACTCGCGATCTTCGTTCGATTTCCGGCGTTGCAGATGATCGAGGCGAGCTCCGTGTGGTGTCGATAGACGATGAGATCGTCGTGGATTCCGCCTTCTGCGTTGCAGCAGAGAGTGTACAAGGCGCCGCCATCGGGAACATGCATTGGTGAGCCGGTGATGAGCCGGTTGATGGTTTCGAGCGCGCGCGGACCTCGCACTTCCAGTTGGCCCATGTGGGACACGTCGAAGAGGCCAACGCTGGAGCGGACCCGATGATGTTCTTTGACGATCGATTCGTACTGCACGGGCATGTCCCAGCCCGCGAATGGGACCATGCGTGCCCCGAGGGACCGGTGGATTGGATGGAGCGGTGTGCGTCGACTGGTGGACACGGGCGAGGACGATAGCTGCGAGGCACGACGGGTTCAACCTGGACGAGATCGTTGGCGAACTGTGTGTGGGGGTGGTCGGCTCGGATACATCTCGAAACGAACGGCGTTGTCGCCTGAGGAACAAGGTGTGTCCGATTCACCTCATTCGACGACAGCACTCTGACACTGTTGTCAGGGTGTTCATGAAATATGTCGCGAAAAACCCTGAAACTAGATGGGCACGGTTTGTGCTTCTGTAACTTTCCGTGGCTCACTGGATAAAAATTGCGATGTGGACAGCCGCCGTAGTGCTCCCAGGGGGGATCTTGCTCCTTCCGATGATCGTGGCGGACTACCGACGAAGCAGAAAATCGCGGGAAAAAGCCGCGACCGCCTGACCTTCCCCAAGCCGGAGGGTCGGAGCGCGTCACGTTTTCTGGCCGGGCACGCAACTGCACCGAGTACGCACCGATAAGAGCAGCGGAGGTGTCATGACCGTGTTGCTGCTGTCGTATCGGGGCGAGCCTCTACGGGAGTTCGGGTTGAACGATCGCCCGCTTGAGGTCGGTCGATCCCGTTTCTGCGACATCGTGATTCACGACTCGTCGGTGGCGGATCGAGAGCTGCTCATCGTCCCCAGCGGTGGAAGCGTCTACGTCCACCGGCTTGCCGGCGGCCAAGTGGGGCCGGCCTGTGTGTTTCCCTACAACGAACCGATCTCGGTAGGCGACCAGCACAGCCTGGTTCGCCTGCCGCAGGTCGACCCGGCCGGCCCACGAGACGGCCACGAAACGGATGCGCTTGGCGGGGACAGAGCGGAGCAACATGGGTTTTCTCTGGTGGTCGGACGCGGTGCAGGAGCTCGGTCGATCGCGCTTGGTGTTCACCCGATTACCGTAGGTTCTGCACCGGACAACGATCTGGTCCTCACCGATCGCAGCGTGAGCGCGCATCACTGCCGTGTTGAACCGTGTCGCGACCGCTTGATGATTCGAGATCTGGATAGTCTGAACGGTACGTGGGTGCATGGACATCGCATCGCGCTTGGTTGGGTGTTTGCTGGGTCGGTGCTGCGTCTTGGCCGCACGGATCTTTGGGTCGTCACCCGTGACGACGGCAAAATTCAGCCGACCACCGAGTTTGTTGCTGTTTCGGAGGAGATGGTGCGGGTGATGTCCGAAGTGCGTCGGTACGCAGTGATTCCTTGGCCGGTGCTCGTGACGGGAGAAAGCGGGACTGGTAAGGAGGGCGTTGCGCAAGCGCTTCATGAGCAGAGTAGCCGATGTCGCGGGCCTTTCGTGGCGCTCAACGCGGGAGGGCTTTCTCGAGAACTCGTCGAGAGCGAGCTTTTTGGTCACGAACGCGGCGCGTTCACCGGTGCGACTCAGGCTCGTAAAGGCGCGTTTGAGCGTGCGCATAAGGGGACGCTCTTCATGGACGAGATCGGCGAGTTGCCTCTTTCCATGCAGACCCGTCTGCTGCGGGTGCTCGAATCATGGTGCGTGCGTCGCGTGGGTGGCGATGTGGAGCATCCAGTGGACGTGCGACTGATCTGTGCGACCAACCGAGACCTCAAACAGGAGGTTTCTCGGGGGAATTTCCGTTCCGATCTATACTACCGCGTGCACCGTCTGGGTATTTCCGTCCCCCCCCTTAGAAACCGCCTCGCCGATGTCGAGCCGCTCGCGCAACATTTCCTGAATCACGCGGAGAACGAAACCGGAGGTCGGGTGCTTTCGACGGGTGCGCTCGACGTTCTCATTGGTCATCATTGGCCCGGGAACGTACGGGAGCTGAGAAACGTTGTGTGTGCCGCGGCGGCGAACACCTCCAGTCGGACGGTTCATGCTCAGGATATCGAGCGGGCGATTCAACAGCTGTCAGGTTTCGTCCGGCCCGAACTAAGCGACGAGCGATTGTTCCGCGTGCTTGAGCATCACGGAGGCAACCGCAGCGCTGCCGCCCGCGCGCTCGGTATTCCGCGGTCGACGTTGCGGGATCGAATTAAGAAGGCGGCGGAAAAGACGAGCGAGGAAGATCCATAAGCGCAGATCATCGAGATCGCCTTGGGGTTTCTTTGCGAGGAAGCGTGACGGTTACGGTCGTGCCGTCGCGTGTGCCGCTGGAGAGCTCCACGGTGCCCTCGTGAGCGCGCACCACGCGTTCCACGATGGCTAGCCCAAGGCCCGTGCCCGAAGGGCGAGTCGTAAAGAAAGGGTCGCGCGCTCGGGCTCGTACCATGGTGTCCATTCCCTCACCGGTGTCGTGAAACGACAGGGCTACGGCCGGTCTTCCGTTCATCTCTGCGTTGCGGGCGCGCACCGATAGCGTGCCGCCGGTCGGCATTGCCTCCATCGCGTTTTCCGTAATATTGATGAAGGCTCGCTCGAGAAGGTCTCGGTCACCGTCGACGTGCGAAGGCGCGCCGCTGACGTCGATGTCAAACTCCACCAGCTCGGAGCGGGCCGTGCCTCGCCGTGCGAGATCGAGCGCGCGACGGACCAGATGATTCAGCGGGAGAGGAAGTGACTGAGGTTCTACGGGGCGCGCGTAGGTCAACAAGTCTCTGACCAGTCGATTGAGACGGTCTGTTTCTTCGTCGACGACGCCGAGCAAGACGCGTTGTTCTTCGTCACGAATGTGTTGGCGCCGCAAGCCGGCGACCGCATTTTTCAGAACGCCGAGCGGGTTTCTTACTTCGTGCGCGATGACCGCGGACAGCTCTCCGACGGCGGCAAGCTGTTCTTTGCGCACCAGTTCTTCTTCGACGTAGCGAAGCTCGTCGTAGCTGTGTTTGAGTTCGTGGGTGCGCTCTTCCAGTGTATCTCCCGCGACCACGAATCCTCTTAGAAACATGAAGTTCAGCATCACGCTGGTCCCGAGGAGCGCGTGCTCGAACGCATATCGCTCCGCGGCCTCGGTTGCTGACACGACGACATCGTGGGCGAGAGCGGCGCTGAGGAGCATGCCGCTTGAGTACAACGGCCGAATAGGCTTGCCCCCGGCGCGCGCGCAAAAAAAGCGGACGGTGGAGTACGCGACGAAGAGAAATCCGCATCCTGTAATCACGATCCCGGCGGGCGACAGGCTGGCGATGAGCGCAGACCGAGCGTGGGAAGGAATCGCTTCGGACGTGAGCGTGTTGCGATTTGCATCGAAGAGAAAGCCGCCGACGGTGAACCCAACCGTGATCGCGGACCACGCGAACATCCAGCGAAGAACGCGGGCATTCCCGTTGTCGATGACAAGGAAACCAAGCTCGATGAAGGCATATGCGACGACGGCCAGAGAAAGAAATTGAACCTGCTGGGCGTAGGTCAGCGCTTGGAGGGTGCTCGCAGACTCTACCCAAGCGCCGCCCAGCGAATAGATCGCGGCTGCCACCGACATCAAAGAAAACGCTCGATACTCAAGCGAGGGAGAGCGGCGGAGATAGAGGAAACTGTACGACACGGCGACAAAGACGTGCACTGTGGTCCAAGAGATGAGGATTGTTGTGAGGCTCGTCATAGACAACACAGTCGTTACGAAGTGCGGCGCGGGGGCTCCGGTGCGCGCGAATTCGACATCCCCGGCGTACGTGGCGCGAGCGAACTTCCATGAGGTCTTAGGGAGGTTCTGAGATCAGGTTGGATCGGCAAGATGAGTGTGACGCGCGTGCCTGCACCATGTTGTGCTTCTAGCTCCAGCATTCCGCCGTGGTTACGAATCACACGGTCGACAATCGCCAGGCCAAGGCCCGTTCCCGTGGAGCGCGTCGTGAAAAACGGATCCCGGGCTTTTTTTCGCACGATGGTGTCCATTCCCTCGCCGGTGTCTTCTAAAACGATTGCGATTGCGGGAATGTCTGCGATGGATGTGGCCTCCGTGCGAACCCTGAATACGCCTCCCTCAGGCATCGCTTGAGCTGCGTTTTCCACCACGTTGCGAATGGCTCGTCGCAAAAGTTCTCGGTCGCCGAAAAGCTGGGTAGCCGAGTTGTCGAAATCGAGTTCAATGGCGATGCTTTGGGAGCGAAGGGTCTCGTCTGAGTATTCGAGCGCTTCCGCGATCAGAGAGTCTACGACGAGTGGTTCTAGGGTGGGGGTGATGGGGCGTGCGTATGCGAGCAGGTCGTGCATGACGCGATTGAGACGATCGGTTTCTTCATCAAGAATGTCGAGCAGTGTCGAGCGATCGCTTGTTTCCAAGTTGGGGCGCCGCAGAGCACTCGACGCGTTTTTGATCACCGCGAGAGGGTTCCGGATTTCGTGGGCGATGACTGCGGAGAGCTCTCCTACCGCGGCAAGCTGTTCCTTGCGCACGAGAATTGCTTGAGTTGCGCGTAGCTCCTCGTAGCTCGTGCGTAACTCGGTGGTTCGCAGTTCGAGAGCTTCGCTGGTCCGTACAAAACGGTCGAGCAAGATGTAGCTCATCGCTACTGTACAGAGCAGCGCACAGTGCTCCAGAAGGTAGAACGAACGCACATGACCGAGTCTCACGAGCAGGTCATGGATCGTCGCGATCACGCTTGCCGTCATGGTCACCGCGATGGCCACGAACTCTTTGTTGCTCCTGGCGTGGCGCGTCAGCTGCCAGGCGCTCGCAGCACACAGGCTGACACCAACCCATAGGTGAACTTGGGCGACGAGAGAGACGCGCGGTTGAATGTACAGCGGGGCACAATCAATTCCGAAACTGGGCTGAGGAACACCACCCTTTTCGGTGAGCAGGTTTAGCGCCAAACCTAGAGCGCCCATGATGGACCAAAGATAGGCCGTTCCGATCAGGCGCTGCGTCGTTCGACCAAGCGCGCCGCAGAAATGAACGAACAAAGGAACGGCCACAACGGTTGCGCCGCCCGCGAACTGAAACGCAAACGTTGACTCAGAAAGGTGCCGGGCGCCGACGAACCATGCGTTCGCGTAGGTATAACCGGCCATTGCGAACGCCAAGAGCCCGAACAAGAGATACTCGCGTTCGGCGCGACGACGCGCGTAGAGCAGGCAATGATACGTTCCCACGTACGCAAACAGAGCAGCCCAGCAGATCGTGAGGGTTGCGATCGTGGTCACGGCGAGAGGATAGCGGCGGGGCGCGCGTCGCGGCAAACCCCGCGAACCCTCCCGGACGTTTCAACGTCGCGGTGTGGCTACATCCGAGCTTTGGATGCGAGGTGTGTTGCGAGCGCGTGACGGGGTACTTCGTGTTGCTGACCTTGATCCTCGAGCTGTTTGACTTGGACGACGCCGCGGTCTCGTTCGTCGGTCCCCAAAATTACCGCGAACCCGGCGCCGGATTTGTCGGCCCTCCGCATTTGGCTCTTCACCGATGTTCCGCGAAGATCGGCCAGAGCGTGCAAGCCTGCGTTGCGCAGTTCGGTGGCGACCAAAAGAGCCTCTGTGCGCAGTTCGGGTTGCGCGCTGATGATGAATGCGTCGGCTGTTTGTGGCGCGACGGCCGAGCGCGACGCCATGAGCACGCGTTCGATACCCAGCGCGAAACCGATTGCGGGGGTGCTGGGGCCTCCCAAAGTTTCGACCAGTCCATCGTATCGCCCGCCGCCGCAAATCGCGTTTTGGGCGCCAAGCCCGTCGCTATCGCTCCGCACTTCGAAGAGGGTTCGACTGTAGTAGTCGAGCCCCCGAACAAGCCGCGGTTCGACCACAAAAGGTATATCGAGCGCGACGAGACATTCGGAAAACTGGCGAAAATGTTCCGCGTCGTCGGGCTCCAGATACTCGGAGATGCGCGGAGCTTCCCGAACGATGTCCTGGTCTTGAGGGGCCTTGCTGTCGAGCACACGCAACGCGTTGGATTCTAGTCTCCGCTGGCTGTCGGCGCTCAGTGCCTCGCGGTGTGGGGTAAGGTATTCGAGCAGGGCGTGGCGGTAGCGTTCGCGGGTCGTCCCGCTGCCCAGGGAGTTGATGGCGACGCTCACGTTGGGGACGCCGACCTGCTCCAGAAAGCCGACAAGCATTTCGACGATTTCGGCGTCGACATAAGGGCCGGGATCACCAAACACTTCAACGCCGGCCTGGAAGAACTGACGATAACGGCCCTTCGCGGGGCGTTCGCGTCGATACATCGGGCCCAGATAGTACCAACGCTGAGTGGGTTGCTGGCCGGACATGCGGTGCTCAAGAAATGCGCGGACGCATGACGCTGTTCCTTCCGGCCGAAGGGTGAGAGATTTATCCGCCTTGTCGTGAAAGCTGTACATCTCCTTTTCAACGATATCGGTGCTGGCCCCGATGGACCGAACGAAGAGTTGGGTAGGTTCGACAATCGGGGTGCGAATCTCACCAAACCCGTACCGCTGAACGGTGGCGCGGAATCGTGACTCGAGGTCCTGCCAGCGATGGATATCGGCGGGCAGGAGATCGTGCATTCCTTTGACTGCGCGCAGTGGTGTCACCACGACTCCACTTACCTCGTTCCGTTTTCAAAGCAAGCCATCGGAGGCCATGGAAGGCGCGACGAGTTTCGTGTACGCCTTCGCGTGTGCGGACGAATACACGCTATCGGAGCCTGCTTCTCGCCGGTTGGGCAACCCTGAGTTCTTGTGGCGGATGCGGCGCGACGGCGCTGGAAGCGCGCGGACCTCACCCGTTCATGCGGTGCGGTGCGGCTGAGCCACGTGAATCTCGATCGTGGAAAGTCGGTGGAGTTTCGATTCGGCGATCCGGTCGGGAACTAGAGCTATCGGGACTGCCTGACCGAATTCGTATCGCGGCGTTTTCTGCGCCACCGGAGGGCATATCGTGGGACACGTTTGGCTTACGCGGAGCTCGGGAGGTCTCGTTCGGGGTTCTTCTCGGCGGTCTCGGCGCATCCGAGCGACACGCTGAGGAGGGAGTTCGCGCGCTGAATGCGCTTTCGTGGCCGACGCTTGTTCTCGCCGGAGGAAGCGATCTTTTTGAAGTGCTCGACGCAACGTTGGAGCGTCCCTCGAAGCGTGGTGCCGCCCGGGTTATCGACGTCACCCGAATGACCCGGGTGGTGGCGGGTCGCCACGTGTTCGTACCGCTTTCCGGGGCGCCCGACGGCCGCTACGCGCGAGGGAAGCGGGCGTGTGGCTACTCATCTGAAGATCTCGAACGCACGGAGTCTGCGCAACCTTCAAAGGAAGAGAAGCGCCGATGGCTGCTCAGCTGGGCCGCTCCGCGGGGGCCTTCCGGTGAGGGCTTTGCCGGAGTTCCGGCCGGCGCGTCGAAGCTGCGGGATCTGGCGCGGCGTATAGGTGCCCGGGGCGGTTTGTCGGCCTGGCCGCAGACACAGACCGGAAAAATGCTGGACGCAGAGGGAGGAGCGTCGGAAAAAAAGCTGCACCGACCATGGTTCATCGTTCCACCTCTCGCGGGGCCTTCGGTCGAGCAAGCGGACGGGACACGCGTTATCGCCAGAGCGGTGACCCTCGAGCTTTCGTCGAACGGAATGCGCGAGGTCCCATCCTCCAGAAATTTTGTTGGCAGCCCGGAAAGCGCTCCGCGCTAAGACGCGCGTGCCGGTCGAAACCCCGCTTGACAGAAAGACGACTCTCCCTATAGTTCCGCGTTCTTTCGCCGATTTGGCAGTTCGATACGCACTCCGTACGCGCGAGATCTGGCGATTGGAAGCTGGCCGCCATGTCCGAATTCAACATCAACATCAGAGATTTGGATTCCTCCGGGGAGAAGGAATGGACGTTTCCGATCACCCGGCATTGGCTGACCGACGCACTCGAAGGAACCGGGCTGGCGCCGAAGCCAAGTGCGTCACAGGACTCCACGCTCGGGACTGTGCGCGTTCAGGCGCAGCGCTCCGGCCAAGACGTGGTGCTCAAAACCCACATAGAGACCGAAGTTCGAGGAGCGTGCAGTCGGTGTCTGGACGACGTTTCGATCGACGTGAAGGTCGACGTGTCATCGCTGATGACCCCCCGTGCGACGCTGGAACCGGCACTCAAGGAACTCGACGTGAACCCGGAAGATATGGACCGAGACACCTTCGACGGCGACCAAATTGCTGTTGATTCTCTAGTTCGGGAGCACATCTTGCTGGAAGAGCCGATGCAGATCGACTGCGGAAGAGGCTGTGAACCTATTCGGGTGCCCCCGCAGATCCGGGGCGCGCATGGAGACGCCGATTCGATCGACCCTCGTCTCGCTCCGTTGCGCGAGATTCAACTTAACCGTAAGGAGTGACGCGTGGCCGTTCCCAAACGAAGAACCAGTCGAATGAAGCGAAACCAGCGACGTGCCCAGCACGATCGGGTGGCCGCTCCCAATGTGATTCCATGCCCCTCCTGTGGCGACATGATGGTGCCTCATCGAGTCTGTCTGGCATGTGGCGAATACAAGGGCCGGTCGATCTTGGCCGCTCCCGAGGGCGCTGAATGAGGGTAGGGCGAATGCGCGGTCGATGGCCATCCGCCGTCGACACGGCCGCGTCCCTAGGACGAACCGGAGGGGGAAAACGTGTTTCGTCTGGACGATAGGGTCGCGCTCGTCACCGGTGGCTCGCGAGGCATTGGTCGTGCGGTATGCGTCGCCCTGGCGAAAGCGGGTGCCCGTGTGGTGGTGAACTACCGCAGCAACCAAGACGCGGCGAACGAGACCCTTCGCGCGGTGACCGCGGCGGGAGGTCAGGGGTCGGTGGTCGGCTTCGACGTCTCTGAACCCGCAGCGGTCGACTCGGCGATTCAGGCGGTGGCGAAAGAGCACGGGCGCCTCGACATTCTTGTCAACAACGCCGGAATCGCGCTCGACCAATTGTTGATGCGTCTCAAGCCGGAGGAGCTTGCCGCGACCTGGGCGACCAACGTGAACGGCGCAATTTACTGCGCGAAGGCGTCGATTCGCCCCATGATGCGCGCAAAACAGGGGCGCATCATCAACGTGTCGAGCGTGGTGGCCGAAGCCGGGAACCCAGGGCAAGCCGCCTACTCTTCGTCCAAAGCAGCATTGATCGGGTTGACGAAAACGTTGGCTCGAGAGTACGCCTCCCGCGGGGTGACCGTAAATGCGGTCGCTCCTGGCTACATCGAGACGGACATGACGTCGGAATTGAACGACTCGCTGCAGCAAGAAATCGTGCGACAGACACCGCTGGCGCGCGTGGGCAAACCAGAGGAAGTCGCCGCCGCGGTGCTGTTTTTGGCGAGCGACGAGGCCGCGTACATCACCGGTCAAGTGTTGCGTGTAAATGGGGGGATGTACGTATAACCAGCCGCCGATGGGGCGGAAAGAGGGACGAAACGTAGCGAACTTGGCCGCGAGCGGTCATGTGGCGGTTTGTTCGTCGCGGAGGAACACATGGAAATCGCGGAAAAGGTCAAAGAGATCATTTGTCAGCAGTTGGACGTTGACGGAGACAACATCAAAGACGAGAGTTCGTTCATCGACGATTTGGGGGCAGACTCGCTGGCCATCGTCGAACTGGTGTTGGCGTTTGAAGAGCAGTTCGAAATCGATATTCCCGACGAAGACACCGAGAAAATTCGTACGGTTGGTGATGCGGTCAGCTACATCAAAGAACACTCTGCGTCCTAGTCGATCGCGAATTCGATACAACACCGACAGCATGGGGAACGGGTATGCGTAGGGTTGTCATCACCGGGGTAGGGCTGGTGGGGCCGCTTGGGCTCGATGCGAATACCAGCTGGGAAACCGCAATCGCGGGCAAGAGCGGGATCGGCCGAATCACGTTGTTCGACCCCGAGGGGTTTCCATCCCAGATTGCGGGCGAGTGCACCGGGTTCGATGTAGAGAAATACATCGAAAAGAAAAAGGTGCGAGAAAGCGCTCGGTTTATCCATCTGGCCGTGGCCGCGGCCGAGGAAGCGCTTCAGGCCTCTGGATTCGATCCGAGTGACAAGGTCAAAGAGCGGGTGGGAACATTCGTGGGAGTAGGCTTTTGCGGCCTCGAGACCCTTGAGCTGACAGCGCGGGCGCTGTTCGACAAAGGTCCACGTCGCATCAGCCCATACTTCATTCCCGCGACGATTTCGAACTTGGCGCCCGGACAGCTCTCCATGCGTTGGGGGTTTCGAGGGCCGAGCTTGACCACGTCCAGCGCCTGTTCGTCGGGCGCTCACGCGATCGGGGAAGCGACCAACTGGATTCGTCGGGGGGGCATCGACGCAGCACTTGCTGGAGGAGCCGAGGCATCGGTTACCGGTATCGGCGTCGGTGGCTTCACCGCCATGCGAGCGCTTTCCAAACGCAACGACGATCCCGAAGCCGCCAGCCGCCCGTTCGATAAAGGGCGGGACGGTTTTGTGATGGCCGAGGGTTCTGGCATGGTCGTACTCGAAGAGCGCGACGCAGCGATGCGCCGCGGGGCGCCGATCCTCGCGGAGGTCATCGGCTACGGCGCAACCGCGGATGCGTATCATCTCACGCAACCTGCTCCGGAAGGAGAGGGCGCGCAGCGAGCGATGAAACAGGCGCTCGCCGATGCGCAGATCAACCCCGAGCAGGTTGACTATGTTAATGCCCACGGCACATCCACGCCCACTGGGGACGTCCAGGAGCTGATGGCGATTCGGTCTGTGTTTGGTGCCCACGCGCAACACGGGTTGTGGGTATCAAGCACAAAGAGCATGACCGGGCATCTGCTTGGGGCTGCCGGGGGGCTCGAGGCGGTAATCGCAACGCAGACGATTCAGCATGGGGCTGTGCCGCCGACCATCAACTTGGACGACCCTGATCCGGGTTGCGAAGGCATGGACCTAGTGCCCCACCAAGCCCGGTCGCGCGACGTGTCCGTCGTGCTTTCGAACTCGTTTGGGTTTGGTGGGACCAACGTGACGCTTGCGCTGCGCAAGCATGACTAGGGTATTGATGACCGCCTCGCCGGTGTTCATTGGCGCGGACCACGCCGGCCTATCACTTAAGGAAGCGGTTAAAGATCGTCTTACTGAAGTGGGCCACGCAGTTGCGGATATGGGAACGACCAGCGAGCAGTCCGTGGACTATCCGGATTTCGCCCATCGTGTTGCGGGGAAGATTGAAGCGTCGCTTCGTGACGGCGAAACAGATAGTCGGGGAGTGCTGATTTGCGGCACTGGCATCGGAATGGCGATCGTCGCAAACCGCCACTCCGGCATTCGAGCCGCGCTTTGCGGTGATGTATTCAGTGCACGCATGGCCCGCCGCCACAACGATGCAAATGTCCTCTGTTTGGGAGCCCGTGTCGTCGGAGTCGGTCTCGCTCTCGAGATCACGCACGAGTTCTTTACCACCGACTACGAAGGCGGTCGGCACGATCGGCGCTTAGGAAAGATAGACGTCGATGGACATCGAACAGGATAAGCGCTTTCGCGACGAGTCGACGCGGTTCGAATTGCGATGGAACTGCGAAGACTGTGTGTATTTCGATAGAGATCGAAACTGCGCGCACGGATTTCCGACGCATCGACATCGTCGTCATCGTTATGAAGACCCGACTGCTCGCGTGTTCTTCTGCAAAGAGTTTGATTTGATCTGATCGATCGAATCCGTTTCATCGTAGGATCCCCGGGTGCCCCGCGTACTCGTGGTCATGTTGATGCCTTGTGTCGCGTCGGTATGCGACAAAGAACCGCCGGAGGCCGACCGTGGGCCCTACCCTCCGCCGCCGCTGACCATCGCCGCGCCGCGACCCATCGCGACGCGCGCGGCGTTCGACCTGGTGGCCACGGAGCACGGTGGTTTACTAGTCTGGGGACGCCCAAGCGCTTTGGGCGGAGGCCTTCGTGTACTCGCGCTCGACCCCGAGGGAGGGGTGAAGGGGGCAGACGGCCGTGTGGTCTCCACGAGAGATTCGACTCCTGATGCAGCGAGTTCGATGATCCCGCCACAGGCCATTGAAATCGCCGTGGCGGCCGGCGGAGGGCGCGTCGGAGTTGTTTGGGTTCGACAAAACCAGCTCCAGCTGGATGTCCGGGCGGCGGTGGGCAACGATTCGGGCGCGTTCGGTCCTCCGCAGCAGCTTGGATCCACGCAGACGGGTTCGGTGGGGACACGTGGCGCGATCGCCGTGGCCGCATCACCAAACGGCGCGTTTCGGGCGCTCAGCCGATTGGGCACGGGTTCGTGTGAATCCGGCCACGCCCGATGCGGTCGATTCGCAGTATTTCGATTGCGAACGCGAGCTCGCGCGAAGTCGACGAAGCGCCGGAACGGCGACATGTCGGTACCCGAGCCGTGCACGCGAGGCGCGGTGGGTTTCGCGTATGCCGGGCAATCTTGGTACTACGCAGTGTGCTCGCAGGCCGGCGAGTCGATGGAGACAACGGTGTTCGGAATCAAGCCATCGACCAGCTACGCTCACTCTGAGCAAATCATGCGCGGATGCGCTCCGCAGGGGGTCACCGCGATGGGCGTCAAAGTGTTCGTGGCCGCGGATTGTCAGGATCGTCGGCATGCCGTTGTGCTTTCCGACGCGGGACGTCGCGTGGGCCCTGCGCTGCCCCTTCGGCGTCAGGTGGAGTGCCGGGAGGGGCGACCCGTCGTCCAACTGCACGAAGGACAGGACCTGGTGCTGTCCGCGCCGCGCTCCGGACTGTCGCCGTTGCTTCCTCCCCGCGTGGCGCCCGCGGGTTCGCGGGCGGTGTGGACGGGTCGAGCGATACTGGTGGGAGTTCCCATCGGGCGCGAAGTCGCGCTGCGGCGATATGGCTGCGCCGACGGCCGATTTCGCCGCCTAGATATTCAATGATTATAGAGTTTTGGAGAGGACGCGGGGTTCTCCTGGGGTCGAGGTTCTTCTATACTTGAAACGATGGCGTTGCTCGATTCATTGCCGGACGCAGTATCGGTCTACGAAGTGTCGCCGCGTGATGGGCTACAAAACGAAGCCGCGCAGGTGGCTACCCACGCCAAGGTGCGGCTGATTGAAGCCTTGATGGACGCCGGTTTGCGCCGCATCGAGATTGCAAGCTTCGTGTCGGCGACGTGGGTTCCGCAAATGGCCGACGCCGATCAGGTAGCCCGACTGGTCCCCCCCAGTGATGGCGTTCGGTTCTCCGCGTTGTGCCCCAATCGTCGAGGGCTCGACCGCGCGCAGCGTGCCGGGGTCAGCGAGATCGCGGTGTTCGTGAGCGCGAGCGAGACCCACAATCGGAAGAACGTCAACAAGAGCATTGCGCGAACCCTCAAGACCTTTGAAGGAGTTATTGGTCCCGCGCTTGACTCGGGCATGACCGTGCGCGGTTATGTTTCGACGATGTGGGGATGCCCCTACGAGGGCGAGGTGGATCCCCAGGTGGGTCTTCAAATCGCTCGCGCCTTGCTGGATCAAGGTTGCTACCAAGTATCTTTGGGAGACACGATCGGAGTGGGCACACCGCTCCAAACACGCAGAATTCTTGAACTGTTTTTTCGCGAGGTACCGGCTCATGCGGTCGCCTTGCATCTACACGACACCCGGGGAACCGCCCTCGCCAACGTATTGGTCGGGCTGGAGATGGGGGTGACCACGTTCGATACTTCGGTGGGCGGGCTTGGTGGGTGTCCCTTTGCACCGGGCGCAGCGGGCAATTTGGCCACCGAGGATTTGGTGTATGCCCTGCACGGTATGGGAATCGATACAGGGATCAATCTCGATCGACTGTGGCAGGCAGGTCAAGTCGCCAGCGCTATTGTGGGCCGGGATCTGCCCGGAAAAGTGCATCGCGCGGGCATTCGCGCGCTGAGTCGCTAGCGCGGTTCGGCGGTTTCCGTGCATTTTCGTGTTGAGACCGCGCTCCAGGCTCGCTCATACTCGCCGCCATGCCGCTAATCGCCGCAATGGCCATGGCCACTCCTGTGTTCGGTTTTGCCCTCACCCTTGATCCCAGCCTCGGAACGGGAGCAGCCCCTGGGGCGCATGGCGCTTCGCCACTTCTCGCCTCGATCGCTCAGCAAGCTGCTGGCGAAGCGGAGGGCGCGGCTGAACAGACAGGGGAACTCGGAGGCCAGACGGAAGACACCGTGACGGATGGCTCGGATACATCGGCCGCATCGGGGGGCACGGACATCGCAGCTCAGATGGCGAAACGAGGCAAACTGTCGAAGCTCCACAAAGCATTCGGTATTGCCACGTGGGTGGCCATGACGGCGACGGTCGTGTTGGGGACGATTCAGTACTACAATCTCTACGGATTTTTTGCGAGCCAGTCCGGTAATCCCTGTGTTGAGGGCAATGCAGTGTTTGGACAAGGCCAGTGCACCGGCGTGCCGTGGATTCACTTGTCCACCGCCATATTGACGGGAGCGCTCTATTCCGCGACGTTTGGATTGTCGTTGGCCATGCCGGATCCGTTGAAGTTGGACGAGGGCGACACCAAATACGCAAAGAAGCTGCGGACCCACAAGTTGCTTCGCTGGGTTCATGTGGCGGGGATGGCGGCGCAAATATTCCTTGGCGCCATCGTCGCAAACAGCGAGCGATTTGGTCTCGATCGAGCCAATGACTATCGTGCGCTTCAGGGTCTCGCCACCGTCCACCTTGGCCTCGGGCTTCTGACCTACGCCGCGCTAACATGGGCAGGCACCCTGATGTTGTTGTAACGTATCCCGGAGCATGGCCAGGACGCGTTGGATGGAGGCGAGAGTGTCGGTTTCGGACAGCGGGGGACGGCGAGGGTTTTGCAATTCTCCCCTTGCTCCTACGACCCCGCGACCGCTACCATCTACGGCGCGGACGTTGGCCGCCTTAACGTGCAAAATTCTTGAAGTTTTGATTTGATGCGCGCAGGAGTGGACCGCACGCGAGCTGGCTTTGGCCTGCGTGCTTGAGCGGTGTGAATGCAGGAGAAGCGATGGCGTCGCTGACGGTCTCGAACCTTCTCGGAATACTCGAAGAAGACCCAAATGACTCCGATTCGTTCGAGCGCTTGAAAGAGCTGCTGGCGAGCGGTGATCCCGAACAGATTGGCGATTCGCCAGTCAGGCTTCTGGAAGCTGCGCGAGTCGGTCACGAACGTCGCGGAGAGCTTCGTGCGGCATCGTGGCTGATCGAGTTGGAGGCGGAGCTCATCCAGGACGATCGCGACTTCCAAGCTGCCTTGTACAAAGAGCTTGGAAGGTTGCGCCGCGAGGAGCTGCTGGACGACGATGGCGCTCGCGAGGCGTATCAGCGTTCTTTGGAGCTTCGCGCCGGTGACGAAGAGGTCGAGCGTACGATCGAAGACATGGAGCGCGCATCCGAAAAGTGGCGCGAGCTCGCCGATCGGTTCACCGAAGAAGCGAACGACGCCAGCGACCTGGCGCTCAAGACGTCGATGCTGGTCCGCGCGGGGTCGCTGGTCTGGCAATACGGAAAAAAGGGCAGGACAAAGGAAGCCGATCGTTTGTTCACCCAGGCCCTAGAAGCCGATCCTTCTTCGACCCGTGCCGCTCGCCTGTACTCCGAGACGCTTCGTATTCGCGAGCGCTGGGAGCCGATGGCGTCGGTATTGTCGAAAACCGCAGACTCAGCTCGGAATCGAAACGACAAACTGAATCTGTACGTGCAAGCTGCCCGAGTGCTCGTCGCCCGGTTGGCCGACCAGGAGCGAGCCGCCGCTTGTTACGAGCGCGTGCTCGAGCTTAAGCCAGGACAGGAAGAAGCGCTCCGATTTTTGGTGGAGTACTTCACCGAGCGGGAAGAATGGGACCATCTCGTCGCGCTGTACGAAGATGCGCTTCGCTCTCGACAGAAACTGGAGAGTGAACGAGGGATTCTCCTGCAAATCGGCATGGTGCACTGGCGCATTCGCGACTCGATCGAGCAGGCGGAACCGTACTTTGCGCGTCTTCGCAAAATCGATCCGTCGAACCCGGGGATGCTCGATTTTTATCGGGAACACCTTCGTTCCGATGCCGATGGAGCGAGGCTGCTCACGATCCTTGGGGATGCGCTTCGGGTAGCCACCGACAGCGACCAAAAACTAGCGCTTGGGGTTGAGTTGGCGCGTACCGCCCAAGACACCGAGCACACCGAGCGGGCCATCGAGGCATGGAAGTCGGTTCAGCGCCTGGACCAGGCAAACCACGAAGCGCAAAAGGCGTTGCGCGAGCTCTATCGCCAAGGGGAGAAATGGAACGCGCTCGTGGAGGTGATTCGCGCCGAGATCGATGCGCTTCCCGCCAAGTCGACCGATGCTCGGGTGGAGCTTCTCCGAGAGTTGGTCGCGATTTATCGCGACCGGCTGCATTTGGATGCGATGGTCATCCATACCTACAACTCGATCCTTCAAGAGGTGCCTGGCGACGAGGAAGCGCTGGCGCAGCTGATGCAGACCTACGAGTCGATGGGTCGCTGGAACGACCTGATTCAGGTTTTGGGGAAGAAAGCCGACGCGGCCAACGAACCGGCCGCGAAAGTCGAACTCTTCATGCGCATCGCGGGATTGTGGATCGAGCGTTTTGCAAACCACAACCAGGCGACGCGCCCGCTCGAGGAAGTGATTCGGATCGACCCCGAGCATCGCGAAGCGCTGTCACGCCTAAAGGAGATCTACAGCAAGAAGCGGGCGTGGAAGTCGCTCTACGAGGTCATGAGAAAAGAGTTCGCGCTCACGAGCGACAACGACGCTCGGCTCGAAATGACGATCGAACTCGCCAAGCTCGCTGGAGATCGCCTTCACAATCACGAAGACGCGATTCGTTTGTGGCGCGAAGTGATCGAACAGGCGCCGGATACACCCGGGGCGCTCGAGTCGCTCGAGCGACTTGCCGAACGCGAAAAAGATTGGGGAACGCTGGCCGAATCTTTGGAGCGCCGGGTGAATCTTCAGTCGGATTCCCCCAGCAACGTCAAAGTGCTGCAGAAGCTGGGGAGCATCTATTCGGATTATCTCGAAGACCCTGCCCGTGCCGCGGAGGCGTGGAAGCGGATTCTCGCGGTGGATCCCAAGAACGGGCGCGCTCTTCGGACGTTACGAGAAACATACCTCGCCGCGCAGGATTGGGATGGCCTGTACGCGCTGTATGAAAAGGCGGACGATTGGGAAGGCCTGGTGGAGGTTTTGGGGTCGGCCGCCGAGCGAACTTCGGATGAGAAGCTCAAGGTAGAGCTCAGCTTCCGCGCGGCGGGCGTATATGAGGACCAAATCGGAGAACCTCATCGAGCGTTTCGTAGCTACGAGCGCGTTCTCACGGTCGACACCAAGAACGTGAAGGCGGCGCGACGGCTTTTGCCCATCTACGAAAAAGAAGAAAAATGGCCGCGCCTGGTCGTCATGCTCGAGATTCTCAGCGAAGACCAAGCGTCGGACATGGAGGTCAGCGAGCGGGCCGAACTGCTTTCTCGGCTGCGCGAGATTTCTTTGGATCGGCTTCGGGATTCGGACGCCGCGCTCAAGTGGGCCGCCAAAGCCTTTGAGCTGGCCCCGGCGGATGAACAGGTTCGCGCCGACCTTGAGGCGACCGCCGAGGCGGGCGGACTGTACGAAACGCTGCTCTCGATCTATCTCGATCGGATCAAAGCTTCTGAGGACGATGAGGAACGACTCCGTCTTCGCCGTCGAGTGGCTTCCATCGCTGGGGAACAGCTGGGTCGATTCGAGGAAGCGATTGAGCAGCTCAAGAGCATTCTTGAGGTCGACCCGACCGACACGGAAGCGACCGCGGTACTCGACCGCTTGTATCGAGGGCACGAGCGCTACACCGACCTTCGAGACCTCTACAAGCATCGGTTGTCGCACGCCACCGCCGACCAGGAGCGCCACGACCTGTTGCGCGAGCTGGCCACCGTCGAGGAAGAGATGCTGGGCGACGCGGAGTCTGCCGCGGAACGCTATCGCGCCATTCTGGATATCTACCCGAAAGACTCGGCGGCGTTGGTCGCGCTCGATCGGCTGGCGACCGAGGCCTCGCGGTGGAAAGAGCTCGCGGATATCGTTCGTCGGCGCCGAGAACTGAGCGGTGACGACGCTGAGCGGGCCGCCCTAACTCTGCGGCTCGGCGACCTCTATAAAGGTCGGCTCGAGGATCCTCGAGCCGCCATGGACGCGTATGCCGATGTCTTGCGGGTACGAGACAACGACGGAGCAGCCATCGCCGGGCTCGAAGCGCTCTACGAAGCGAACTCCGAGCTGAGGTTGGACATCGGGCGATTGCTCGAAGGGGCGTACGCCGCGCGAGGCGCGTATCCGAAGCTCGCCGCAATTCTCGAAGAAAGGCTCAACCAGTCGGACGATGCGGATGAAAAACGCGCGTTGCGATTGCGGCTCGCGGAGCTGAGCTCATCGGAGCTGGGCGATTTGAGCGGTGCGTTTCGTTCGCTCGAAGAGGCGTTTCGTGAGCGTCCATCGGATCGCGAGCTGTGGGAACGACTATCCTCCGCGGCGGAGGCAGCGGGAAAGCACGAGGAGCTCACCAAGACGTTTGCTGACGCGGTGGATGGAGGGACCCTTTCCGATGTAGACGCCGCAGAACTCTCCTCGCGCGTCGCTGAGCTCTACGACGTTGTGCTGGCTCATCCGGACGCGGCCGAGCCCTATCACCGCCGAGTGTTGCGGCACGACCCTCTGAGCGAGAGCTCCTTTTCCGCGCTGAAAGAGCTCTTTACCAACGGTGAACGATGGGACGAGCTGCAGAAGCTCTACCGCAATCGCATCGCTGAGACGGTGGACGGAGAAGCGAAGCTCGAGCTCCTCTTGCAGGTATGCTTCCTCTTTGAGGAGATTCTCGACGACCCGGATATGGCGATTTCGGCGTATCGAGACGTGCTCGAACTGTCTCCCGACCACCACGCATCTCGCCGGGCGCTTGAACGCTTGTATCGACGCACGGAGCGCTGGCGCGATTTGGCCGAGTTGCTTCGCGAGGAACTGACTCGAGCGGAGGGACAGGAAACCATTGAGCTCACCCACGAGCTCGGGGAACTCCACGAGCATCGACTCGACGAACCCTCCGCGGCTGTCGATCTGTACGAGCGCGTGCTGGAACAGAGCCCGACTCATTTGCGTTCGCAGGAAGCCCTTGAACGATTGCTCCAGCAGCCGAGCCAGCGTCAGCGTATCGCGAGTATTCTCGAGCCACTTTATGATTCGCAAGGAGCCTGGACCGAGCTTGTTCGGGTGCTCGAAGTTCAGCTCGAAGAAGTTCGGGATCCGGGGTCGCGCGTTTCGGTGTTGACGCGAGTGGCGGAGCTACAAGAGCTCAAGCTCCATGACACCCCGGCGGCGTTCCGCTCGATCACGAGAGCGGTGGAGGCCGATCCCGCAGACGCCAGTGTGCGGACCGAGCTCGACCGGCTCGCCAAGAGTTGCGACAACCAGCGTGAGCGTGCGCGGGTGCTCGAGCGGACCATCGAGGCGGAGGATACCCCGGCGTACGTACGTGCCGATTTGCTTCTCGAGCTGGCTTGTCTCTGGGACGAGCAGGAAAACGACCCCGAGGCGGCGGCTCGCGCCTACAGCCGGCTGATCGATGCCGACGGCGACAATGCGCCCGTGGTCATGAAGGCCTCCAAGGCGCTCGAACGAATCCATCTCGCGAAAGAAGACTACGACGCGCTCGCCGAAGACCTGCGCCGTCAGATCAAATTTGAAGACGATGGGGAAGCTCGGTCTCGGCTTCTTGTACGTCTCGCCGAGCTGCTCGAAACCACCCTGGATGACTTGGCGGGCGCGGTACGTGCCCACCGACAGCGCCTGGAACACGATCCGACCGATCGAGAAGCGCTCCATGCGCTCGAGCGCCTGTATGAGCGACAGGGAGAATGGCCGCGATTGGTGGAGATCTTGCGAAGTCGCGAAGAGGCCACCGACGACGAAGGTGAGCAGCGCCAGATCGCGCACCGGATCGGGGAAATCTACGAAGAGAAACTCCAGGACGCAGACAACGCGATCATTGCGTACAACGACGTGCTTGCGCGCTTCGGGCAGGACACCAGCGCACTCGACGCCCTTGCACGGCTCTACCGCACGGGAGAGCGGTGGACGGATCTGCTCGAAGTCGTAGAGATGAAGTACGAGACCGTTGACGAAGAGGCGGACCGCGCGCGCCTGCGATTCGAAGCCGCGGAGCTCATGCGCACGCGCACTGGCGATGTGGAACGCGCGATCGAGGGATACGCCGAGGTCTTGGACGGCGAGGCAGGTCATCTCGGGTCTATTGCGGCGCTGGAAGACGTCGTCGAGAACCGAAATGGCGACGCGCGGATCGCGGCCGCGCGAACATTGGTTCCCCAGTACGAGCGGACTTCGGACTACAACAAGCTCGTCGAAGTTCTTCAGGTGGTGGCGGAAACCGATGAGCGCACAGACCGCTTACAGTCGCTTCGGCGTGCCGCGGAAGTGGCCGATGTTGGTCTGGAGCAACCGGGACAAGCGTTCCAACTCATGGGTCGAGCGGTGCAGTCTGGACTGGAAGACGACGACCTGGCGCAAATGTTGTCGGACTATGAGCGCTTGGCCGGCGCGTCGGACAAATGGGCGGATTACGTCAAGCTGCTCGATGAAGTGGCGCCCGATATTCTTGACGCAGAACTTCAGACCGATGTGTGGATGAAGGTCGCGTCGGTTGCCGCGAAGAAGCTTGATGACCGCACCCGCGCCCGCGCGGACTACGAAAAAGTTCTTCACAATCGACCGGATCATCGCCCGGCGTTGGACGCTCTCGAATCGCTCCATCAAGAGCTGAAGGACTACCCCGCGCTGCTCGACGTGTTGCGGCGCAAGACCGAACTGTCGGAAGACTCGGAAAGCCGCGTCGGCCTGCTGATGCGTCAGGCTGAAATTAGCGATGAGCATTTGCACGATGCGCCCATCGCGATCGAAGCGTATGAGCGCGTGCTGACCGAAGGCGTGCAGCCTGAAGCGTTTTCGGGTCTCGAACGATTGTATCGAGGCAACGAGCAGTGGAGAGACTTGGCGGATCTTTTTGAGCGCAAGTTGGAAGCCGGCGTCGGCGACCAGAGCGAGACGCGTTACCAACTTGGGCTGGTAAGTTTTCGCGAACTAAACGACGCGTATCAAGCGATCGAACATTTTCGCGAGACGCTGGCCCAGGACGGAACCCATCAGCCAACCGTGGAAGCGCTCGAGCAAATGATGGAGTCCGAGGACCATCGCGGAGCCGCTGCGGAAATCCTTGAACCCGTATTTCTTTCGCGGATGGATTGGCCGAAGGTTACCGGCGTTCTTGAAGCACGACTGTCAAGCGCGGCGGACGTGGAAGAGCGTCGAACGCTTCTGCGGCGCCTCGGGCAGATCCATGAGGATTACCTCGAGGATTTGGAAGGCGCGATGGAGGTCTACGCCCGGCTCTTCTTCGAAGAACCGCTTGACCGTGACGTGTGGGATATTCTTTCCCGACTGGCCAAGGTGCTCGATCGCTGGCCGCGTCTCGCTGAGATCTACCGCACAGCGCTTGATAAAATTTCGGTAGACGATCCAGATTCCATCGATCTCGCGGCGATTACCGCGCGAATCTGTGACGAACGAAACAACGAACTGGATCACGCGGGGGCGCTCTATCGCCGCGTGCTCCGTTTCGATTCGGGAAATGCCTCCGCGTTCGAAGCGCTTGAGTCTATCTACCAACGAACGAAATCGTTTTCGTCGCTTTTGGAGCTGTATCACGACCGGGTGGAGGGCCTTGATAGCGATCAAGAACGCATGGACATCCTGCGACGGTCAGCTGCGCTCAGGGAAAACGAGCTGAGCGATGTGAGCGGTGCGATTCAGGCGTATCGGCACGTTCTCGATATCGATCCCGTGGACGCGGACGCGGTGCACGCGCTTGATCGGCTATTTACGTCCGAAAAGCGTTGGGAGGAGCTCGCCGACCATTTGCGGACGCGGATCGATTCGGCGGATTCCCCCGAGACAGATTCCTCCGAGACAGTGGCGGACCTTCGCCATCGTTTGGGCAG
The DNA here is from genome assembly GCA_028284955.1 of Myxococcota bacterium. Taxonomy (GTDB): domain Bacteria; phylum Myxococcota_A; class Polyangia; order Polyangiales; family Houyiibacteriaceae; genus JANQQS01. The sequence goes on along the minus strand of JANQQS010000078.1, from coordinate 33,194 downwards.
TCTCCTTGCCGAGCATCTCGATGATTCGGACGGCGCAGTCGATCTTTTTGAAGAGATTGTGCAGACGAATCCCAATCATCAGGCCGCCGTGGCATCTCTCGAAGAGATGGTGATGGACGAAGGCCTAAGGCCTCGGATTACGCACATCTTGGAGCCGATTTATCGAGCTTCGGACGAATGGAAGAAGCTCATTGCGGTTCTTGATGCGCAAGTTTCCCTGACAGATGAAGTGGACACGCGGGTTCGGCTGCTGACAGAAATCGGCGAACTGCACGAAAACCGTGGTCACGATGGCGCGCGGGCGTTCCGTGCGTGGGCGCAAGCATTCGTCATCGATCCGGCCGACACGCGACCTCGAGCAGAACTCGATCGCCTGGCCCAGGTTCTCGGTTGCTGGGACAAGCACGTCGAGGCTTATGAACTTGCGGTCAAAGAGACCGACGACACCGTGCTGGTGTCGGATCTCCTGTCGTCGGTCGCGCGAGTGCACGACGAGAAACGAGGAGACCCCCGCGCGGCGATAGAGACATACGAGCGCCTTCATGGGATCGACGCAGACGATCCGGCGCCTCTCGAAGCACTTGAGGGGCTGCACACGATGGTTGGAGACTGGCGGGGGTTGGTCGACGTTCTCCGGCGCAAGGTTGATCGCAGTCTCGACCCGGCTGAGCGAGGGGAACTTCATCGCCGGGCCGGCTCGGTGCTCGAAGAGCTTCTCGGCGACCCCCGAGGCGCGATCGAGGCGTACCGCCGCGCGGCAGATGAAGATCAGGATGATCAAATTGCGCTCGAAGCGTTGGACCGTTTGTACGGAGCGGCGGGTGAATACGAGTCGCTTGCGAGCATTTTGCGGAGGCGCTTGGAAGGAGATCAAGACCCGTCGCAGCGCGTGGAGCTCGGGTTGCGTCTGGGTGCGCTGAGCGAGACTCAGCTACACCGGCCAGACGACGCCATCGACGCATTCGTCGCGGTGATCGAAGCACATCCACAGCATCCGGAGGCGGTGCGGTCTCTGGCACGACTCTACGAGCGTCAAGCCCTGTGGTCTGAGCTGCTGGATATTCTCAAGCTGCAGGCCGAAATGTCGGAATCGCTCCAAGAACGAGTCGCGTTTGTTCAACGCGCGGGCGAGGTGCTCGAGAGGGAGCTCGACGACGTCCCGGAAGCGGTCGAGACGTACCGCGCCGCGCTCGATCTCGATGGACGCTACGAACCAGCGCTGCAGGCGCTGCTGAGAATTACTCAGCTTGAAGATTATCGTTCGCTCGCGTCGGCGATTGTCGAGCCGCGACTCGAAGTTCAGGAGCGTTGGGACGAGCTCACAGACGTCCTGTCGCGAAAAGCTGAGAGCGAGACCGATCCCTACGAGAAATGTGAGCACCTCCGAAAACTGGCTGAAGTTCACGAAAACGGCCGAGGTGATCTAAACGCGGCATTTGACGCGCTCGAGCAGGCCCTGGCCGAAAAACCGTCCGACGAGTCGATCGTCGAACGCATGGAGCGAATCGCGGAGCCGCTCAACGCGTGGCCACGATTCGCCGAAGTGCTCTCGCTGCGCGCCGCCAACTCGATGGAGCCGATGGTGGCGCGTGCACTCTATGAACGCCTCGCACGCGTCGCCGAGGAAAAGCTCCAAGACCAAAGCCGCGCCATCGAAGCGTACCAGCGCGCGTTGGAACAAGTCGGAGACGACTCGAGCATGCTCGCAGAGCTGGATCGATTGCTCGGTGGTACACAGAGATGGAGTGATTTCGCGAGTGTGCTTGAGAGACGGGTGTCGGTCGAGAACGAGGAAGGTGACCGTTTGGGGTTGCTTCTGCGCCTTGGCGAAACCCGACAGGAACAGCTCGGTGATCTTCGAGGCGCATTTTCGGCGTATCAAGAAGTATTGGAACTCCGGCCTTCCGACACCCGAGCGATGGAATCCCTGGAGCGCCTCGCGAGCGAGCAAGAAGTCGGCGCCGACGCGGTGGACGTCCTTGATCGAGCGTATCGCGATACCGGAGATGTTGAAAAAGCGGCGCGGCTCTACGACGTACGCATCCGTTTGGCAGAAACCGATGGGGAACGTGTTCGATTGCTCCAGGAGGTGGGAGAAATCTGGGAACGCGATCTGAACAATCCGAGTCAGGCTCTGGAAACGATTCGACGTGCTTTCGAACTCGATCCCCGCGACGAGACCCTTCTTGAAGACCTCGAGCGTCTCGCGTCGGCGTCTCAGGGCTGGGAATCGCTTCGAGGAGTGGTGGAGCGGGTTACCGAGCTCGCGGACATCGATGTTGGCGTCCGGCGTGACCTGAACGTTCGCGCTGCGGTTTGGTACCGAGAGCATATTCCTGACGCCGTAGCAGAAGAGGCGTGCTTGCGCGCTGCGCTCAAGGCCGACCCAGACTCGATGGAGGCACACGAGCGCTTGGTTCATGCACTCCGCGAAGCAAGTCGAAACGAAGAACTCGTCACGCAGCTCAAGGCGTGGGCAGACGTGCAGCTGGACGAATATCGGCGCAAAGAATTGCTCCACGAGGCTGCGGGCGTAGCGGAATCCGCGCTGAACGATAAAGACCTGGCGAGCGCGTGTTACGAATCGATTTTGGCCACCGATGGAAGCGACAAGAAGGCTTTGCACGAGCTATCTCGCATCCGTGAAACGGAAGGCCGACACGATGAGTCCGTTGTCTTACTGGCGAGAGAGGTCGGGGTAGAGGCCGACCCTGCACGACGGCGCGAGCTTCAGCTCAAGATCGCAGAGACGTACCTTGGCGAGCTGCACCAACCGGACAAAGCGGCAGACGCCTACCGCAGCGTGCTGGACGACGACCCCACCGATTCGGAGGCAGTGTCTCGGCTCGAGTCGATCTATGAAGACGCGAAAGACTGGGATTCGCTTCGTGAGCTTCTTGACCGGCGCCTTGACCTTGCGGACGACGACGATGAGCGGATCGGTGTGCGTGTGCGTTTGGCGAGACTCGAGGAACAGGCTTTTGGTCGTCGCACGGAAGCGATCGAGCAGCTTCGCGGCATTCTCGATCTCAAGCCGAACCACGAGGCCGCGCTCGACGAACTTGCGCGCCTATTCTCCGCGGAAGAAGATTGGGATGCGCTGACGGAGTTGCTCGGCAGACGGCTCGAAGACGCCGAGCAAGCCGGAGACACCGACAAACAAATGGACCTGTTGCGTCAGATTGCCAAGTTGCATGTCGAGCAGCGCTCCGATCCGGTTACCGCGATCGCAACATACGAGCGTGTTCTTGATATGGAGCCGAATGACGTGGCGACGCTCAAAGCCATTGTGGAGCTACATCGGAATGCGGAGCGGTGGGATGGTGCGTGCGACGCGATGGAGCGCTTGATCGATTTGCTTCCCGGCGAAGAAGCCGCAGCTACTGCGATCGATGTTGCCGAAATCGCAGAGAGTCACGGCGGCGGCTTTGAGCGCGCGGAAGCGGCTCTACAGAGAGCGATGGAGCTCCAGCCGAGTTCCGAGCCGGTTCGCTCCAAGTTGGTCGCTCTGTACGAAAAATACCAAGCGCACGAGAGCCTCGCTGCATTGCTCGAGTCGGTGGAGGAGCGAACCAGCGACGTAGATGCGAAAGTTGCGCTGCTCAAGCGCTTGGGGCAGCTCTATCTTCAGCAGTTGAATGACACAGAAGCCGCGGCGCGCTTTCTCGAGCGCGCAGCCGAGCATGCATCTGAAGATCGCGACGTGCTGCTGCCGCTGTGCGACATCTACATTTCGGCCAATCGCGAGTCGGACGCCGTTCCCGTACTGGAGAAAATCATTGCCAGTTTCGGAAGCCGAAGGAACAAAGAGCTCGCCCGCTACCACCATCGCCTTGGCCAAGCCCTTGCCGGGATGGACGATGCGGATGGAGCCCTCAAGCACTACGACGCGGCGTTCAAGATCGACCTCACGAACGTATCGATACTTCGCGACCTGGGGAAGCTATGTCACGCTCGCGGTGACTTTGAGCGCGCACAAAAGACATTTCGAGCGCTATTGCTTCAGCGCCTAAAACCGGAAGCAGGCATCACAAAAGCCGACGTGTATTACTACTTGGGCGACATTGCTCATCAGCAAGGAAACTCAACCAAGGCCGCATCGATGCTAGAGCGCGCAATCGCCGAACAAAAAGGCCATCCGGCGGCGACCGAATTGCTTGCCCAAGTGAAAGGCTGATCGTCGTCGCCGAGCGACCGGATCGAGCCATGGGTCAGACAAAGGTCAGCATCGATGGAGTCGTCCGTGACGAGCAGGACGCCGTCATATCGGTGTTTGATCGCGGGTTTCTCTACGGCGACAGCGTGTTCGAGGTCATGCGCACCTACGGAGGCAGCCGTCTCTGCGGAGAGACTGATCATCTCGAGCGATTATACGAGTCGGCACGACGTGTGCTGATCAAGATGCCGGTGTCGATGGACGTGTTGCGCAAGGAAATCGCGACAACCATCGAACAGGCCGGTAACGACGAGTCCTACGTTCGTATTGTGGTTACGCGGGGTTCCGGGCCTCTTACGTACGATCTGTCGACCGCCACACAACCTTCGCGGGTCATCGTGGTGACCCCGCTCGCAGTTCCAGACCCGATCCTTTACGAGCAAGGTGTCTCGGTTTCACTCGTTCGAGTAAACCGTCCCACCGACTGCGGTACCGCGGTTGGTGTCAAGGCTTCGAACTACCTTGCGAATCTCCTGGCGCTGCACGAGGCGCGGTCTCGCGGCGCGTACGAAGCGATCATCCTTGGGTCCTCAGGAGCGGTTCTCGAGGGTGCATCGAGCAATGTGTTTGCGGCCCATGGTGGTGTTATTCGCACACCGCCCCCTGAGGCGGGCATTCTCGTGGGAATCACTCGCCAGGCTGTGGAACGTTCCGCGAACGCTTTGAATGTGAATTTTGTCGAAACCGCACTGTTTCCGAGCGACCTCTACTCAGCCGACGAAGTCTTCATCACGAGCAGCATCCGGGAGGTGGTACCGGTTGTCAGGGTAGACGGCAAATCGATCGCAAACGGTCATCCAGGGCCGATAACAGTTCGCCTGCATGCTGAATACCGAAAACTCGCGCAGGCGAACGCCCTCTGACTACGGGCGAACGCTTTCGGGCCGCTCGGTGCAAGCGGATCTGCGACCGTGGCGGATCTACGATTGTGGCGGATCTACGATTGTGGCGGATGGACCGGGAACTTGGGCGTTGTCCCGTTTTTTTCGAGCAGTTTTTTTCGCTTTTGACCCGCGGCGGTCTTTTTGCGACGCCGCCGCGTATTGGTTTTGCTGGTATCAGACATAGTCGACGCTTCCCTGGAATGCGTAGGCGCTACCCGCCGGCTCAGTGAACTAGCCTGCTCCTCACGATTGTCAACCGGACGCATCAATGAAGGGTGTGGCTTTCTCCATTGATTTCCACCGTCGGAATAGACACATCGCGATCCCCTGATCGAGGTTGGCGGACGACGACCAACATCGCGTCTGAATTCGGAGTTTGTCGGTCGCGCACATGTTCCGGAGGAGGGACGTCGAACTCGGCTTCGCGCTCCTCAAGCTCCTGAAGCCGTTTGTGATGATCCCGCCGTCGTCTTCGCCACGCCAGCAGGAGCAACAAGGACGCGACGGCCCACACGGTGCTTCCAGCAATCAGGAGCGGTATCGTGTCAAAGCGCTGCGCCAGGTCGTCGTGCCACGACTCCTCAAGTGCGCGCGGGGACAAAAAGTAGCTATTGAGCATGGCTGCGTCGAATCGCTCGCCTTTGGATACGCGACTCAACATGGCACGAAAACGCGCTCTTCCATTGCGGTCGCGCAGCATATGCGCCACGAGGTCTGCGCTTTGCGCGTACGCCAGGTTTACTTCGTGGGAACGAGTTGGAAAGCGCGTAGCAAGATCTTCAAGCGGAATCACGCGATCTTGGAGTTGCGCGTGCCAAAGCGCTTGAACGCGCTCCATGCCGTATTCCTCCGCCTGCATTACCGCGACCCCTTCCACAAACCAGCGAGGCAGGGGGTGTCCTTCAACCACGCGAAACAACGCCACGTGGGAGAGCTCGTGCCGGAGCACAGTGCTGAGCTCGGGTCGTTTCCATGTCTCCGGAGCCGTCAAAGTAAGCATCACCACGCCAAGATGCGGGTACGCGACCCCGACCGCGTAGCCTGGCGGGGCAAGTCCTGTTGGCGCCAGAAGCCGCATGTCCTTGGGATTGACCGCAACACGAATATGGAGTTCGCGAGGAACCGGTTTTCGGGTGAGCTCCCCAGTGATTTCTTCCCACATCGCGGGGAGTTCCTCTTGCAATGACCTCACCTCGGCGCGCGCGGATCGCGGAAACACCCATGTCGCGTGATCGGTGCGCTCTTCTGTATACGAGGGGGGAAGCGAAGGCAGGCTGTGTTTTTTTGACGAAGGCTGCGCCTGATTCCGCCGCTGCGGATTCCACACCGGCAGGTCGGAAGAAATACTTCGAGTCGGTGGGTGCGGTTCGCGCGGCTGGGCTTGCGCCTTTCCCTTGTTTGGGGAGATGACGACGTTCGGAGAGATGGCGACAAGGGCCAGCAGGACAAGTCCATAACGATGTACACTACTCACCATCTCCTGACGTAAATCGTAGCATTGGTTCGCCGGGATCGTTATCGCGTTCTCGAACGATGACGTAGGTGAGCGCGCCCGCGAGCAGCACGCCGGCCACGAGATACGGCCAGTTTTTTCGAAACCATCGACGGGCGGGGGATTTTTTAGGGCTTCCGTTGCTCTGAGCGGTTGATTTGGAGGAGTCTGAAATTCCTGGTTCGGTTTTCCGCGACGTGGCGCTTTTTCCGTTGCGACGCGCCGCGGTGCGGGCGCGTTTGATGATGAACGATGTCACTTTTTCAGTTGCGCTGCCTTCGACGACGGCATGGCCTTCGTAGAATGTTTGTGCATCCACATCGAACACTTCGACCTGAATGGCGATGCGGGAGCGGGTCAACACCACCAATGCATGCGCGCTTGTGTGCTCTCCGATTCGCACAAGAAGCACCTGGTCACGGCGCGCGCTGCGTCCGAGTTGCGCACGAGCGCGCGCGATGTCGCGGTAGACCGGCGAGTTGTTTCGTCCGGAACCTTGCAAGACTCTGCTGAGCACCTCGTCGCCGGGCAATACGATTTTTTCGCGTTGGTTGAGGGATTGTATGATCGTCGCCGCAGCTTCGCGAAGCTCGACATCGGGGTCTCCAGATACGACCACCGCGACTTTGGGCGAGATGGCGTACGCGGTTGGCGCGTAGGTGAGCGAAGCCGCGAGCGCGAACCAACTGAAGCGAGGCATGAGCATCGGTCCGGCGAATTATTGCACCGGTCACAGGCCGCGCACGGGGTTTCCGTGTCTATCGAGGCAGACGGTTTGGGCGATGCAGCGTTCCGTCCGGATGATCGCCTAGCTTAAGGTCAATCCGCACGAGGGTCAGCCCTTGAGGCGGCGCAGTGGGACCTGCGTCGGAGCGACTGGCTTCTGGCTCGAGAAGGTGCGCTACAGACTCCGGCGTCATGCGCAGTCGACCCACTTCCACCAGCGTGCCGGCTACGATGCGAACCATGTTCTTGAGAAATGCTGTGCCTTGAACTTCGATGGCCAACGCCTGCGCGGACCGTCCGCATGAGATCCCTCGAAACTCGGGGATCACGCGTACGCGCTCCAACGTTCGCTCGGTCGTGGCGCGGCCATCGCTGGTCGCTCGAAACGCGTGAAAACTGTGGGTGCCTTCGAGGTGGCGGGCTGCCTCCTGCATGCCATCTACATCCAGATAGTCGTCCACCGTCGGTCCTCGAGTGGTCCGATCTGGACGCGCCAACGCTGGACCGATGTGCCAGGCGATCCGCCGGGTCAGGGCGTGGCGGGTTGGTCCGACGTGAATGATGTAGCGATAGAGCTTTCCGCGAGCGTCGAACCGGGGATTGTAACGCCTGTGACATGCCGCAGCGGCGAGCACCGAAACATCCTCTGGCAGCACTCCGTTGAGGCCCAAAACCCAGCCACGCGGAGGAATCAGACGGTCGCAGCCAAACGCCGCTACTTGGCCTTCCGCGTGCACCCCGGCGTCGGTCCGGCTCGCTCCGCGCATCGTGCTGTGATCCACGCCCATGGCGTCCAGGGCGGACTCCAGCGTGCCTTGCACGGTTCGCTGGCCGGTTTGCGATTGCCAGCCCGAGAAATTTGTTCCGTCGTAGGCAATCTCGAGGCGTACCCCGTGCGTCAACGAGGGCGATGCGGCAGTACCCACCTCAGCACCATCCGCGCTACGGCGGCCTAGAAGTTGAAACCGAGACCGGTGGCCCAGGCCAAGCTGTCCCCCACCGAAAGGTCACTGTTTGCACTCGAGCCGTAGAGTTCAAAAAATACGAAGGAGTGATTGATTCCCCAATCTTCATCGAGGGCTCGCGCCGATCCGCGATCTAGGAAATCCAACTCGAGCGCGAGCTGAGCCGCCCAACGCAGCCCTGCGCTGAACCCTTCGAAGTTGTTCGTGGCGCCTTGCCGGTAGCGATAGAACACCAAATCCGCACCGATTTTTCCAACGAAGACGACAGGAATGCCGAGCTCCCGCGCGAGTACGTCGACGCGCAACACGGCGAGTGGGGATACTGGAAACAAATCGAACCGCGCGCCTTCGTTGGTTCGCTGGGAGCAGGTCGCGTCGGTACAGGTGCTCGCCTTGTAGCGCGCCCAACCGGCACCCACCCCGACGCCAATGGGGCCGACGTACGGAATCCGGTAAATATAGACATCGAGTTCGGTGGCCACGAGGGGCCCTCTATCGCCGTCAAACAAGAGACCGAAGGGGTTGTTTCCGGATGAATCGACAGAATTGTCAAAAGCAGGGCGATACGTCCCGATGCGAAGCAATTCCCAAGAGAAACGTTCGGGGGATTCGTAAGACCGTGGCGCGCGTTGAGCGGCGACGGTCGTCGGTCCGGTCATGATCAGCCCACCGGGTATCAACGCGCTCAGCACGACCAGCGCCGCCGCTCTTCCGGGTACGAGTCCTATTCGCATCGTGATGTTCTCCGTCGACGTCGAACGAACAGACCGCCTCCTACGACCGCAATCGCAAACAGGCCGAAGGCGCTCCCGAAAGAGCCAGGAACGTGAACCGAGCAGCTACTTTCGGGGCAGTCTCCAAGTAAGTCGCAAAGCCCGACCACATTGACGCGTTGGGCGCAGATGGGGGGGGAGAGGGGACCGACGTTCCCTGCTTCATCGCTCCCCGCCACGAACACGAGGCCTTCCTCGCCCAGCGCGAGGCCCGCATTGGCCAGATTGAGGCTTGCGTTGCTCACGTTGTCGTCCGTTCGTGCGGCAATGAAGTCTTCGGCTCCGCTTGGAGGAATCTCTCCGGGAACGAATCCGCTCGCGTTGCTGGTGGACGTCGTGTCGGATCCGGAGGAGACGTCTGAGCCGGTCGACCCAGCGTCGGCGGTTCCCGCGTCGGCCACCCCAGCGTCGACAGCAATGCTTGTGCCCGCATCGTTGCCTGCATCGGCGTCCCCGGTAGACCCGGTGCCGGGAGTGGTCACGAATGCATCGCAGTCTGCGATCGGCACCAAGTACACCACCCCGTCGGCGGTCACGTCGTTAAACCCGTTGTTCCACTCGATTCCAACCGAGGTGTTTCCGGTTACCGGGCTGCTGTTCGTAATCGTCGCTTGCCCCGGCGGCACCGCATCCACGCGAATTCCCCCCGACTGGCCGTCGCTCACTCCTTGAAGGACAAAATGATCGATACCGCTCAACTCGCTGACTACTTGCCGGTTCCCAGTAGCGATCACCAGCAGGTTGAACACCTGACCGGTGATGCCCCCACTGTTGCTACAGGCTGAGCTGCCTTCGATAAAGTCGTTCAGACTGACATCGAAGGTCGAGTCGGTAGAGTCGATTTGCGGATTGCTGTCACCGAGCGGCGTACAGGTACGCGTATCGGGCTGCCGCGCATCTTCTTCCACGCATGTTTCGTTGTCTTGGCCGCGCCAAAGGTCGACTGAGGTTGCGGCGCTGCCCGTGACCACGAAACGCAACGCGACATTGTCGGGGCTCGCGCAATCCTGAGCGTTGATGCCCAGCGCGAGATCCTCCCGGTCCGTGCGGTCGATCTCGCCATCCACCAAAATCGCAGAGAGGGCAACGCTGAACTGTGCTTGCGTGCGGGATGCAGGCAAAACGGCTCCGATGACCGCGAGCGCACCGAAGACGACGATATTTCTAGACAACCTCATGGGGTCTATCCGAAGCAACTTTCGATCCAGAAGCATGTGGTTCAGGAGCAAGCCTGGCGAATCAGACGCTAGCTCGGGAGCGGAGGCGCGTCGAGGGTCGCTCGGCAAGACATTTTGGCACGTGTTCCGTGTACCCAATCGCGTGTTTTGACAAAGCGTCACCGGCTCGCCGCGAGGCGTACCGTGGTCACGCCTCATCCGCGGCTTGGACTAGGTACTGGAATCGCACGCAGATTCGGGCCAGCGCGCAAACGTACGGTCGTGTTCTGCTGCACGTCTGCGGCTGCGATGCCATGGGCCACTTCACTCACGATCAATCCAATCGGGGTGACGTCGAGGACGGCCATTGGCGTGATGATGCGTTGCGCTTTGGGGCCTTGTGATCCGTTGGCTTCGTCAGAAACGATACCGTCGTGTCGCGTGAGGATGACAACGAGCTTAGTGTTGTCCATCACCTCGGAACACGCGGCGATTCCGTGTTCCGTAACCTCGGAAGTGGAGAGGATGGTGACGTCTGCGCTTTCCGAGACCGCGCAGATTGAGTCCGAGAGATAGGGTTGAACGTTTTGCGCGACGTCACCAATGAGCCGCACGGAGCGAGCTCCTTCCGTTTCGCTGGCGGCACGAAATGCCATCTGGTCCTGGGTCAGCACGGTGGACTTGGACGCGAATCGTGTGCCAGCTAGCGGCTGTCCTCGATAGCTCGCACGAACCTTGCGAACAAATAGCGGGCATCATGCGGCCCCGCCGATGCTTCCGGATGATACTGCACGCCGAACGCCCCGGTCTCGAGGTGCCGGATGCCCTCGCAGGTAGAATCGTTAAGGTGCACGTGCGTCATTTCGCATTTGTCGGCGAGCGATTCGACATCTACGGCAAAACCGTGGTTTTGAGTGGTCACTTCAATCCGTTTCGTACTCAAGTCTTGTACAGGCTGGTTGAGCCCTCGGTGACCGAACTTGAGCTTGTACGTGCGCGCTCCCAACGCCAACGCGAGAAGCTGATGGCCGAGACAGATTCCAAAGAGGGGTTTTTTACCGAGCAGCTCGGATACGGTGGCGATGCCGCGCTCCACGGCGGAGGGATCCCCGGGCCCGTTGGATAGAAAAACGCCGTCAGGATTGAGTGCGAGCACGTCACGGGCGGCGGTCTTTGCGGGCACCACCGTGACGCGACATCCGGCGTCGACCAGGCATCGCAGAATACTGCGCTTCACTCCGAAATCCATGGCGACGACGTGATAGTCCTTCGTCGCGGCTCGGGTCGCACTGCTCTGCAAAGCACGATCAAGGGAAACCTTGCCTGCGGAATCCTCATCGGGAAACGCGCTGTCCGCGGGAAACGCACTGTCTAGCGGTTTCCAAGAACCCGTGCCCTCAGTCCACTCGTATGACTCCGGCGTAGAAACCTTACCCGTCAGGTCTTGACCATTCATCGGGGGCGCCGACTTTGCACGATCGTGCAGCGTGTTCGGGTCCTCGGTGCCGATCGCAGCCATTTGCGCACCGAAATCACGAATGTGCCGGGTAAGCGCCCGAGTATCCACTTGCGTGATGCCGACCACTCCATTGCGCGCGAGGTACGCGTCGAGTTCCTCGGTAGCGCGCCAGTTGCTTGATCTGGTGCTCAGCTCGTGCACGACAAACCCGCGTAGCACAGGCGCCTCGGCTTCCTGGTCTTCGTGATTGGTGCCGGTATTCCCGATCTGAGGCGCGGTCATGCATACCAACTGGTCACAATAGGAAGGATCTGTGAGGACTTCCTGGTATCCCGTCATCCCAGTCGTAAACACCGCTTCGCCCACGGTGTGACCGCGGGCGCCAATCGCCAGGCCTGGAAACCGGGTTCCGTCGGCGAGAACAAGGTGACACCGCTCCGGAGCGTTGGTTTTTGCGATTCGGGTCATGGGCAAACGATACGGCTCACGGATGAATATGGGCGATGCGATGGTTGCGCAGTGATTTTTCGCGCGGGGAGTTCTTGCGCGGCGAGTGGCTGCATGGTCGGTTCATACCTGATGAACAATATTTCCACCGACAATGGTCACCATGACCTGTCCCGTGACTTCTTGCTCAAGTAGCGGAGTGTTCTTCGAGCGCGAGCGTAGCGCGTTCGGCGAGACCGTCCACCTGCGCGCGGGGTCGACTACCGCGATGTCGGCCACCGCACCGGGTTTCAGTGTTCCGGCGCCGGTTTTCAGAGTTCCAGCGGGTCGAGTGGCTAGCGCGTCCACAATCCGCAACGGCGGAATTTCGGCCTCCCGGGCTGCTGCGAGCACGAGCGGCAGCGTTGTTTCGAGCCCGATCATGCCGCACTGCGCGCTCTTGAAGTCACAGTCTTTCTCGATATCGCTGCGCGGACGATGCCCCGTGGATACGCAGTCGATGACCCCGGACGCCAGCCCTTGACGCAGAGCCTCACGGTCTTTCGCCGTACGAATCGGAGGAATAGATTTCATTTCTGTGCGGTAGCGCCCGACATCCTCGTCCGTGTACACAAGATGGTGAGGACCAACGTCGGCGGTGATGCTTATTCCTCGGGTCTTGGCGGCTTCGATGAGGTGGACCGAGCGAGCGGAAGACACGAGCGAGAGATGCAGTCGCGCCCCTGTCAACTCTGCAAGCATGAGGTCACGTGCCGTCCCGATGTCCTCCGCCGCGTGCGGAATCCCTCGAAGCCCCAGCACCGCGGCCACTGCACCTTCGTGCATGCCCGCGCCTGCCTCCATCCCCGGATCTCCCGAACGGTGGCTCACGAGCAGGTCGAAACTGCGAGCGTATTCCAGCGCTCTACGCATGGTGACTGCATTTCTGATTGGCCGATCCCCGTTGCTCATTCCCACTACACCGGCGCGTTTGAGCTCCCCCATCTCTGAGAGTTCTTCCTCGTCTTGCGCGGTAATGGGTCCAAATACCTCCAGACGACCAAAGACCGCGGAGGAGGCCTCTCGGAGCAAGTGCTCGGTCGAGTTTCGCGCATCCACGCTTCGACCGTCGGCGGTTTGCGAACCGCTGGGGATTGCACTGACGGTGGTGAAACCGCCCGCTGCGGCAGCGTTTAGTCCAGTATCGATCGTCTCGCGATACTCAAAGCCGGGTTCGCCGAACTCAGCATTCAGATCTACAAAACCCGGGCATATCCAACGATCGCGACAGTCGATGATCGTTGCCTCGGCGAGCGTTTCGTCTCGGGCTTCTGAGACTTCGTGTTGCTCTGAGCCGGCGTTTACGTCGACCTTTTGGATCGCGCCATCGACGATCACGACATCGGCGATTGCGTCGACGCCGCGACTTGGGTCGAGAACTCGGCCCTGCCGAAGTACGATGGTGCCATCCACAAGTCTGGCGATTACGTGACCCGCGCTGCGGCGTCAAGCCACCTAGTCGTCCGATGTGCGGTTGACCCCGGTGTCCGGTTCGTCGCGGGTTTCCCGCAGTCCTTCGATATCGGTGATGGCGTCGATGCGCGTCTGCACCTCGTTCAACGCGGCGAGGTCCGTTTCGAGAGGCGTCTCTGCAGATGTCGAGGCGTCCAGGTCGGAGTGTGGCCGCTCCACCCGATGGGTCGGCGGGGCTTCGCGCTCCTGGGTGGGCACCTCGAACATCGACGACGAGAGATCGACAAACGGCGATCCCGCTTTGTCAAACTCGTCTTCCCACGCATCAAAACGCTGCGAACCCGGAGCGAGCCGCTCGTATACTTCAGCGATTCTGCGTCGTCGTGCGGCTCCACTGAAGCGAGAGCGGGCTCTCAGATACGCTCGCTCGATGAGTCGTTCGCGGAGGGGACCACCTTTGAGCAGCGACAGCACTCCGTCGGCCAACACATCTTCGTCGCCCGGAGGATAGAGCAAGCCCTCGCGTTCATCGCGAATTACCTCGGCTACGCCAGGGATCCCTGCAGCGACAACGGCTCGGCGACACGCCATATACTCCAGCAGCGGCACCGGCAAATCTCCAAATTCCTGAAAGCGCGGCGACGCACTGGCCGTAACCACACCGACATCACACGCTGCAATCAACATCGGGAGGCTGCCCGCTCGCGGTTCTCCTCGCACAACCACTGAATCGCTTAGACCAAGGTTTGCGACCAGCCGCCGGAGGCGCCGTCTTCGGCCCGAATCGGGTTCTCCGGCGATCAACACACGCACTCCGCGCTGTTTGGATACTTTGCGGACCGCCCCGAGCAGGGTGGCGAGTTCTCGGTCTGCGGCGAACGAGCCGAGATACAACACGCGCCCCAGATCATGGCGCGCAGCAGGCCACCAATCGAGTGCGTTCACGTCGACCCCGGGGGGAACGACAGCGAGCTTGTCGCCGAATCCTCGGTCGGCGAGCGCGCGGCACGCAGCTTCGGTGCTGACCAAAATCAAGTCGGCGGTATGCAGGCATCGAAGGTGGGCCTGTTCCCAGATTTGCACGGAGTCTGGCCCTTCCGCTTCGTCCGCGAACGTGCCCACCTCGTACACAAACCGAAAATCCATGTCGGGACGATGGACTGCGATCACTTGTCCTTCGAATGGGCCGTGTGCGTGGACGATGTCGTAGGGCTGAGCTTCAAGCTGCCTGCGGATAGCCCGACCGAAGCTCGCGCGCCGCTCCTTGGGCGTTTCACCCGACACCGGCACCCTGTACAAACGCGCGTCACCCAGACGTTGTTGAAGCGGCAAGGTTTCCGTTTTCAAGGTGATCATGTCGATCTCGGCGCGGACGGCGGCGGCCATTCCGATCAGCGCAGCGGCGTAGGCGTTGGAGCCAGGAACCGGCGCGAATGCGGTGACGAGGACGCGAATCCGAGGGTTGGCCATGACGGCTACAATCTTATATGCAGAATCGATGGCTTGCAGGATTCCGCTTGCGCCCCATCGGATCTAACGACTACAAGCTACCCAGACAGGCGGGTCTGGGCTGTCGGGAATTACAGGAAGGATTTTGGTGTGAATGAGCTCGCACGCTATTTGCTCGAGAACGCGTATATCGACTTCCAGGGCGGGGTCTCGATCGACAAAGTTCGGCAATTCCTACGAGAAGAAGATAGCCGAGAATCCAGGACCCTGCTTTCGAAGCTTATCGAAGATAAAGGCGTGGACGAACTGATGGTCACCGTTGCTGATTGTTTGAAAGAATACATTCGCACCGGAATCAATGAAGATGTTGTGCGCAGCCAGCTCATCACCTACAGCGAGTCTTAGCATTCTCGACCGAGCTTCCGGGCTCACCTTATGTGCAGCTGCCGTTGTTGTTGTCGCTCTTGGATGCTCCGAGAGCAAAGGGAATGAGCACAAGAAGGGGGCGGCGGGAGGTGAGGAGCTGATTCGCAAGCTTCCCCGGGTTGACGTGAGCAAGCTAGACCCGGACGCCCGGAAGGCTTGGGTCGAGCACATCAACAACGCGTTATCTCCGTGCGGCGAGCCTATCACCGTTGCGCGCTGCGTTCAGCAGCAACGGAAATGCCGCCGGTGTGTTCCTGCCGCCCGCTATCTTGCGAGATTGGTGACTGGGGGCTACTCGGCTAAGGAAATTCGTCAATTTTATCGAAACCGGTACGACGAACAAACGAAAGTCGACCTGCCGACGGGGAGCGCTCCGGTACGCGGCGCCACTATGGCGCGCATTCGGATCGTGGAGTTCAGCGACTTTGAGTGCCCGTTTTGCAAAGCCGCGAGACCGATTCTCGAGCGGACCTTACGAGAGTTCCCCGGGCGGGTGCAGATCGTGTTTCGCCATTATCCTCTCCCCGCTCATACCCAGGCGGTGCCAGCCGCGATTGCGTCTATCGCGGCCGCAAAACAGGGAAAATTCTGGGAGATGCATGACAAGCTCTTCGATGCACAATCGGATTTATCTTCCGAGGCATTGGAGCGATATGCGGAGGAGCTCGGCCTCGATATGGACCGTTTTCGAACTGCCATTCAGAAACCAGAAACGCGCGAAGTGGTGGAAAAGGACCGCGCGCTTGGCCAGCGTGTCAAAGTAGATGGCACGCCGACGATCTTTGTTTCCGGACGTCGCTTCGACGAGCCGCTCGAATCTCTGGCAGACTATATTCGGGAGGAGCTCAATCAGTGAAATGTTCGTGGTCTCTGAATAGGTTTGGCGCGCTCACGTCCATGCCGTCCGTGCTGCGTAGTGTTTTGTGTGTTTCTTTGGTCGGGGCCGCGCTAACTCTAGCTGGTCCCGCGTTCGCGCTGCAGGGAGGCTCACGAGCCCCCGAAATCGGTCTGTCTGATCTCAACGGTCGGTCGATTCGGTTGGCTCGCTTACGAAACCAGGTTGTGCTGGTGGACTTCTGGGCATCGTGGTGCGCTCCGTGTCGGCAAGAAATGCCGGTGCTCAACTCGTTATATGCGAAATACAAGGCGCAAGGTTTTACGGTGATCGGGGTGAACCTAGATCGCGAGCGGCGGAACATGCGCGGGTTTCTGCAACGAACACGGGTGGCATTTCCTGTTGTTCACGATGCGGAGCACCGTGTCGCTTCGCGCTACCGACCCCCCAAAATGCCGTCGTCGTATCTCATCGACAAGAATGGACTTGTTCGCTACGTGCATGCGGGTTTCCGAGGAAAAGCCGACGCAAAAAAGCTGGAGGCAGAAATCCGCAAGCTGCTGCGCTGATTGTTTGAGGGTCTGGCCGTCTGTTTTTTGAGGGTTTGGCATCCAAACCCTCTCGTCGGGGTACAACCCCGCCGATTCACCCAAGCTCCCCCGCCAGGATGCACGTGACCTGGTTTCGTGAGGGTAAACTGCCGGGGCCCCGCCGCTACGCGGTGGGGTGGCCGCGAAGCGGCCGGCGGCGGGTGGGGGGACCCGTCGGGTCGTACCCGACGGGGGGAGGGGCTGCGGCCAGCCCCTCCAGAAAACTGACGGGCCCCGCCGCTACGCGGTGGGGTGGCCGCGAAGCGGCCGGACGGGGACCGAGTCAGTTTTCCTGCAGATACAGATGGGACAGTTCGCCGGACCGTAACGCGCGGAGCTGCAGCTCACCCCAAAAACACCCCACAAAGAAAGCAGTTCACTGCGAGCGCTGCACGAAGTGAGCAAGGGGGCGTAGGGGCCCCCGCGCAGCGCGAAGCGGCGTTGGGAGGGGGGCCCCACGCGGGTTGTACCCGCGTGGGGGGGGGGTCTGCGGGGTCAGACCCTCCGAAAACTAGTCGCCGCCGGCGGAGATTCTGGCGCCGTGCAGAAACTCGCTGAGTTGGCGCCCGATGTACGTTGCGAGATCTGAGTCGGCATTGGTGAATGAG
Source organism: Myxococcota bacterium (assembly GCA_028284955.1). Lineage (GTDB taxonomy): Bacteria > Myxococcota_A > Polyangia > Polyangiales > Houyiibacteriaceae > JANQQS01. Next base: position 15,715 of record JANQQS010000078.1, on the reverse strand, counting down.
TTGCGATTTTTCCGATTGATGAACTGAATCATTCCCAGAAGTCGGCCATGCATACTCAGCGGCAAGTACATCAAGTTTCTGACTTCGAGACCCGTTCGTCCGTCAGTGTCGGACTTGAAACGAGATTCCGCGGCTACGTCGTCGACGCGCAAGATCTTGGCAAGCATCGAAGACGCCGCCCCGAACAGTCCAGCTTTGGATGGAACTGCCTGACCTCGTCGAGCCTCCGCGCCGATTCCGCGGAGGGCTACGAATCGAAATTCATCGTGATTAATATCGTAGATACACGCGCTTGACGCTTCGGTAGGAAGCAGCTCGTCGAGAAGCCGTATCACGAACTCCAGAGCCTCCACTGGAGTCGCCAAGAAGAGTAAATCCTGGCATGCCTCGAATGCTTTGGCGAGCCGAGCATCGTGTTCGCCTGTCGGCGGTGCTTCACGATCATCGCCACCATCACGTCTAGGCGGGGAGGCAATCGTTGATGGGGTCGCAGCGGGAGCGGGCATCGGCGCGGGCCGGATTTCATCGGCGGCCTTGGGCGCTTGAACGCTCCCGCGCCGCGCAACTTTTTCGAGCGGGTATTCGACTTCCAGTTCGTCGCGCCAATCCTTCCACTGGAGCGCAACGATCGGCGGACGGGCGGGCGCGCGGTCCCAGTGGTGGTCGAACATGGCGACGCTGAAATACTTTCCCGGCGGATCGTGTTTCGCCTCTGCGATCAGCTGGTTGATACGTTCTTTTGCGATTCGCTCTGCGTGTTCGATGTCGATATCGGCCGCCACCGCATATGCTCTCTCCCGATAGCGGAGTGGGTTGTCGGGGCTCGGGTCTTCGTCGCGTTTCATAATTAGCGTGTGGTTCTCGCCGCCATGTTTGGTGACCACGTCTGACGATGCTGATACGCCAGATGTCGTTGCCGGCGGAACACTGCTCACGCGCGGAGATGGTGGAGGCGGCGGCGGGGGTCTACTGCTCAGCGCGGCGGGGGTGGGTGGACGGTAGCTTGTTTGCTTGTCTGCGCCGCCTCGGTCATCGCCCGGCGCGTTTACGTCGGTTTGCCCTTCAACGATGGTCTTTGTCTCGACGTCGGTTTGCGTCTCAACGTCGGTTTGCGTCTCAACGCCGGTTTGCTTTTCGACGATGGTTTTCGTTTCAACGTCGGTCTTCGTTTCGACGTCATCGGTAGCCGTCGAAGTCTCGACGACTTCCTGAATCGAAAATCTTCGACGGTGGTCGGCATCGATGACGGTCACGACCCCGTTCGACGCAAATGAGCAGCTTGCGCGTTGGGGCATGGACGCGGGTTCGCCGAGTGAGTCGAGAGTTTTGGTCAGGGCCTCCATCCAATGTTCTGCGAGCACCGTGCGCTCCGACGTCTCGATGTCAGCACCAAGCGGTGCGATTTTGAGTCGCCATTGCTTCGTCGTCACGAGTGTCTCCTCAGCACGCCTTCGCGCAGCTTCCCGCGATGATGTACTTCGCGCGGTCCAGCGCTTGTCCGTATTATGAGCCTAGCGAGGTCCTTTTGTCATACAACGGTCTCAACAACAACGATAGGTCGCGGGACTCCTCGCATTGCGCTCAAACGAGCCTGAGAAACCGGGAGCTTGGCGCAATGAAGCATCCGTTGATTGCCCCGAACATGTCCTGGAGCTATGTTCCGCGCGGAAAAGGCAGGCCGACATGTGGATCCTTGTGGTTGGACCGGAGGGGGTTGCGGAGCGCGAAAACGGTGGAGTTCAGGTTCTGCGTGAGCTTGGATGCCGCGTGAAGACAGCCGACCTCTGGGACTCTCTCGACGATCCAAGTTTGGCCGAGGAGCCACCCACCGTAGTCTTGGTGGAAGCAATCGATGAGGTGGATGCGGGCCGCGCCGCGCTCATGCGACTGCGGGCGGTGCCTTCGCTCGCGGAGGTTCCTGTACTAATCGGCGTCAGTGTGCCCGCGTTGTCCCGACTCGACGCCGCGGATGGATTCGACGACTTCGTTCTCGTGCCTTACGTACCCGCTGAAGTCTATGTGCGCATCCGACGAATCGATTGGCAGCGCAGCGAGTTTGCGGGTCAAGAACGGATCAAAATCGGCTCGCTCTGCGTTGACTTAGCGGCTCATGAGATCACCGTGGATGGACGTCCCAGGCATCTGACTCATCAGGAGTTCGCGCTGCTCAGATTTCTTTGTCAAAACCGAGGCCGTGTGTTTTCGCGCCAGCAGCTGCTGGAGCGGGTGTGGGGCGTCGACTACTACGGGAGCAGCCGAACGGTTGACATACACGTCAGACGGCTGCGCATGAAGCTTGGCAAAGCTGTCGACGTGCTGGAGACCGTTCGCGGAGTCGGCTACAAGATGAAATCCCCGTAGAACAGTGGGGTCGACGAAGGTAGAACGCGCAGAGTCGCAACCTCTGGCGCCTCTCGCGGTCTCTGTGGGTGACCCGGCGGGGATAGGACCTCTCATAGCGGTCTCCGCAGCCAAAAGCGCGGTGAGCGTCGACCAGATCGTGTTGTTTGGAGACGCTCCGTACTTGATGGACAAGTTACGTGAGGCGAGAGCCCCGTGTGCGTTGTTGCCCGCAGACGATTGGAGCTCGTTGCGAAAGGGCAGCGTCGGCGTGGTTTCCGCCGGCCGGTGGCCTTTCGAAATCAGAGGTATGCATCAACCGACGGCAGAGGGTGGCCTTGCCCAACTTCAGTGTCTGGATGCTGCGCTCGACGCGGTATTGGCCGGACGCGCTCGCGCGCTGGTGACCGGTCCCATCAGCAAGGCTGCGGTTACGCTATCGGGGACAAGGTTCACTGGACACACCGAGTATCTTGCGGAGCGGGCTTCGCTGAAACGAGACTCGGTAACCATGATGTTTTTGGGTGATTCTCTTAATGTCGGGCTTGTGACCACGCATGAACCAATTTCCAACGTCCCGAGCCAGGTTACCGAACCAAGGGTTGTACGAACCATTCAGCATCTTCACGCTGCGCTCTCCCGCGTGGGCAGATACCGGCGCACCCTTCGCATCGATGTCACTGGTCTCAATCCTCACGCTGGCGAGAGCGGGTTGTTGGGCGACGAAGAAGCGGTGGTGCGTTCCGCGATCGCCACGGTTCGCTCTCGGCTACGTCCTGGGGGTGATTTGGAGTTGACCGGTCCAACTCCGGCGGAGACGTCGTTTCGGAACGCGCAACGGGGGGATGTGGACGGCGTTGTGGCGATGTTCCACGACCAAGCGACCATCGCGTCGAAGTTGCTCGATTTTGGCTCGTCGGTAAACGTAACTTGGGGCTTGCCGTATATTCGAACGAGCGTTGACCACGGTGTGGCGTACGAGGCAGCGCGAGAGGGCGCGGCGGATGATTCCGGGATGCGATCGGCGCTGCTACTCGCTAGGCGGCTCACCATGGTGTGAACTTTACAAAATATATATAAAAAAACAGAAAAAAGTTGACCGCGGGCTTACAGTTTCTCTAGTCTTTCAAGTGGGGACGGGATTGCGCCGATCCCTGTTTGTGGCTCTCAAGGAGGCCTTCAATGTCATTCTGGCAAGAGACCAGTCCGGTGGTGAAAGGTGCGATTGTTGTGGGCGCGATCGGTGCGCTCGTGGGCCTGTTGGCGCTCTTCGGGGTGCCGCCGTTTGACGCGGGAACGGAAGCGCCGACCACTCAGGTCCGCGGACTACAAGAAGTTCCGCAATAGCGACTCGACCGTCGGGGAGCACACGCTCATCGGGCGTCTAGCCATGGATAAGCGTGGGGCTTTCGTGTGAGGTGGGCGCGCGCCGCCGAATTGCATTCGACGAGCGCTCCATCCGTCACGAAGCGGCCTTCGCCGGTCGAGGAACCCTTTGCTCCGGGGATGTTCGCTCCGAAGAGCTGTGTTCCAACGAACGCTCGAACGCGTCGGATACCTGAACACATGCCTCGCGTAGTTCAACATCACCGCTGATCAACAAAGCAAGTGGTTCGATATGCACTGCTTCGATCTCATCTCTCCAGTCGTGGATAAATGCCGCGAGCCGCATCAGGACATCTCCCAGCGCGCTCACCGTTTCTCTTCTCGCTGACGTTTCTGAAGGCAGCACGAGCGAGCTTCCTCGGAGCCGTTTGAGTACCTGTTCGAGTCGCTCGTGCGTGATCGGCAAGACCGTCTCGGTGGCGTCACCCGCGGCCGCGCCGTGCGGGTCTGCGAATCCGATTTGTACCAGCGCCGCGGAGTCGGGTAGGGGCCGCATGTGCAGCCACAAAAGGGCACGCGCGAGGGTTGCCGCGCGCACCGTAACCCCGAGCAAACGCGCGTGTGGTGCTCGGGTGCGCGCCAAATTCATGATCTGCCGATAGACGTCTCGGACCCGCGCAGCGTTGTCCACGCGATCGACCACAAGATCGGGGTGCTGCCATACGCGCAAGTCGGGTGAAGCCAACGCGATTCGAACCGGGAAGCCAATCCGCGCGGCCTCTGAGGAGGCGCGGGAAGGGCTGGCGCACAGTTCCTCGATGGGCACTGGGATATCATAGGGGGCCAGCGCTGCTTTGCTGGCTGGATCGGACAAAGCACGCGGAGGTCCCAGGATCACGTCCAACACGGACTGGCGTTCCACGCCTTGAACCGACGGCATGGGCGGGTGTGCCACTTGTTTGGCGGCCCTTAGCGCCTCGAGTGCCGGACCTACGTCAACCGATTCTCCGATCACGGTGGAGACTGCCGAATTCGCCGGGCAATATTCGATGAGACCCTCGTCCACGTGGCGCCAGCGATCGGCGCCCCCGCGGGTTACCACAGCCTCGAATCGCTTTTGGTCAATCTTGGGAAGGTCTCGGATCGACGCGTTCCACGGAGTGCTCGATAGAGGAAGCAGCCGAAGGGCACAGAGCAGCGGACGCAGCTCGCGAAGTACGACAATCCCAAGATCCGACGCGATATGGGCGGTGGCCGATTCGCTTCCCATAAGTGCGACGACCAATCGTGACGTTTTGCTTTTTGCGATCGATGCCGCCTGCACCCACTCAGCGGCCGAGACCTCGTCGGTCAACACGGCTGCGGTGAAGCCACCGGAGGAAAGATGAGCGAGTGCCGCGTCCCACACGTGTTCGACGACGTCGAGCACGATTTCGTCTCCTCCGCGCTCGGCCAAGCGCTTGCACTCGATTGCCGTTTCGGGGTCGGGGCAGAAGATCGTCCAACCAGTGTACATCGCGCATGCCAGTGTAGTCGTCGTCCCACAATCCGTCGAAAAGGAGCCGACCGTGATATGGTCTCTCTCGAGGTGTCACCGATGAAGGATCGCACCGAATCCACGAGAAATGGGTCTATCGGACTGGTCAGCTTGGCGTTGATCGTGCCGCTTGGAGCTGTCACGGCGGCGGCCCAGCCGGAAGCCCAGTCTCCGGCCCGGCCTCGGGCCGACTCCGGTCCCGAAGACGAAGGCCGGTCTGCTCGAGCGCGCCAGCATTTTGAGGCAGGTATGCGCCACTTCAATAAGCGGTCGTTCCGCGAAGCCATACAAGAGTTTCGCCTGGCCGCTCAGCTGGTGCCGAGCGCGGACCTCTGGTTCAATATTGCCCGGGCCCACGAAGAGCTCAGCGAATATCAAGAGGCTGCGGATCACTACTCGTTGTACCTCCGTGACCGGGTGGATCCGCCAGATCGCGCGCAGGTTGATGCTCTGATCAAGCGACTCAAGGAACGGGCGGAGGAAGCGCGGCGCGCTCAGACGCAGCGCCCCACCGAAGGCACGTTGCGCGTTCGGTCCAACGTGAAGGGGGCCGACGTCGAGGTAGACGGGAAGCGATCCGGAAAAACCCCCCTAAATCTCGCGCTCACGCTTCCTCCCGGCCGACACGCGCTCGAGGTCGCGCGCGAGGGGTACATACCCTTTCGATCCAAGGTCGGGGTTCGGGCCGGTCAGACCACTGCGGCGTACGCCGATCTCGTACCGGAGACCCGGTATCGGGCGGTGCGGGGGCGGCGGGTCTGGACTTGGGTCGTAGGAGGCCTTGCGGCCGGAGCTGCGGTCGCGAGCCTGGGATTGGGAATCCGTGCTGCGCGTCTGGACAACGACGGGGATCTTGATGGCGCGCGAGACTGGGCCCGATATTCGGACTTCGCTTTGGGAGGGGCGCTTGTGCTGGGAGTTGGCGCAGTGATTCTTTATTTCGTGGAAGGTCGCGCGGTGGCCACTGAACGCGTGGGACCCGACGGTCGCGTTGTGGCCTCGCGCTAGGATGTTGACCGAGCCGACTACCAAGTGATACTCCAGGCGCATCGTAAGTTGTCTATTCTGCAGCAATTTGGGGTTTGTCGGGGGGGCAGGCGGCTCCCACGTTCGTCTGAAGACAGGGTTTTGAATACTAGGTTTCGGAGGTTCCCCGGCAGTCGCAGGGGCGGATGGAATGGTCCGAAGCTCGCGGAAGGAGAGCCCGCATGCGGCTAAAGATCATAGCCGGTAACGTAGTTGCCGTTCTGGTGGTCGGTTTGGTTTCGTTTTTCGTGGTTCGATCCCAGATTGAATCGGCCGTCACGAAAGAGATCGACGCTCGAATCGATTCCGACAATGCGCTTTTCGCGATCACATGGCGATTGTCCGGCATCGAGTTCCTTGACCACGTACGCGACCGCGCAAGGAATCGAAGCGTTCGCGGGGTGTTTGCCGCGTTGGACGAATCCAGTCGCCGAAGACGAGCGTTTGAAGCGGCAGACCAGGTCGCGGCGTGGTTTCAAGATCCAGCGCGAGGCCGCGGGAGTCTTCCCGACATCGTCGTGATTACCGATGAAACAGGGAAGGTCGTAGCCAGAAACCAGGATATCAACCGGTTGTACGGCCAGTCGCTGGTCAAACAGGTTCCCGCGCTTAGTGCGGCTCTCAAAGAAGGGCGGCCGCAGCACGACGTATGGATGCACGCGGACGAAAACAAGCTGCTCCAAATCGCGGTTGCGCCGATTCACAGCCAGCGAGGCGGCGTGGTGGGGGTGCTCCTCGTGGGCTACGACTTGTCCAACGGCATGGCGCGCGCGGAGTCGAAGGTGCTGGGTCGAGACGTTGCGATCTTGACTGAGGAAAAAGTCTACAGCTCATCGCTTTCCGCGCCGCTCGCTGCGAAGATGCAAAAACAGCTCTACGGAGAGTCCGAATCCAGCACGCGCTCAGCGCTCGGAGGCGGCTCGAGCGGGCGTTGGAGCGCCGCCTTCGGCGGGCAGGAGTACGTAGGGGTCACGTCATCGCTTCCGATGACGCCCTCGGCGAAAGTGGCTTATGTCGTGCTCGCGAACAAGACCCGCAAAATGGAGCTCGCGGATGTGAGCATGGTCATTTTGCTGCTCATGGCGGTGGGTGTTCTCGGCGTCGTGCTGTACGGGTTCATGATCGGCACAGGGTTGCTTCGACCCCTCGAGGAAATCGAGGAAGGGGTGCTTGCGGTGATCAACGGGCGCACAGACCTTCGTCTGGATGTCGAAAGCGCCGAGTTCGGCGGGCTTGCATATCGCATAAACCAGCTCATCAATGTATTCACGGGCGTTTCTGAAACCGATGAAGATGGCGTGTCGAGCGGCGGCGAGTGGGCCGGCATGCCCGGTGGCGCGGGTGGTGAAGCACCAGCCGCGGCTGCATCCTCGGCCGGAGGCAGCGATGTCATCGAGGATGCGAATCTCGCGGCACAGCTCGCATCCGAGCCCGAGGATGCCTATCAGACGCGCGTCTATCAGGAGTACGTGTCTGCCAAACAGTCCGTCGGAGAAGACGTTTCGGGTATTTCGCAGGATCGATTCATCAAGCGCTTGGAGCGGAATGCCCAGGGTTTGGCTCAAAAGCATGGATGCCGCATGGTTCGGTTTCAGGTTCAGGCCCAAGGCAAACAAGTTGTGCTCCGCCCCGTCTTGATTCGCTGAGCAGTATTCGCTAGTTGATGCAGGAAACTCTCGCTGTTGCGTGTCGCATGGGAATATTTGGTTTTCTAAAGTCAACTCCGGACGGTGCCCTCAAGAAGCACGCGGCGAGAGTTGCCAATAAGCGATCTCAAGCGCAGGATCGTTGGGAATCGATTCAAGCGCTGACCAAAATGGGAACTCCCGAGTCGATCGGTGCTTTGCTCAAGCGGTTTACGTTTCGAGTGGACCCGAGCATCACCGACCAAGAGGAAAAAGACGCCGTTTTTCAGTCAATCGTCGCGAGCGGCGAAACAGCCGTGCAGCCGATCCTTGCGTTCTTGCAATCCAGTGAATCGATTTCCTGGCCGCTGAAAATGCTTGGGAAACTGGTTGGTTCCGAAGAGGTGGAGCGTGCACTGCTCGATCTTCTTTCCACCATGGATACGGAGTACGAGCGGGATCCCCAGAAGAAAATTCAGGTTCTCTCTGCGCTCGAAGATCACGTCAGTACTCAGGTATTCGATGCAGTTCGACCGTTTTTGGAAGATGTCAACGAGACAACTCGCTTCCACGCGGTCGGCGCGCTGGTCGCCCAAAATCAAGAAGAGGGTGCTCAGGCGCTCTCCGAGCTCCTGCTTCGAGAAGAGAGCGTTCGCGTCCGAGCCCGAATCTTGGATGGCTTTATCGAGCGAAACTGGAAGCTCCCTGGGCCACGTGCGGAACTACTGGAGAAGTTGCCCACCGGATACGCGCTCGATTCATCCGGGAACCCCCGTCGTACGTAGAGGACTCTCGTCACGCAGAGTTATTAGGTCGAGCGACGAGAGAATTCGTTTAACTCGGCTTCCAAGCGATTGAAGAACCTCGTGAGACGATCTGCCGAAGTTCCGAAGAATCGCGGTTCCGAAGAATCGCGCTTGTTCCCGACGTGAACGTGTCGTCGCGATGCGCTAGTCGGTGATTCGCGCGTGAACCGGAAGATAGAAGACCAAGCCGATGTTGATCATCTGATTGAACTGAAATCGTCGGTCGTCCGAATCGATTTGTCCGTCGGGGAAGTCTCCAGCCGGTGAACCCGACTCGTCGGTACCGGATGTATTCCAAGCAAATGGCAGACCTCGCCACTCCACCGACAGACCTAGGTACTCGTTGAAGTACATGGTGAGCCCGGCGCCGAACGTGGGAGCAATCGCGACACGGCTAGACCGAGCGGTTTGTGTGTCCAAACAAGCTTGGCCGGGCGCCGAACACACTGATCCGTCGGAGACATCAGCGCGCTCTTCCAATCCAATGAAGGCCGCTCCCCCGAAAATATAGAAGTCGGTATCGCTGAACACCTTCTGAAACAAGGCGAGCTTGCCGCGCAGCGGAATGAAGGTCGCTTGAATCGCCGCTGCCCACGTGAGCGTGGCGATTTGGCTATCAAAACCTTGGCGCGAGGGAAGACTCAGGCGGTTCCGGTCGGTGCTGACGCCTTTGGAGTCTACTTCTTTCGTCAGCTGTGTATCGAGATTCACTCCAGCAAATCCGCCCCAAAACCCGAGCCCCAACCACTCCGTGAAATGGTAGTTGGCTTGAAGTCCGAACATGAGCGACCGTGAAAACTCGTCGCGGATTGTGAAGCCCAAGAAAGGCTGCAGTTGAACTCTGCCTTTTCGGTAAAGGCGCATCTTGCGCACGGCGGGGGCGCCGGCGAGTGGTCCGGTGATCTGCACTTCCTGAGCACGGACAGGGACGGGCGATTGCAGCGCAACGCACGCCAAACCGGCGCCGAGTAGGGAGATCAAGATCTTCTTAGTCATCATTCGCAAGGCTCTCATCACTTCGGCAAGCGGTATTCAAACCTGAAGGGGAAGAAGATCGTCAAGCCAACCTGCACCGTCGCGTTGTTTCTGAGTGTGGGACTGTCTGCGAACCAGGTGGAAGAATCTTCACGCTGCTCGTCACCCAGCGCGACTTCAATATTTTCGAAGCGCTCGAGATGTAGATAGTCGCGGAACTCAATGAACGCGGCGAGGTAGCGGGTAATGAAAACTCGTATTCCGAGACCGATATTAAACGCAACGCGTAACTCGTAATCGAACTCGCGAATCGCTGGGTCGATGACAGGAATCGGACGTGTTCGCATGAGCCCGACGCCGCCCACTACGTACGCATCCCACTGGAAGATAAGCCGCCGAAACGCTGCAAACTTTCCGTACAACGGGACGTAGGTGAAGTTGAGCCATGCGCCAAGTTGCCACTGCGTTAGCGGCACAGCGAGCCGGGTCGAGCGGCGCACGAAGAAGTTCACGTCCGATTCGGACTCGAGCCCTTCGTACCACAGGAAGTTCGCGCCAAGCGCGAGTACGTTCGTCCACCAGTAGTTGAGCGCGACCCCGAGCCCGGTGCGACGCACGTACGGATCGTTCAATGTGAACGCAAACGAGGGGGCGAGTTCTAGGCGATTGATGCGCAGCGCGTAGATTTGCTGCACGGCGTAGATTTCCTCGACGGTCTCGGTCCTCTTGGGGCCTTTTTCAGCCCGCTGCTCCGGCTTATTCGCCTCCGCTGCGAGCTCGCCGATGATGTCGCCGTCGCCGGTGCCGAAATCGGCTCCCGCTTGACCTTCGGCATCTACGCCTTCAGGGCCCGACTCGTCCGTGCCGGCACCTTCGGAACCGTCGGCCGATTCCGAGCTGTCAGCGGACTCGTCGGTTTCTGCCTCGTCCAAGCTGAAGTCCATCTGCGCATGCGACATCGAAGGAACCGTCAGCAGGAGCGCAGGGGCGATCCACATCCAACCAGACACGGGAAACTTCATTGTCAGGTTTTCCTCCGTCTCCAGAGTTTTGAGCTGACACGAAAGCAAACCTTTGAAATCACTTGCAAAATAGTCCTTGCTGGTTGGCCGCCGAACTATATCACGCTGGCACGAACGCAATCAATTGGTTTGGCTTGCTAAGCGGCGAGCGATTCGTCGTCTGGTTTTTCGAACAACGCTTCCACAAAGCTCCGCGCATCGAACTCGCGCAAATCCTCAACCCGTTCTCCGATTCCGATAAACCGAACTGGTACCTCGTGCTCGTCCACGATGCCCAATATAACCCCACCTTTGGCTGTGCCATCAAGTTTCGTTAACACAATTCCGGAGATGGGAAGCGCTTCTTTGAACAGCTGGGCTTGTTGAATGGCATTTTGGCCTGTTGTCGAATCGAGAACCAAGATTACGTGATCCGCCGGCCGACCCAAAGCCTTTTCGACCGTTCGACCCACCTTCTTCAGTTCGTCCATGAGAGGTGTCTTGGTGTGAAGCCGTCCCGCCGTGTCGGCGATGACGACGTTCGCCCCGCTCTGCTGCGCGTTCTTGATGGCGTCGAAAATGACCGATCCGGGGTCTGCTCGCTCTTTTCCTTTGACCACGGGGCAGCCCACGCGGCGTCCCCAGACTTCGAGCTGCAGCACCGCAGCTGCGCGAAACGTGTCCCCCGCGGCGAGGATCGTCTTCTGCCCGGCGGCGGCGAAACGACTCGCCAGTTTTCCGATGGTGGTGGTCTTGCCGGCACCGTTGACGCCGACGACCAATACGACGGATGGAGTTTGAGACGAGAGCTGAAACGAGTCACCGTTGGTCTCCAGGATTCCTCGCGCCTCTTCTCGGATCGCTTCCCAAACTTTGTCGCTATCGGTGAGTTCGTTTCGCTCAAGACGTTCACGCAGTCGCGACAGAATTTTCTGAGACGTTTTGACTCCCACATCGGCGGTGATCAGTACCTCTTCGATTTCGTCGAGTAGCGCCGGGTCGATCGCGTCGGCCTTCTGGAACAACTTTGCCAGTCGCGAGATGAATCCACCGCGGGTTGATTTGAGGCCTTTGCGCAGTGCGCTGAGGTCTTCATGGGACGGTTTCGCTTGCGGCTCGGGTTGAGGCTCAGGCTCTTGCGGAGGCGCTTCGACATCCGGTTTCTTCTGCGGCACCGCAGCGGCGGCTCCGGGCGGTAGCGGCGCTCGGGGGGTATCGGCGGCATCTGCCTCCGGCTCCCGTCCTGGTGCTTGTTTGTCTGGCGCTCGTGCCGTCGTGTCGCGGGCCAGTGGTTGGGCCGTTTGCCCTCCACCAGTCAGTGATTTCGCGCCCTTACGGCGTAGCGCGATGCCGATGCCGATGATGACGATCAGGGCGACTAGGATAATCGTGATTTCCATGGTCTCTTTGGGGATCCGGGCTCGCGTGGACGCGCAATATAGAAACGACTCGGGAGCGCAGTCAACGAGACGGTTTGAAGAGTTTGTCGCGTTCGGATTCCTCCGCAACGATTTTTTGAGCTTTGCTGTTCAGCTCCGTGACCTCTGCCAAGTCTGGCGCTTCTGGTCCGTAGTAAGCGGAATCGGTCTGTTGAGCGAGCCGAGCCAAGGACGCGTCGTGAGGACGACGTGCTGAAACTTCTTGGTTTGTCGTGACGAACCAGTCTCGCGACCGAGGCAGAATCTTGTTCGCGACTCGCTGAAACGCTCCGAGCGCCAGCGCTCTCGTGCTTTGCAGTCGAACCTCGAAGTCGGACCATTCCCCGCTATGAGGAATTTTGATTACGCGTTCCACATGCTCATAGCCAGGTGCGCCGGCTCGTATCCGCGGCTCGCCGCGCCGTACATCCGCCGAAGCAAAGGATGCGTGCACCTGATCGAGTGGCACGTTTTGAGACGCGCCGTGGCTGTCAATCCACACCCAGGCGTTTGCGACTGGACGACCGGTGTGGTGATCGAGCACCCGACCTGATACTCGAAAAATCGTGCTGCGGAGCGAACCTCGGGGCCGTTCCGCAATCCCCGGCGCGAGGTCACCTCGCGCGCGTTCAGGGCTCCGGTTCGAACCCGGGCGCCGGCCGACCGTGAGCAACAGCAGCAAACATATGACCGCGGAGAGCACCATCCATGGCCACGGTTGGTTCCATGCATCCTGGCCTCGAATTGCCACTGGGTTGGACTCCGCAGAATCCCAACCGAGCGAGTCGCTTTCAAAACGTGCGACCACCGTCCCGTCGAAGGGGAACTTATCCGACCGCTCAAATGCGCAGCGAAAGGTCCCGTCGCGACTCGTAAGGATGGTGCGCGCGTGTTCGTTTTCAAAGAAAATGCCGACTGCGCGATTCGTCAGTGGCCCTTGGCTGTCATACAACTTGCCCGATAGGGTCACCCTTTCGCGAGGGTTCACCGAAGCGCTGCGACGCAGGGTCAGCATTGTCTTTCGATGCCGCAGAATCGGCGTTTCGATTTGCGCCGGAGCGTACGCTGCACTCCCCGCGAACTGACCGCTTAGTCGTCCTGCTCCCGGTTCACCCAGTTCGTCGCTGCGAATGCGCATGGACGTTCGGCCTGCATCGTCGGTGAACGACGAGCCCAGCTTCCGACCCAGTTCGTCACGGAGCGTGATCGGCAATCCCGACAATGAGTGGCTTGTCGCCGAACCGTCAGACTCCGAAGGGATTGCGGAATCACCAGGCAAAGCACGTTGCGTGCGCACGCTCGCGACAATGTGCACGACATGAAACGTCTGATCGAGATCGAGTTGACCTTGGTTGTCCAGTTGGAGCGAGAGGCGAATCGGAATGCGGATGAGGTCGATCTCCTGTTCGGCTTCGGAACGCTCGTAAAACGACGTGCCGGGAAAAGCAGCGGTAATGCGTGTGATCGCGGGACGCAGTTCGGTCTCGAATTGGAAGTTGCCGTCGGAGTCGGTGCGAAGTTGTCGCTTGAGGTGCGCTCTGTTGTCTTTCTCGACGACTCGGATTCCGATGTATGTATGCCGCAGCGGGGTACCTACATCATCGTGCAGCGAGCCGGTGATCCGGAGGCTGTCATTCGAGTCGGTCACGTTCAGCTCAACGCGTGTTTCAGCGCGAACGCGAAGCATTGGCTGTGCGAGTGTGGGCGACGCCACTGTTTCAATAACGCCCAGCACTCCGATGAGGCAGAGGGTCACCCCACGCATGAGCTGAGGGTGCGTGCTGTCAACGGAAGCTGCAACCACCGCATCGTGCGGCCAACGTGGAAAGAATCCCTGATGGGGCATTGCCCAAGCTGCTTATTGCCTGCGATACTACCATCTACCGATGAAGCAATCGCACGTGCGCTCGTCCAAACGCAAGTTCCGGTTTGAGAGAAGAAGTAGCGGCCGGGGAGGTAGCGGGCAGTGAGCAGGTGCAGGCTCCAGCAGTGTGCTGGGCGCGGGTTATGGCGACTGATTTTGTTGAGCGTGCTGGGTGCGCTGCTCGCGTTTGGCGAAGCGTCGCCGGCTCATGCCGACGCGCGGTCAGATTATCTAGTACGGAAGCTGCGCCGTTCACGGGCGTTTCGCGTTCGTGTGCAGGCGGCAATCTCTCTTGGACGCTCAGATTTGGAACAACCGGTGGTGCGCGCTCTGACCGCTGCGCTTCGGGATCGTCACCCGGCGGTTCGTACGGCCGCCGCGAGCTCTCTGAGGCGCCTTGGAGCCACGTCCGCGTTGCCTGCACTTCGCCGCGCACGCCGAGATCGATCTCGTTCTGTTCGTGCTGCGGTCGAGCGGGCGATTCGAGGGCTCCTCGCGAGGCGTCGAACCACGCCTCCCTCGAGGCCGGCTCCTTCGCGCGGCCCCGCACGTTACTACGTGGGCGTCGGTATGCCCGGGGCGAAGAGTCGGTCAGTGGACCAGGCGACGTTGCGAAGCGTTCGCGAGTTTCTCGCCAAAGAGGTTCGTCAACTAGACGGCGTAGAAGTGGCCCCGGCCAACGAGACCCGGAAAAAGGCGGGGAGGGTGCTGCGCCAACGAAGGCTTATCGGATACTTTCTCGACAGCTCGATTGTCAGCGTAGAGAGTACTGGGTCAGGCGTTCGTGCGGTCGTTTCGGTCATTCTAGGAACGTACCCAGGTAGAGACATGCGCGCGATTCTCCAAGGCGCTGCGTCGGTGCCTGGAGGCCGCGGTCGTGAGGCTCGTGAACAGGCTATTGAAGGTGCGTTGCGTGGCGCGATGCGAAGATTGCCGCAAGCGATGCAGGCTAGCGCGGCTCGGTCTGGCTTCTAGCGGGGATGGGAAACAACGCTTTGTTGCGGTCCCGTCGTCCGCCACCGATAATTAGATAAAGGCGCGTTCGCGCAGAGCAAGAACGAGTAGGGAGGCGTAGACATGGGGGCAGACGCAGAAGCGGTCAAACCGCGCATGAGTGGCGGCCCACCGCGCCGGAGAATCCGAAACTATCTACTGAATCCGCGGTTTCAGCTGAAGTACACGTTCATGGTTGTGGCTGTAACGGTTGTCGTTGCGGGAGTGCTTGGGTACTTCGCGTATGACTACTCCCGAGGCCTGACCGAGGCGCTGAGCATCAACATGTCCATGCAGCCGGACCTTCCTCCGGAGACGGTCGCCGAGCTTGAAGGTTGGGCCGAGCGAGAGGATAGGAAAGTACTGACGGCCATTGTCATGGGCATTCTGGTGTTGACGCTCACGCTGGCGCTGACCGGCATCATGGTCACTCACCGTTTGGTCGGGCCGGCTTACAAGCTGAGGATGCTGTTGAACGAAGTATCGGCGGGGAAGCTCAGGCTCGCCGGGCGCCTTCGCAAGGGAGACGAGCTTCAAGAAGTGTTTGAAGCGTTTCGAGAGATGGTGGAGTCATTGCGCGGCGCGCAGGCAGAAGAGATCGCACAGCTTGACGCAGCCATCGAACAATGCCGCCAGGCCGGCGTGCAAAACGACTCGCTCCAGGGCATTATCGAAGTAAGAGATCGCATGCAATCCGCCCTCGAGTAGAGCACTGATCAGTTTGCCTGAGGGTCTGGCACCCAGACCCTCTCGTCGGGGTACGACCCCGCCGATTCACCCAAACTCCCCCGCCAGGAGGCACGT